>JAAYQX010000061.1 GCA_012519085.1 Clostridiaceae bacterium
CTGAACCTCAGGAAACGCCGGAACCGCAGCAGACGGACGATCCAAAAACGTCTCCTCAGGGCAACATCGGATCTTTGCCGTCAGGATCGACCCCGCGTCTGTTCGGTTCCGGCTCTGTGACGACACCCGCTATCTCGGGTACGACTGCAGAAATCTCACAGGAAGAAGAGCAAAAGCTATACGAGAAGTATAGCTTGGCAGAAAAACAGGTGTTTTGCATCACGCCGCAGGATACTATGAGTATTACGATCCGTGTAGATGAACTTGACATTCTTTCGGTACGTGAAGATTTGCCTGTGAAGATAACGTTGGAAGCGTTGAAAGGAAGGGAATATACAGGTGCTATTACCGAAATCGGCAGAACCGGCTCCAATGAAGGCGGTAACACGAAGTACAATGTAACGGTATCTATTCCCAGAGAAGAGAACATGATTCCCGGAATGAATGCTGCCGTCAAGATTACGACGGCAGAAAGCGAGGCTCCCATCACTGTTCCGGCGGCGGCATTGGTCGAAAAGGGTGCAAAGACTTATGTCTACACAAGCTATGATGATAAGAAAGATTCATTAAACGCTCTTGCGGAAGTGGAAACCGGATTGTCCGACGGAATGAGAGTAGAGATTTTGTCGGGCATCGAAAAAGGAAGCAGCGTGTTTTATCGCTATGCGGACACATTGGTTTACAATTTTTTCTCCACAATCGGAAAATGACGCAATTTATTACAGACTATTGTCAGTTGATATGGAAGGGACGGAACGGTGCAATGCCGCACCGTTCTTTTCTTTTTGCTATTTCACAGAAAAGACACATAATAGGACGACAAAACGTATACAATCCTGAGTCGTCTTTTTTGGTCTGAAATTTCGAAATAACACACAAAGACATCTATAAATCCATATCAGGCGCTCGAAAAAGCCATCAAGGAAAGAATTGATAACCTAACACGATTGTAGAGGTCGTTTTTCTGAAAAACCGTTGCGGCCGCGGTATTGACGGTAGTTTGCTACATGATATAATCAAACCGCAAAGATAGTATTTGCAGGATCTCTCTTGTGTGATGCGACCCTTAAGGGCTATTGACAAATATAGGGGCATAATTAATCCCTTGTGTTCGGACGACAATGTCAAAGCTGACCAGGTAATTTTTGTCGGGAAAGTAGTGCTTAACAGATGAAAAGACGTAATTTCCGGTTTTTGGTTACAATTCTCCTTGTTCGCCTAACCACAGCCTTTATGAAACTCATCGGCCTCAATGCCACTCACTTCCCCGGTCAGCTGGCTCTCCGCTTCTGCCCGGACTTTCTGGCTCGTCTGGAAAAACCGGAAAAGATCATCGGTATTACCGGGACTAACGGCAAGACCACTACTTCTAATTTAATCGCCGACATGGCAGGCTATTTCAATCTGGACTTTGCCCATAATGCCTATGGCAGCAATATTGCTGAGGGCGTCATTACCACTCTGCTTTCAGCTACAACCTTCTGGGGCAAGAGAAGAAAGCCTCTGGCTATTTTGGAGCTGGATGAAAGGCTGACCCGTCTCCTCTTTGCTGACATTAAGCCCGACTATCTCCTAGTGACAAACTTATTCCGTGAGTCCTACCTGCGCAATGCCCACGGAGAATTTATTTATGGAATTCTGGACGAACACATACCTGATACAACCAGGCTAATCTTAAATGCTGATGATTTGTTGTCCTCAAATCTTGGCCGGGACCGACAGGCTGCTTACTTTTCTATTGACCGCCTGCCCGACGAGCCGCAGTTCACTCACAATCAGATCAGAGATGTTGTTCTCTGTCCGTCCTGCAAGCAGCTTCTGACTTATGATTTTATCCGTTACCATCATATCGGTCAGGCTCACTGTGAGCACTGCCGGTGGCAAAATCCTGCTCCTGACTACAGATTGACAAATCTCCTTAGAGATAAAACGGAAGAGTCAAGCGGTCCGGCCTTTATTGTCCGCTCGCAACACTGGCCGGAGGGTGAGGTAGCCTTTCCCTTTAAGGGTGAAAACATTCTCGACCTTTATAACGCACTAGCTGCCGTCAGCCTATTTGCCGAATTAGGATACTCGGCTGCAGATATTAAGGCTGCCCTAAATCAGGCCGACATTGGCTTGTCGCGCAAGGAGGTGGAGCAGGTTGGTCCATATACCATTTACCGCATGTTGTCTAAGGGCAAGAATCCCATCGCTGTTACCCGCGTAATTGACAGCCTGGTTCGCAAGCCGGGAGATAAGTACATTATTTTACTCGTGGACACCAGTGTCGAGAAGATGAGTGCAGAGGACAATATTTCTTGGATTTTTGATGCTGATCTATCTCTCCTTAAGACAGAAGAAGTGCGCCAGGTCATTGTGGGAGGAATGCGCTCGGAAGACCTGCGCCTGGCCCTCTTATATGCCGGTGTGCCGGCGGAAAAGATTAGAACCTGCCGTAATAAGGCTGATAGCAGCGGACTGCTGCAACTGAGCGGCAATCCTGCTACTATAGGCGTACTCTACGGACTGTATTCTGAAAAGGTGTCACGGAAAATTTATGCCGATATTAAGCAGCAGGTAGAGGAGGCCGAAGTCAATGCTGATTGAACTGATCTATCCTGAAATCGCTAACCTACTGGGTGAGCATGGCAGCATGCAGCTATTAGAACTGACTTTTGGGGCTCAAGACCTGCTTTACACACCATATCCGGAGAGACCTCGCTTTCTTGATGGCGGTGTTGACTTTGTTTACATGGGTGGCATGACCGAGAAGACACAGGCCCTAATTTTGGCCAAGTGGCGTCCCTACGCATCTGCCTTCGCTCGGCGTATTGCCGGTGGCCAAGCCGGCTTCTTTGCCGGCAATGCCCTGGATCTCTTGGGCCGGTCCATCGTTTACGTGGATGGTGAAACCATACCCGCCCTGGGACTTTACCCTTTTGACACTTTGTGCCGACGCTACGACCGCACAAACGAAATCCTAAGTGGCCGCTTTCGCGACTTTTATCTCATGGGCTTTCGTTCCCAGTTCACTACTCAGACCGGCGATACTGGAGCCTTTCCCTTTATTGAGGTTGAGTACGGAAGCGGCATGAATGCTGACACGAACAATGAGGGCCTCAATGACAAGAACTTTTTTGCCACCAGTCTGAATGGCCCCTTCTTAGTGCTTAACCCTGAATTTACCAAATGGCTTTTCAGCCTTTTCGGTTACCATGGCGGTCTCCCCTTTGAGGAAGAGCTCCTAGCTGCAGCTCGGATCAGGCGGGATGACCTGGCTCGCGCTTGCGGCTCTTAATATGTCAATACCCGCTTAATCTTTTACCCCGGAGCTCATTATTGCTTACAGTCTGCATCTTTTCCTTATTATCGGTACTGTGGTATATTCATATAACATCTTAGATAATGTAAAAATTGACTAATTATTGATTAACTGTATTGATTATTGATTCGATGTCTTAAGAACGGAGACCACAAAGTGGAAGATATTGGTAATTTGCCCTGTATTATGGCGGCACTGGCCAATAGTGTCGGTGACGCTAGTGCAGGACGTGTTTTGCTTGACTTATTGTTAATTTTCATTTTGATCATGATCAATGGCTTTTTCGCAGCTTCTGAGATGGCCATTGTCACCCTCAATGACAATAAAATTCGCAATCTGGCCGAAAGTGCCGATGGCACTGCCAAGAAGCTGCTGTATTTCGTAGAAAATCAGGGTAGCTTTCTGGCGACAATACAGGTTGGTGTTACATTGGCAGGATTCTTGTCCAGTGCTTTCGCTTCTAAGAATATCGCAGGCTTGCTGTTTGCTGTCCTTGATCCGGATATGACTACCGAGTATCTGCAAACGATCAGTGTCATTATCGTTACGATCATTCTCTCCTACTTTTCTCTGGTTTTGGGCGAACTGGTTCCTAAACGGATTGCCATGAATAATCCGGAGGGTTTTGCTCGCACCTTTGTGGGCGTGCTGCGCGTATTCGATTATTTAATGAGACCATTTGCCAAGCTGCTGGATGCTTCGACCAGATTGGTTTTGCGTCTGCTGCGCATTGACCCCGACAAGGACAGTGACAGAGTGACGGAAGAAGAAATCAGGATTATGACTGAAGCAGGTGCCAGAACAGGCGATATACAAGTCGAAGATTTGACTTTGATTAAGAATATCTTCGCTTTCGATGATAAGGATGTCGCGGAAATAATGACCCCACGTACCAATATTGTGGCCCTGCATGTGGACTCAGACTATGAGGAAACCAAGGATACTGCCGCACATTCGCGCTTTTCCCGTATCCCGGTCTATCGGGATAGCCTGGACGACATCGTAGGCGTTCTCTTTATTAAAGATCTGTTGCGGGTTCCGGAAAATCAGATCAAGCAATTCAGGTTGGAGCGGATCATCCGCGAACCGTATTTTATTCCTGAGAGCAAACAGATAAATGTTCTGTTCCGAGAAATGCAACAAAATCGTCTCTCTCTGGCAGTAGTTGTTGATGAATATGGCGGAACAGAAGGCATTATTACGATTGAGGATCTGCTGGAAGAAATAGTCGGCAATATTGAAGACGAATATGATATCTATGATGAGGAAATAGTGCAGGAGGCGGACGGTAGTTATCTGATGAGCGGACTGCTGACACCTGCCAAGGTCGGGGAGTTCATACCCGCCATTGCCGAATTGGAAGATGATGATGACTTTGATACGATCGCAGGTTTTGTACTCAGCATCTTGGGCTATATTCCTGAACCCGGAGAACAACCTGAAGTAATATATGATAATTTGCGTTTTAAAGTGCTGGAAATGGACGATAAACGCATTGCCAAAATCAAGCTGGACGTACTTGAACAACAGGCGGATAATGAAAAAGACGTTAACTAAACCAATCTAAATTCCTAAGGAGAATAGAAGCTGATGAAACCGTGGCTACCTGCTGATGACCATAAGATTGCCTTGGATGGCGACATATTATATTCGGAAAGCATCGATAATATCCTAAATCAACTCGAAACCGACAGTGCGCAAGGTCTGACTGCCGCTGAAGCCGAGCAGCGTTTGCGCGAGGTCGGACCCAACAGCCTGACCGAAGAGAAGAAAGAATCCTTTCTACAGAAGCTCCTCAATCAGTTTAAAGATTTTATGATCATAATTTTGATCATTGCCTCTGTAATATCCGGTATTTTAGGCGAAATAGCTGATGCCATAATCATTATTGCCATCGTGATTATTAATGCTGTGCTGGGTTTGATTCAGGAGGGCAGAGCAGAAAAGGCCATTGAGGCTTTACAGAAGATGTCGGCCCCGCATGCCCGAATAGTGCGCGACGGCCAACAGATGTCAATTGAGGCCGAGGAATTGGTGCCGGGAGATATTGTGCTGCTGGAAGCCGGTGATATTGTGCCGGCCGATATCCGCCTGATAGAAAGCTCCAATCTCAAGGCGGAAGAAGCGGCTCTGACAGGTGAATCGGTACCGGTAGAAAAAGATGCCACTGTAGTATTGGAGAGTCCCCAAGGCATTGGCGATCGCGAGAATATGGTTTTCTCCAGCACCGCCATAACCTACGGCCGTGCCCGGGGTGTAGTAGTCACAACCGCTGATCATACGGAGGTCGGCAAGATTGCCAGCCGTCTCCAAAGCATTGTTGTCGAGATGACTCCACTGCAAAAAAATCTCAATCAGTTGGGCAAGGTTCTCGGTATTATCTGTCTGGCAGTCAGTGCGATTGTCTTCGGTGTCGGTTTATTACAAGGCGGTGTTGTGCTCGACCTCTTCTTGACCGCAGTGAGTTTGGCTGTGGCAGCTATCCCCGAGGGTCTACCGGCCGTTGTCACAATTGTGCTGGCTTTGGGAATGAATCGGATGGCCAAAAAGAATGCTATTGTCAAGCGCTTGCTGGCAGTAGAAACTTTGGGCAGTGTCAATGTGATCTGTACAGATAAGACCGGCACACTGACTCAAAATGAAATGACAGTTACCAGAATATATGCTGATGGCAAGCATTATGCTGTCACAGGTGTAGGCTATGCGCCGGAAGGTGAGATCAGGTCGCTGCCCGCAGATCAGATGATCAATCTGCAAGCAGAGAATGTATTGCAGCGCTTACTGGAGATTGCAGTTCTCTGCAATGATGCGGAATTGATAGAAGGTGAGTCTTGGAGCATACTGGGGGATCCTACTGAGGGTGCGATGCTGAGTGTTGCCGGCAAAGGCGGCATCTTACCTCGAGAATTGGCAGAAAAGCATAGTCGCCAAGGGGAATTGCCCTTTGATTCAGCGCGCAAAATGATGTCCGTTTTTCATGATTCACTGGGTGAAAGTTGCCTATCTCTGACCAAGGGTGCTCCTGATATCATCCTTAACCGCTGCCAGCAAGTAATGACAGCACAAGGCGCCGTAGACCTGAGTGAAGAGACTAAGCAGGAAATCCTGGATGTGAATATACAACTGGCCAGGCAGGCTTTGCGAGTCCTTGCTTTCGCCTATAAGGAACATCCTGATTCCGACTATACGGGAGCGGAAGACCGGATGGTTTTTGTCGGCTTGATGGGTATGATTGATCCGGCCCGACCGGAGGCAAAAGCTGCCATTGAAGTTTGTCATGATGCCGGCATTGAAGTTGTTATGATTACCGGCGACTATAAAGAAACTGCGATGGCGATAGCTGATGATTTAGGCTTGCGTGATGCCGATGACCGTGTTATCACCGGTGCCGAACTGGACCAGATGAGCCAGGAAGAGTTAATGGAGCTGGTTGCCAATACTACGGTCTATGCCAGAGTTTCTCCCGAGCATAAAGTGAGAATTGTCGAGGCGCTCCGGGCCACCGGGCACATTGCCTCGATGACCGGTGACGGCGTTAACGATGCCCCCGCTCTAAAGGAAGCCGATATCGGTGTTGCCATGGGCATTACAGGTACGGAAGTGGCCAAGGGGTCTGCCGATATGATCCTGACGGACGATAATTTTGCCACGATTGTTAGTGCGGTTGAAGAGGGCCGCATCATTTACAGCAATATTCGTAAGTTTGTCAGCTTCCTGCTGTCCTGCAATGTCGGTGAGATCTTGGTAATCTTCATCACCAATTTGCTGTTGGGACCGGACTTTACACCCTTGAGACCGATCCAGCTACTATGGCTGAATCTGGTCACGGACAGTTTTCCGGCGCTGGCTTTGGGCCGGGAAAGAGGCGAAGATGATATCATGCTGCAGCCACCCCGGTCTAGCACGGTAAAGATTCTGAACCGTCCGATGCTGCTCTCAATTGTCTCTCAGGCAACAGCAATTTTTATTGCTGTCTTTGCTGCTTTCCAGGTAGGCAGATTTATCTACCCGGATGTGGTACTGAATGCACAGGAACAGATAGTCAGAACAGCAAACAGCTTCAATTTCCTGCCGCTGGCAGGCTTTGCACCCTCGGTCGGTGCGCGCACATATGCATTTATCACCCTGATCTTAGCTGAACTGATGCGGGCATATTCGAGCAGATCGGAGAAATACTCCGTTTGGCATCTGGGCGCTTTTACCAACAAGTTTTTAAACCGCGCCATCTTGCTGTCAGTTGCTCTGACTTTAGCTGTAATATATCTACCGTTTTTAGATCCGCTGTTCCATACGCAGGCGCTATTGCCTATGGATTGGCTGTGCATCATCCCGCTGGCACTGGTACCCTTTGCCGCCGGCGAATTGCACAAGACCTTTTATCGAAAGCGCCTGGAAAGCAGGAAATGCTGACAGGTCGATAACTGCCCGGGGACTGCGATTATGTCAACAGGGCATCTAACTATATAGTAAGCTAATTGCTTGGGACAACTGCCAGCATCGGCTCTGTCGTAAATTTGACAGGTGAGGGCAGACACTGTAAAATAACGGACGTAACAAGCAGAAGTTCCGCTTCTCACCTTCAGCTGTTGAGCGAAAAGGTTTATCTGGATGACTATGCTAGGCGCTGGTATTCATGAGCGGAACGAACACCGCTCTTTTTTAATGCGGAGAAAGGAAGGAGAATTATAGGCAAGCGAAACAGGCACATCATTAACGAGGACATCCGCTTCTCCAAAGTCAGGGTAGTTGATGCTAATGGAGAAATGATTGGGATCATTCCAATTGAAGATGCACTGGACAAGGCCCGTCAGGCAGGGCTTGATCTGGTCCTCGTATCACCGAATCCACAAAATCCTGTGGCGAAGATTATGGATTACGGTAAATATGCCTACGATCAGGCAAAGCGAGAAAGAGAAGCCAGGCGGAATCAAAAAACTACCACCGTCAAAGAAGTACAGCTCAAATTGACTACCGAGGAGCACGATTTGGATTTTAAGGTTCGAAATGCCAAGCGCTTCCTCAATGATGGCGATCGAGTCAAGGTAGTGATCAGATTCCGAGGCAGGGAGATGGCTCATCAGGAGCAGGGTTATGATGTGATGAAAAACTTTGCCGAGGCCAGCTCTGATTCCGGGCTGGTGGATCGCCCGCCCCGAATTGAGGGTCGTCATATGATTATGTATCTGGCACCTCATAAGGATAAGGCGAAAACTAACTAAGCGAATAAATAGTAGCAATGTATATACAATGAGAGGATGGGATGCAATATGCCTAAAATGAAATCACACAGTTCGTCTAAAAAAAGATACAAAATTACCGGTACGGGTAAATTTATACGTGCTCAGGCCGGTAAGCGGCATATATTGACCAAGAAAACTGCCAAACGGAAACGTCAGCTGCGTGGGCCGGCACAGGTTGACAAAACATATGTCAAGAACTTGCGCAAGCTGCTTCCCTATGCGGACTAAGTGAAAGAATTTGCTGATTATTAGCAGGAGGTCAAATTATGTCAAGAGTAAAACGAGGCGTTAATGCAAGGGCACGCCATAAAAAAGTCCTTAAGCAGGCAAAAGGCTATTTCGGTCATAAAAGCAAACTGTTCAGAGTTGCCAACCAGGCTGTTCTTAAGTCAGGCAATTATGCCTATAGAGACAGACGCAGAAAAAAGCGCGATTTCAGGAGACTTTGGATTGCTAGGATTAATGCTGCCAGCCGTCAAAATGGACTCAGTTATTCTAAATTCATCAATGGGTTGAAAAAGGCCGGTATCGGTCTGGATCGTAAAATTTTGGCAGATATGGCTGTTAACGACAAAGAGGGTTTTGCCTCTTTGGTTGAACAGGCACAGGCTCAATTATAGATAAAACATTTGCTTGTATTCTTTGAGGGTTGTCCTGCTGTGGGATAACCCTTATTTTTCGGCTTTATTTGGTTCTCAGGACTTACTTTGCTAAAATTTAAGAGTGAAGCAAGATGGAAAATATAGTGAGAGTGAAATCCAGTCAGGATGAGCTGTTCCGGCGTATACGCAATCTGATACGGAATAGTTCCAAGAGAAGAGACGATCTGCTCTTGATTGAAGGCAGACGTCAGCTGCTTGCTGCCTTGGACAGCGGGCTGGAGGCTGAATATCTGATCTTCGCCCACAATGCCAATGGTGAAGACCTGATCCGCGAGATCTTGGGGAAATACCCTCAGAAACTACAGCCGATAGGTATGAAGCCATCTTTGTTTGCAGAACTGGCCGCAACCAGAAATAGCCAGGGGATCATCATGTTGGCTAAAATGCCTCCTCTGGAATCAGAACCGGCAATCATACTGGCAGCCGGCGGCCCGATCTTGATCTTGGAGAATATCCAAGATCCGGGCAATACGGGAACTTTAATCAGAACCGCCGCTGCTTTTGGTTTTGCGGCAGTGATCATAACGGAAGGCGGTTGCCAGCCTTTTAATGACAAGGCGTTGCGGGCCAGCATGGGAGCTGCTTTTCGTTTGCCCCTGCTAACCGACTGTTGCTTGACAGATATTATTCCCGTGCTTAAGGACTATAATTATCAGCTGTTTGCCGCAGATATGCAGGGACTGTCGGTTGATGAGGTTGATGTTTCGGAACATAAGAATATTGCCTTGCTCCTAGGCAACGAAGGAGCCGGCATCAGTGATCTGGCCAGAGCCAGTTTCCGCCTGATCTCTGTGCCGATGACGGGGGCCGTTGAATCACTCAATGTGGCCATGGCGGGCACGATTCTCTGCTGGGAATTATTTCGGCACAGAAAAAGGTCCTGAGCGAAAGATCAGGACCTCTGGTGACCCTAAGGAGAATCGAACTCCTGATTCCGCCTTGAGAGGGCGGCGTCTTAACCGCTTGACCATAGGGCCGAGGCAAGCTCGCATATTATAGCAATTCAAGTTTACCGATGCAAGCGCAGGAGGTGACAGAGATGGACGAATTGAATCAATCCGGGCGCTGGGATCTGGACTCTCTATATGCCGGACTGTCAGATCCAAGCTTTGTCAGTGATCAGATAAAAATGCAGGAGTTGGCTGAGAAAGGTTCTCAACTGTTGCAGTTGCCCCTGCCGGACAGATTGTCAGCCGGTCTGGAGTGGTGGGAAGAACAGCATATTCTGCGCAAGAAGATTTTCCCTTATCTAATTCTAAGAAATTCTGAGGATAGCTCTGATTTAGAGGTTAGAGCGGAACTGAAGAGATATCGGCAGTACCAAGCTGCGGTTGATTTAGTCATTGTTGGTCTTAAAAAGACTATCGCTGAAGTAGATTTGGCGGAATTTCTGGCTGTCAATCCGCACTGGCGGGATTATGAGTTCTTTCTCAAACAAATTCAAATTAGGGCCGAGCGCTTGCTGACCGAGGAGACAGAACGATTGCTGTCTGCCGTGACCAATTCAAGTGTTCAGAACTGGGTCCAGCTGATATCTGATTTGATCTCGCAGCAAACAATTATATTTGATGGTAAGACTATTGGCCTCGGCCGGCTTAATGCGCTGCAAAAAGATACTGATCGCAATCTTAGACAACGCGCCTATCAAAAGGAATTGGAAATATATGCCGGGATTGAATTGCCTGCTGCCTATGCTCTGAACAGTATCAAGTCATATGCTGCCGCTATGGCTAAGACCAGAGGTTATAGTGAAGCTTTAGCGGAAACTCTGAGTTTATCCCGCCTTAAGCGTGAGACTCTGGATAGTCTTCTGCAGGCTGTCCGGCAATATCTGCCCCTTTTTCAGCAATTTTTACAGGCCAAAAGCCGGCTGATCTCCGGCCGGAACCAAATCGCCTGGTACGATTTGTGGGCTCCTGTGGGTGAGAGCAGACAAAAATTCAGTCCCCAAGAAGCGGAGAAACTGATTGTTAATATTTTCAGCGACTTGCACCCGCCCCTGTCCAGATTGATAAAAAGAGCATTTGAGGAGCACTGGATTGATTTTTATCCCAGACTGAATAAAACAGGAGGATCTTCTTTCTGCTTCAATTTGCCCGTGCACTGTCAATCCAGGATTCTGACCAATTTTACCGGTGATCTGGGCTCGGTTAAGACTCTAGTACATGAGCTGGGACATGCCTACCATGGCAGCATTATCTGCCAACATAGGCCCTTGAATCAGGAATATACTCTACCCTTAGCCGAAACAGCCTCGACTTTTAATGAAACGCATTTTTATCTGGCTTTGTTGGAGTGTCAGCAAGAGGCAGCAGAGCGTATTTCCCTCCTCAATGATTGCATTTCCGCCGCTGTTCTCTTCATTTGCGATATGTATGCACGCTTCCGTTTTGAACAGGAAGTGTTTGAGGCCTGTGAACAGAGATTTTTAGCACCGGCTACTCTTTGCCGTCTGATGTCGGATGCCCAGCGGGAAGCCTATGGTGAAGCGCTGGAGCCAGGCCTGGACCATCCCTATCAATGGATTGCCAAGGATCATTATTATTCACTGAGAGTCAACTATTATAATTTTCCCTATACATTCGGCACACTCTTTGCCGTTGGACTCTATCACAAATTACGGCAAGAGGGGACCGACTTTATGGCTAAATATGATCGTCTGTTGGCCGGTACCACCACTTCCTCCTGCGAAGATGCAGCCCTCAGTATCGGTCTGGATCTGACAACAGAAGATTTCTGGCTGGAGAGCTTGAGCCACTACGCCGATTTGATCCGGGAATTTCTCCGGCTAGCCTGACACCCCCGGCGTTATTATTGCCACTCCGCGGTTTTGTTGATAAACTGAAAGATATATTTGGCTGAATAATTATGGGGGTCGTAGTATGTTGTCAATGCGAGCCAGAAAAGCTGTTTTCGGGCTTGGGGTATTTTTTCTTATAATTGCTTTTTTTTCAAAATTTACCCAGGTGGACAAAAAAACTGTGCGCACATTCCTGGCGGTGGGGGGCGAGCATAATACAGGACTGTACTTAATGATTGTACTGCCCTTGCTTATCGTGTTGGCAGTCAATATCCTGAATCTGCTCCGGAGTGATAAAGTATTACGTGTCATCGCATTGGCTGTGAATATCCTCGGCATTGTCTGGGGTATAATTCTTTATTATGCTTTGGCAGCGGATTCATCATTGAAGACTACACCTGCTTTATTCCTCATCATCGCCGGAGCTGTTTTTTTCTTTGGTGCTCTCATGACACATCCCGACTATGATGAAGAGTAATAGCGGACAGAACAAAAACTTGTACTGCCGGACCTTGTGAGAGGGGGACTGTATGCCAGATACAAATGTGATCAATAATTCCGACAATTCTGTGACATTACCTCGCTTGGCGACATTTGGCGGGGTTGTCTCAGAGAAGGCAGAACGGACAGTCGAGACCATTCAACGAAAGGATTTGAGATTTAGGATCTTAAATGCCCTGACGGCTGCAGTTTTTGCCTATCCTTGGATTTTATTTTTCAAGGCGATCAAATTGATGGATATGAACCGGATAACCTGGGTCGATTTTCTGCTCATGATTATATTTCTTTTGACTTGTTTTGGTTTTGCAGTCAATTCGCGCAAAACAGGACGTTCCTTTTCCGGTTATCTGATCTATCCTTATGTATTGGCGGCTCTGATGCCGGTGCTGGTTTATCTGGGACGTCTCCTGCCCCGAGTAGGCTCTGGTCTGATGAGAGAAGGTTTGGGCGGGGCTGTCAAATCCGCGATACGGATAAACAAGGGGCTTTTTTCTCAGGCCGGTTTTTTCTTTATCTTGTTTTTGGTTGCCTCAATAGTGCTGGCCGTGGTTTCATTATTTGAACTCTTATCTATAAGACGTCTGTTTTTTTCGCTGCGTCGGGAGCATTACCGGATAGTGCGTATCTTAGAAGAGGCGACAATCCTGAAGATTGTACGTTTCCTGGGCCTGATAAATCTGCTCTATCTGATTGTTATGATCGCCTATTACTACCATTATGCTATCTCGACACCGGGTTATAATCATTGGATTACAGGAATCATGACCATAGTATTTGCCTTCGTCTTTTTCAATATGCTGGCGAATCTCTATACCGTAATTAAGTATGATACTTACAATGTCCGCACCGGTCCGTTCTTGTTTATTTATGGCCTGACCATTGCTCTGATGCAGTTTACCAGCGTGGCCGGCCTGCCGATCATACGTACCGCGAGTGGAACTCTGCAGCCAATGAGCATTCTTGGTATGGTGTATTTTTTCTTTCTCAGTACGGGCATTTTTTGCTCATTACTTGGTTCTTACTTCACCAAAGCATAGATTTTAACTGGGGTGTAATTTGTTACGAAACAGGACTTTGTCGGACGGAAGTCCTGTTTCTTTATCTGTGTGCTAAAATGTATCGCATGGATTCGCAGATTCGTATTAGAGGTGCCAGAGAGCACAATCTGAAAAATATTGATGTCGATATTCCTCGGAATCGACTGGTGGTTCTGACCGGTCTGTCAGGATCGGGTAAGTCTTCGCTCGCCTTTGACACGATCTATGCCGAAGGACAGCGCCGCTATGTAGAATCACTGTCTTCATATGCCAGGCAGTTCCTAGGTCAAATGGAGAAACCGGATGTCGATCAGATAGATGGTCTGTCACCGGCGATTGCCATTGATCAGAAGACTACCAGCAAGAACCCGCGTTCCACGGTCGGTACTGTTACGGAGATCTACGACTATCTGCGCCTACTGTATGCCCGGGTGGGCACATTGCATTGCCCGGTATGCGGTCAAGTCATTCAACGGCAGTCAATCGATCAGATCACCAATCGCTTACTGGAATGGCCGGACAAAACGCGGTTTATCATTATGGCTCCGGTTGTGCGCGGGCGCAAAGGTGAATTTGCCAAATTGCTTAAGAAGTATTGGCAAGAAGGTTTTGTGCGGGTTCGGGTGGATGGCGAGTTCCGTGACCTGGAAGAAGATATCAAGTTAGAACTGCATAAGAAACATGAGATCGAAATTGTGGTTGACCGCTTGGTTAAACGTGAAGGCTTTGAGAGCAGGCTAACAGATTCGTTGGAAACGGCATTGGAGTTGGCAGAAGGTCTGGTTCTGGTACAGTATCAATTACCGCGGGAAGATCAGGATGGCGATGAGAAGCTACAGGGTGAAGTGATGTTCTCAGAGCGTTTCAGTTGTCCGGACTGTGATATTGATATCGACGAAATCTCGCCCAGATCATTCAGTTTTAATAATCCCTTCGGTGCCTGTCCGCATTGTTTCGGAATCGGCGAGCTGCGCGAGATCAATCCTGATCTGATCATCTCTAATGATAAATTGTCGTTAAATGAGGGCGCTATACAGATAGCAGGCTGGCGGGTTCATGAGAAGAAGAGCTGGGGCAGAGCTTTTATTAAAGCTTTAGCGGAAAAGTATGATTTTTCGCTGGATACACCTGTACGTGATCTAGCGGACGAAATTAGAGAAATCATCCTTTTTGGTGACGGTAAAATGCTGACGATTGATACCAGTAAAACTCGCTACCCGCGTTCTAAACCTTATAAAACCAAATGGCAGGGGATCGTAGCCTCTGTGTCCAAGAGATGGCAGGAGACTAATTCAGATGAGATGAAGGCCTATTATGAGGATTATCTCTCGATATCAACCTGTCCTGTCTGTCATGGCGCCAGATTAAAGAAAGAGAGCCTCTCAGTTACCTGCGGTGGCTTGAATATTTACGAATTGACTATGTTGCCGATCGGACAGGCCCTGACCTTTCTGAAAAATATCTCTTGGGCACCTGAGCAATTGTTGATTGCTGAAGCTATTATGCGAGAGTTGGAAGCCAGACTCGGTTTTCTGATCGAAGTCGGTCTCTATTATTTGACATTGGCTAGAGCTTCAGCCACATTATCAGGCGGTGAGGCACAGCGCATCAGGCTGGCAACGCAGATTGGTTCGGGTCTGGCTGGCGTGCTCTATATTTTGGATGAACCGAGTATAGGTCTGCATCAACGAGATAATAAGCGCTTGCTGGCGACGCTGGAAAAACTGCGAGATCTCGGTAATACTGTGATTGTCGTTGAGCATGATGAAGAGACGATCTGGGCGGCCGATCATGTAATTGATATCGGTCCCGGAGCGGGGGAGCTGGGCGGCAGAATTGTTGCCGCAGGCAAACCCGCTAGCATAGCTGATAACGAGCAATCATTGACAGGGCAATATCTGTCCGGGCGCCGGATGATTCCGGTACCGGCCAAACGGCGGCCCCCCGGTGCCAACTGGCTGAATATTAGAGGAGCCAGAGAAAATAATCTCAAAAATTTGGATATAGATATTCCGCTGGGTTTGTTTACTTGTGTGACAGGGGTTTCCGGTTCGGGTAAGAGTTCTTTGGTTTTAAATGTTGTGCTGAGGGTTCTGGCCCACAAATTGAATCGGGCGCACAAGACTGATGTCAAAGTATCAGATGTCATAGGACTGGAACAGCTGGATAATGTGATTGCCATTGATCAGTCACCGATCGGCAGAACACCGCGCTCAAATCCGGCAACTTATACAGGCGTTTTCGATCTGATTCGGGACTTGTTTTCACAGACCAGGGAAGCCCGGGCCAGGGGATACAAGCCGGGGCGCTTTAGCTTTAATGTCAGTGGCGGCCGTTGCGAAGCTTGTCGGGGCGATGGTGTCAACAAGATTGAAATGCATTTTTTGCCGGATGTCTATGTAAAATGTGAGGTTTGCCAAGGCAAGAGATATAATCGTGAGACATTGGAAGTCAAATACCGGGGCAAGTCGATTGCCGATGTGTTGGAGATGACAGTTGAAGAGGCTCTGGCCTTTTTTGAGCCACTGCCTCGGATAGCCAAAAAATTGAAAACACTGTTTGATGTGGGCCTGGGTTATATTCGTCTCGGCCAGCCATCGACGGAACTTTCGGGCGGTGAAGCGCAAAGGGTCAAATTGGCAACAGAATTGTCCAGACGTAGCACAGGGCGTACATTCTATATCCTGGACGAACCTACCACTGGGCTGCATGCTGCCGACGTTCATCGTCTGACCCAGATTCTCCAGCGTCTGGTCGCCGGAGGCAATACGGTTGTAGTGATTGAGCATAATCTCGATGTGATCAAGACTGCTGATTGGATTATTGATCTGGGTCCGGGGGGTGGGGATGGCGGCGGCGAGCTAGTCGTGGCAGGAACCCCGGAAGATGTCGCCAAACATCAAAGCTCTTATACCGGGCAGTATCTGGCTAAGATCCTAGCCCGCAAGGTTTTGCCGGACGTTCTGACCGAACCGGAGGTTATTGCCGGCAGTGACCGCTGATAATTGTCAGCTTTGGGCTGAGAAATCAATAAAGACGAATTGTCTGCAGATAAATTTCCCTAAAGTATTGACAAAGATATATACTTAATTTAGATAGGGATTAAAGGGTGGTGGACATGGCTAAGTGTTCAATGTGCAAAATAAATGAAGCGGTTATTTTTACCTCTCGCTTTAATGGCAGCGAAAGGATAGATGAGGGGCTATGTTTGAAATGTGCCTGGGATACTAATATCGGGGGCATAGAGGAGATATTTGCCAGAGCCGGCATTAATGAATCAAATATAGATGAGCTCACAGAACGCATGAACCAAGTAATGGGTCAGATGTCCGGTCATAATACTGAAGACCTGCTCCGTATGCTGCTGGGCAATGAAGAAGCCTTGGACGGCTTCAGCTTGCTGAATGATCAAGAGGAGATAGAGGATACAGAGGATAATGACGAAAACGAAGAGGATAATCCCACAGGCCTGATAACGGCGAATATCGGTGGCGACAGCAATGATCTGTTTGAAGTCAAGCGCAATATCGGAAACAGACAGCGTGAACGCCGGGAAAGAAGCCGCAAACGGAAGTTCCTGGATCAATTCGGAACCAATCTTACGGATCTAGCCAAAGCCGGCAAGATGGATCGCCTGGTCGGCAGAGAAAAAGAGATCAACAGAGTGATTCAGATTTTGAATCGCCGCCAGAAGAATAATCCTGCCCTGATCGGAGAGCCGGGCGTAGGCAAGTCTGCTGTGGCAGAAGGTCTGGCAGTCCGGATTGCAGAAGGTAGGGTTCCTGTCAAATTGCTGGATGAAGAAGTATATCTCCTGGATATGACAGCCATGGTAGCCGGCACGCAATTTCGCGGCCAGTTTGAGAGCAGGATGAAGGGCGTGGTGGATGATGCCAGGAGAGCGGGCAATATTATCCTAGTTATTGATGAGCTTCATAATATTATGGGTGCCGGGGATGCTGAGGGCGCTATGAACGCTGCCAATATTCTTAAACCGGCGCTGGCCCGTGGTGAGATCAGAGTTATCGGCTCTACTACACTGGATGAGTATCGTCGTTTTATTGAAAAGGATTCCGCTCTGGAGCGCAGATTCCAAAGGGTTATAATTGATGAGCCATCTGAAGCGGATACTCTAGAAATCTTGCGTGGCATTAAGGACTATTACGAGCAGCACCACAATGTTTATTACTCGGATTCTGTATTGGAGACTGCAGTCAGGCTATCAGCTCGCTATATTACTGAGCGTTATTTGCCGGATAAGGCGATTGATCTGCTGGATGAGGCGGGTTCCGAAGTCAATCTCAGAAACAGCCAACTGGTAGAACTGCATGACAGACAGCAAAAACATGAGGAATTGCTCCAGGCTACAGAAGATCTGAATCGAAAACTGGGTGGTACCCTGGCAGAAGAAGACAGAGTCTCGCTTTACGAAGAACAGGCAGCCATTAAATCTCAATTACTACGTCTGGAAAGTGAGCTGGCGGGATTACAGACAGCTGCTGAACCGGTCGCAGTCACCGAGAGGGATATCGCAGAGGTAGTGGAGATGTGGACCGGCATTCCCGTAACCAGGATTTCGGAGACGGAATCTGAGCGTTTGCTGGGCCTGGAAGATAGGTTGCATCAGACAGTGATCGGCCAACAAGAAGCAGTATCAGCGGTAGCGCGTGCCATCAGGAGACAGAGGTCTGGTCTGGTCAACAGAAATAAACCTGCCTCATTTATCTTCGTCGGTCCGACCGGTGTCGGAAAAACGGAGCTGGCCAAAGCCGTTGCTGAAGCTATGTTCGATTCCCGGGAAGCTATTGTACGCCTCGACATGTCAGAATATATGGAACCGCATACAGTCAGCAAATTGATTGGTTCACCGCCTGGTTATGTCGGTTATGATGACGGCGGTCAGCTGACCGAACGCATCAGAAGAAAACCTTATAGTGTTATTCTGCTGGATGAGATAGAAAAAGCGCATGCAGATGTTTTCAATATGCTGTTGCAAATACTGGACGAAGGACGTCTGACTGACAGCCACGGCCGTGTGGTGAACTTCTCCAACACATTGATTATTATGACCAGCAATGCCGGAACCTCGTTTAAGGGACACACCATCGGCTTTGGCAATCAGGAACATGAGGCTCTGACTAACCGGGTTCATACTGTGCTACGGGAGATGTTCAGACCGGAATTTTTGAACAGGGTTGATGAAATTGTAGTTTTCCATGAATTATCTCCGAATGATTTAAGGCAGATTGTAGATCTGATGTTGGCTGAGATACAGGCTGATCTGGAGTTTAAGGGACTGAAACTAATTGTGACGGATGCAGCCCGGGATGAGTTGGTCAAGGGTGGATATAATAAAAAATACGGGGCCAGGCCTTTGCGGCGCCTGATTACCAAGACAATAGAAGACAGATTAGCTGATCTGATGCTGTCCGGAGAACTGGAAGGGGCAGCGGGGATATCCTGCGACTTCGATCAGAGCAAAGGCGAGTATAACTTTGCCTGGATTTAGTATGGCCGGGCGAAGAAGAGCATAGCGCAATTTAAGCTGAGCTAAGGACGTGGAAAGTCTGTCAGCAGTGATATAGTATAGTGGTCCAAGCCATTCCGGCTAAGTGCACTAATTGGATTAGGTCTAGAGATGGTATGGGAAGCAAGATTTTTACTTCAGGGTGGACAGGAAAATTCGACTTCTGATCTGTCGCAGATTGTGACGATACTAGTCAATACTCTGATTCTATTATTTCTCGCTGTCGCCGTGACGGCGGCGATCAGCTACTATTTACGGCGCCTGTCTAAAGTTACTTTACTGGAGTCATTTCACGAGCTGTTGGGTGAGAAGGTGATTGTTACCAAGACTGCCGGTCCCGAAACAACCGGTGAGTTCCGTTCTGACAGTGGTGAAGAAGGTCAATGTCTGGCCAGCGAATGGATTTATCCCGGAATGCCTGCCCGTATCACCAATTATCGTGACGGCATCTACAAAATCAGGCCTTTGCATGTTGATTACCGTGATTTGAGCTCAAAAAACAAATAGAGCGACTGCAATGGTGTCGTACGAACAAGGCTTTTGCCAACAAAGGAGATGACCATGTTAAAGTTAGATCTGAACTATCTGCAAGACTTCTTGTCTATGGCTGAGATTGAGGCTATGGAACCTTTGCTATTGTCCAGCCGGCAGACCCTTGAAAACAAAACAGGGCCGGGTGCGGAATATCTGGGCTGGCTGGATTTGCCGGTCAATTATGACCGCGCTGAATTTGCTGCCGTCAAAGAGGCTTCAGCTGCGATCAATGAGCAAAGTGATGTTCTGATTGTCTGCGGTATCGGCGGTTCATATCTTGGTGCGCGGGCTGTAATTGAAGCTTTGACGGATCCTTTCTCTGCGCTCAAATCAAGTGGCAAACGACAGCATCCTTTAGTGCTTTATGCCGGACATCAGCTTAGCGGCTCATATTTGAAAAATCTGCTGGCTGCCTTAGAGGACCGACGGGTTTCAGTCAATATGATTTCAAAATCCGGAACGACAACTGAGCCGGCAATTGCCTTTAGGGTGTTAGAACAGTGGATGCGGGAGCGATACGGAGCTGAGGGAGCCAGAAAGAGAATTTACGCCACAACCGACAGGCAAAGGGGAGCACTGAAACAACTGGCTGATGAGCGCGGCTATCAGACCTTTGTGGTACCTGATGATATTGGTGGGCGCTATTCAGTTCTGACTGCGGTAGGATTACTGCCAATAGCTGTTGCCGGTATTTCGCTTGATGAGCTTATGGCGGGGGCTGCCGCGGCCAGAGACAGATATGCCGGACAAGAACTGCGGCAAAATGATTGTGATCTGTATGCGGTAGTGAGAAATATTCTGCAAAAGAGGGGCTATACTACCGAGATTCTGGTCAGTTATGAGCCTGGCCTGCAGTACTTCAGTGAATGGTGGAAGCAATTGTACGGTGAGAGTGAGGGCAAGGATGGACGCGGTCTATTTCCTGCCAGCATGAGCTTTACTACTGATCTGCATTCTTTGGGCCAGTATGTTCAGGATGGGCGCCGGATTCTCATGGAGACGGTGCTACAGGTGGAGACGGCCCAAGAGGATATCGTCATTCAGAGCAGTGCTGAGGATCAGGATGGTCTGAATTATCTGGCCGGCAAAACAATGAGTGAAATCAACCGCATGGCTCTATATGGCACAGCTATGGCTCATGTAGCAGGCGGTGTGCCTGTCCAATTGTTGAAACTGTCTGAGTTGTCAGCTTTTGTTCTGGGCGAATTAATCTATTTTTTCCAGAAAGCCTGCGCTGTCAGCGGCTATCTCAATGCTGTCAATCCTTTTAATCAGCCCGGGGTTGAGAGTTATAAGCGCAATATGTATGCACTGCTGGGCAAGCCCGGCTTTGAATCCGAAAGGTTGAAGTTGGAAAAACGTCTGTCCGCCGAGGGATCTGATCTTAGATGAAGCTGCCGATTCCTCGAGAAATCCTGAGACAGATTGAAAAACCTGCCCGTTATCTAGGCGGAGAATGGAATCAGATTGACAAATCCGGCTTGCCGGAAGAGAATCAGCTGATCCATTTTGCCTTTTGTTTTCCGGATATTTACGAGATTGGCATGTCCAATCTGGCTTTGCGCATTATTTATGATCTTATCAACCGACGCGAGGATGCTTGGTGTGAAAGAGTATTTGCCCCCGCTCCTGATTTCCGCGCTGAGCTTAAAGCACATGGTATTTCTTTGTCTGCGTTAGAAAGTGGCAGAGCACTGGCGGATTTTGACATAGTAGGTTTCACATTGCAGTATGAGCTGTCTTATACCGCCGTACTCGATATGCTTGATCTGGCCGGAATTCCTCTGAGATCCTCTGAACGAGCAGAATCCGATCCGCTGGTCTGGGGTGGCGGCCCGCTGATTGTCAATGTAGAACCGATGGCTGCCTTTTTCGATCTCTTTATGCTGGGTGAGGGCGAAGAGATGATCAGTGCGCTGCTGGATCTCTATCAGAGTTGGCGGCGGAAGCCTAATCGCCAAAAACTGGATTTTCTGCTGGAAGCTGCTCGGATCCCCGGGGTATATGTTCCGGCTTTTTATGATGTCTGTTATTTACCTGATGGGAAGGTAGAGTCGATTGTGCCCAATCGGCCGGGAATTCCACCTCGGATCAGAAGGCAGATTATTGAGACGCTCGATTATTCTACTTTCCCGGAAAGACAGATTGTTCCTTTTATAGAAATTGTTCATGACCGGATGTACCTGGAGGTTTTCCGTGGCTGCCCGCGCGGCTGCCGCTTCTGCCAGGCGGGCATGATTTACCGCCCGGTCCGTGAGCGCAGCTGGCAAAAGCTTACCGAGCTAGCCGCCACACTCTATGAAGTGACCGGCTATGATGAGATCGGTCTGCTCTCGCTCAGTAGCAGCGACTACTCGGAAATTGACGCTCTGACTGCAGCTTTGGTAGCGGATCTGACTGAGGATAAGGTAAATATTTCCCTGCCGTCACTCAGGCTGGACAGTTTCGATTTCGAGTTGATGACTAGGATTTCTGCTACTCGCAAGGCAGGTTTAACTTTTGCTCCGGAAGCCGGGACACAGCGCCTGCGCGATGTGATCAATAAGAATATCACGGAAGAGGATTTGCTTTCTGCGGCTCAGACAGCCTTTGCCGGCGGTTGGAACCGTCTGAAACTCTATTTTATGCTGGGTTTGCCAACAGAAACCAGGGAGGACGTAGCGGCTATTGCTACATTGACTTATCAACTGCTGGAGATCTATCATGAGTTGGCCAAGCTGGAAAAGCTGCGCAAACCCCAGATTACTGTGAGCACGGCCATGTTTATTCCCAAGCCCTTTACACCTTTCCAATGGGTAGCTCAGGCCAGTCCCGAGTTGATGGCGGAACATCAGCAATTGTTGGCTGATGAACTCAAGAGTAGAGTCATCAGTTATCAATGGCATGATTTCGGCAGCAGTGTGATTGAAGCAGTTCTGGCCAGGGGTGACAGACGCCTGAGTGAAGTGATTTTTCGCAGCTGGCAGGCGGGAGGTTATCGCGATAGCTGGCGCGAAGGCTTTGATTTTTCCCGGTGGCAGAAAGCTATGGCCGATTCCGGGCTGACAATCGGGCATTATACCGGCAGCAGAAACAGACACGAAGTTTTGCCTTGGGATCATCTGGATATTGGGGTAGATAAGGACTTTCTCTGGGAGGAATATGAGAAGGCTCTGCGAGCGGAAACGACCGCCGAATGTCGAGAATCCTGTAGTCACTGCGGCGCCGAGACCTATCGCTGCGGTGTCTGTATGGAACGCGCAGTACCAAAAAGCCGCAGACAGCAGTCAAACTCATCATTTGACGAAGACGCCGACAGGCACTCCGTCACTCCTAGTGTTAGGAAAAATTTGTTTCCGGAGCGGTGTGAGGGTACGGAATGGCGACTTAGATTAACCTATTGTCGTTCAGGTGTACCTGCCTGGTTGGGGCATCTCGATATGATGCGAACGATGGAACGTCTTTTCAAGCGGGCTGATTTGCCGCTGGCCTGGTCGGAGGGTTTTAACCCGCGTCCGCTGATTGTCTTTGCCTTGCCGGCCGGAGTTGGTATCGAGCTGAAAGCGGATCTTTGTGAAGTAACTTTGAGGTCAGAATTAGTGCCGAACCCGGAACAGCTGTTATTGAGACTAAATGACGCGGCACCGCAAGGGATAGCCTTCGTTAAAGGCGAAATCAGAACAGAAACGGAACGCAGTCTAATGGCTCAGGTCCAACAGGCGGAATACTGTTTTCAAGCTCCGGGTATTGGACCTGCTATCGCCGAACTGTTTGCCGGTTCCGGTCCTTTGCCGGTTTTGAAATATAGCAAAAGAGGTGAGAGGGAGATTGATATCAGGCCGTTATTGCTGAAGCTGATTTCTTGGTCGGAGGATGAGGCTTTGCTGCTGGCGATGGCCGGCAGTGCGGCTAATCTGCGACCGGATTTGTTTTTGCAAGCTTTAAGTCGGGAGACAGGCTATTCAGAGTTTGAGGCCGGCCGAGCCAGGATTGTCAGAGAGCGCTTGGTGCTGAATTCTGAGACATGAGAGGCAAAAATTGTGTATAGTGGTCTAATGGATAGGGGTGACTGAATGTCGGAGAGTAATTTTCGTCTGCCAGGCTATTTTGCTACCGGGATGGTGATTCAGCAGAAGGTGCCGTTACGGGTACCTGGTATTTGCGCGCCCGAGCAGGAAGTGAGCATCAGTCTGTTTCGCCAGCCTGCCGATGGGCATATCTTTACTGCTCTTGAGACCCAGTATGGCTTGATTTATGAGGATAAGGATCGTTCTGATCGTTATGGCCGCTTTAATTTTAAGCTGCCTGCTTTGGAAGCCTCACTGGATCCGTGTACATTGATCCTTTCCTGTGCGGGCGCTAATCTGCAAATCGAAGATATTCTCGTAGGGGAAATCTGGTTTGCGGCAGGCCAGGATAATATGGCTATGCCGGTGGCTAGTTGTGATCTGGCTCTGCGTTTGGATCTGACTGCCATCATGAACCATATCCGAATTTTTGCCATGGCTGAGGATGGTCTGGACGATAATATGCCGCAGTACAGTTATTATCCGGTGGGCTATATTGCTTCCGGCCGCTGGTACCGGGGGAGCCATCCGGAAGAGATGGCCGTTGTCTCAGGTATTGCCTATTCTTTTGCTCTGAAGCTGGAAGAACAGTTGCTGCTGCCGATTGGCATTTATGATATGGCCTGTGCGGGAACATATATCCATAGCTGGCTGCCCCGGGAGATTATAGAACAGGACCCCTATCTAAAAAATCATGTGCGCGAATTGCATCTGTACCGTGATCAAGACAATTGGAATAGTGCTAATCCTGCTAAGAAAAAGCTACGGAATCAAGAGGATTCTATTGCCCAGGAGAAGCGGGCAGTGCGCCGGCTAAATTTGAAAAATAATCTTGAGGTACCGCAAAGCGGCAATTTTCAGACCAGATATCAGCCTGCCACAATGTTTAACCATAAATTGGCGCCTTTTATTGGACTGGGTGTGCGCGGTGTGCTCTGGTATCAGGGAGAGAGCGATGCTGACAGTCCGGATTATTATACCAGAGCTTTTCCTGTGCTGGTCTCAGCTCTGAAAGAGATGTTTGTGGCGCCTGAGAATGATTTGTGCTTAATCTATAGCCAGATCGCTGCTTATTGCTATCCGGGTGCTGATGCCAGGACTGTTGTGTCATTTAATGAAGCGCTCAGCGACTTAAGACGCACGCTTCCGATCAAGGCCGGTATGGTAACTATCTTAGACCTGCCCTTGACTTATAATCGACGCAATGAGACTTACCGTTATCCGGCACATCCGGTGGCTAAAGAAGAGATTGGCCGTCGAATGGCTAATATTGCTTTGGGCCTTGCTTATGGCTATGATTTGCCGTCTTCCTCACCGGAGCCAACAGCCGTGGAAAAGGTGGGCAATAAATTTATGATTGATTTTGATAAGTTCGGCAAAGCGGCACAGGGCTTGATTCTGCGTCCGGGAACACACAATTTGGAGGGTTTTGCTATTTGCGGTCCGGAGCGAGTTTTTGTCAAAGCCAGAGCCAGAATTCTCTATGGCGTTAAGGTTATCGTCTGGCATGATGAACTGGCAGATCCGGTATCCCTGACTTATGCTTATGCCAATTTCAACCGTGAGGCTAATCTGACAGGGCCTGACGGTATGCCTGTTCCGGCTTTTCGTCTTGATATGGATCCGGCTGATCATTATGAGCCGCAAGTCTGGATGAAATGCGATCGGATAACGGATTTCGCTTGGGCTGAGCTCTTGCCTGATCCGGCGCGAATTCCTGAGCAAGATTGGCCGGGAGAAAGAGAGCTCTGGACCATAAGTTCAGGCCGGGGTGAATTAAAACTGGTGCCTAGCCATGAGAATGAAGCTTTAAAAACGATTAAGGCTGAGTATAGAAATGCCGATGAGCGTCCTTTGGTAATGGAACCGCAATTGGGGTATGCCTCATCTTATCCGCCGCTGAATTTGTCCGGCTGGGGGGAGCTGGAGATCTTGCTTCATAATCCGGATCTCAGGGAGAAAAAACTGGGACTTGAGATGGAGGATGAAAATCAGGTAGTCTATATCTTCCCGGAATGTCTGATCCAGCAGCAACCAAATTTGCAGGTTGCGAGATTTAATCTCAGTGCAGCTCAGTTGAATCTGGAGCGGATAGTCCGTATTTCTTTCGCCATTCAAGATCCGGGCGGGAAAGGCAGTTTGGATTTTGAGGGTATTACAACTTCTAGGAGACAGATATGGCAAGAATAGATGCGATAGAACAGACTTTTGATCCTATAGCCAAAGAGCAACAGATATATGATTCGTGGTTGAGCAGCAAGGCTTTTGCTGCGGCTCCCAATCAGAATAAGGAGCCATATTGTATTGTGATGCCGCCGCCCAATATCACCGGACGTCTGCATATGGGGCATGCCCTGGACAATACTTTACAGGATATCTTAATCCGCTGGCGACGCCTGCAAGGTTATGAGGCCTTATGGTTGCCCGGCACAGATCATGCTGCGATTGCCACGGAAGCTAGAATAGTAGAAGCAATGCGCGAAGAAGGTCTGACTAAAGAGGATCTGGGGCGTGAAGGGTTTATGGCTAAAGCCTGGGAGTGGAAAGAGCTTTATGGCGGAGCGATTACCAATCAACTGGCAAGACTGGGTGCTTCCTGTGACTGGGATCGCGAACGATTTACAATGGATGAAAAACTGTCCCATGCGGTCAATGAAGTTTTCGTCAGGCTGTACAACAAAGGGCTGATCTATCGTGGTGAGCGTATTATCAACTGGTGTCCTCATTGTCTGACCACAATTTCCGATGCTGAAGTTGAATATATTGATGTCGAAGCTGCTTTCTATTATGTCCGCTATCCTCTGGCTGACGGATCAGCTGATCTGGTTCTGGCGACAACCAGGCCTGAAACCATGTTGGCGGACACTGCGGTGGCGGTTCACCCTGCTGATGAGCGCTTTCAATCATATATTGGCAAGATGGTCAAGCTGCCCCTTACTGATAGAGAAATTCCGGTCATTGCAGATCATTATGTTGACCGTGAGTTAGGAACAGGCGTTGTCAAAATTACACCGGCCCACGATCCGAATGATTTTGAGATAGGTCTCCGACATGATCTGCCGATTATCAATTTATTGACTGAAGATGCATATTTGAATGAACATGGCGGTCGCTATGCCGGTATGAATGTTGAAGAGGCCAGGAGAGAGATCGTGAAAGATCTCCGGGATGGAGGCTTCCTGGTTAGGAGCGAGCAGTTGAATCATGCAGTAGGTACCTGTTATCGCTGTGCTACTGTCGTGGAACCGCGTATTTCTTTGCAGTGGTTTGTCAAAATGTCAGATTTGGTAAAACCTGCGATTGAAGTAGTGCGAGACGGCAAAATCGATTTTGTTCCGGAAAGATTTGCGAAAACATATTTCAACTGGATGGAAAATTCCCGCGACTGGTGCATCTCGCGTCAATTATGGTGGGGACATCGCATTCCCGTCTGGTACTGTACCGACTGTGGCAAGCATAGTGTGGCTACGACAACTCCTGACAGCTGCCATCATTGCGGTAAATCTTCCTTAGTTCAGGACGAGGATACTTTGGATACTTGGTTTTCTTCAGCATTGTGGCCATTCTCGACTCTGGGTTGGCCTGAGCAGACTGAAGAATTGGCTTACTTTTATCCGACGGATGTTTTGGTGACCGGCTATGATATTATTACTTTTTGGGTTTCGCGCATGATATTTTCGGCGCTGGAGCATACCGATCAAATTCCGTTTCGCTATGTATTTGTCCATGGGCTAGTTCGTGACGCACTGGGCAGGAAAATGTCTAAATCGTTAAAAAATGGCATTGATCCTATGGAAGTGATAGATAACTATGGTGCTGATGCACTGCGCTATGCCTTGGTCATTGGTAGCGCACCGGGCAATGATCAGCGTTTCCAAAATGAAAAAATTGAAGCCGGACGCAATTTCATGAATAAAATATGGAATGCGCTGCGCTTCGTAGTTTTGAATTTTGATCAGGAAATGGATTTTTCCTCTGTTAAGGACTCGGACTTGGCCCTGGAGGATCGCTGGATACTGGCAGAACTAAATGACACGATTCGCGAAGTAGAGCGCAATCTGGAAAATTTCGAGATCGGTCTGGCTTTGACTAAGACATATTCTTTCCTGTGGGATCTCTACTGTGATTGGTATATTGAGGCCGTCAAGCCCAGACTGCTGGAGAAAGGCAGTCAGTCGAGACTTAGCGCGCAGTTTACTCTCAATCATGTCTTAATTCAGACTATCACTTTATTACATCCTTTCATGCCATTTGTAACAGAAGAAATCTATCGGCATCTGATCCATGATCAGGGTCAATTAATTAGAGCAGACTGGCCACTGGCTAAGCCTGATTATGATTTTAAATTGGAACAGGAACAGATGCATATTCTGATGGAAGCCGTCCGGCAGGTCAGAAATATCCGGGCAGAATATAAGCTGCCGCCACAGCAGGAGATCAAGCTAATGGTCTTAAGCAGTGATCAAGATATTTTAACCTTGTTCTCTGAGAACAGTCTCTTCATGAAGAGACTGGCGCGGGCAGGAGAAATTTCCTGTCATTCAGATCGCAATGCGATCCCTGCCGATGCAGTGCAAATCCAATTTCCCGGCGGAGAGATCTTCATTCCCTTGCAAGAGCTACTGGATATTGAGGTTGAAATAGAGCGCCTGACAACTGAAGCCGATAGACTTCAAAGAGAAATTAAACGAGCAGAAAAGAAACTGGCAAATGCTAATTTCGTGGCTAAGGCGCCGCCGCATATTGTATCGCTGGAGAAAGACAAGATCGAAAAATACAGCGGCATGCTGGAAAATATCAAAAACAGACGCGACAAATTGATGTCAATGATATGATAATTATATAACCGGTTTTAAACCAATATATTCAATGGTTGTGGAAAGGGGAGAAAAATGCCATTAGTATCTACAAGAGACATGTTTAAGAAAGCCTATGAGGGTGGCTATGCAATTGGTGCCTTCAATGTCAACAATATGGAGATTATCCAGGGTATCGTCAATGCAGCCACAAAGTTGAGAGCGCCTTTGATTTTGCAAGTGTCTGCCGGCGCCAGGAAATACGCCAATCAGACGTATCTGCTCAAATTGGTCGAAGCGGCTATTATCGAATCCAATCTGCCCATTGCTTTACATCTGGATCATGGGGATAGCTTTGAATTGTGTAAGAGTGTAATTGATGGCGGCTTTACATCAGTTATGATTGATGGTTCACATCTGCCCTATGAAGAAAATGTAGCTTTAGTGCAGAGAGTAGTGGATTATGCTCACAACCATGATCCTTATATTACTGTTGAAGCTGAATTGGGTCGTTTAGAGGGCGTGGAAGATGATATCAAGGTTAGTGCAGAAGATGCATCATATACTGACCCTGAACAGGTCGAGGATTTTGTGACCAGGACAGGGTGTGATTCTCTGGCGATAGCGATTGGGACTAGTCACGGTGCCTATAAGTTTAAGCCCGGACAAAAACCACAGCTGAGATTCGATATTCTGGAAGAGATTCAGAAATTATTGCCGGGCTTTCCTATCGTTCTGCATGGTGCCAGCTCAGTAGTTCCCGAATATGTAGAAATGATCAATCAGCACGGCGGGAATATGCCTGACGCCATTGGCATACCTGAGAGTATGCTCCGACAGGCAGCTCAGATGGCGGTCTGTAAGATTAATATAGATAGTGATCTCCGTCTAGCTATGACCGGAACGATTCGCAAATTCATGGCTGATAATCCGGCAGAATTTGATCCTCGTAAATATCTGGGCCCCGCCAGGGATGCCATTGAAAAAATGGTTGCCCATAAAATAGTGAATGTACTGGGTTGTGATGGGAAAGCCTGAGATAGTTCAGTCTGAAGAGTCAAAGGCCCAAGAGAGAATCATTCGCCTTAGTGCACAACTGCGGCAGTACAATCACCAATATTATGATCTTGATCAGCCGACTATCTCTGATGCCGAATATGATTTCTTGCTGCAGGAGCTGATCAGCTTAGAGCAGCAATGGCCGGAGTTTGTTGTGCCCGATTCACCGACGCAGGTGGTAGGGGGACAAGCTGACTCCGCTTTAGGTCAGATCAGGCATCGTGTGCCGATGTTATCGCTCCAGGATGTGTTCTCCTGGAGCGATGTGGCTGATTTTACACAGCGTATTCGACAAGTAGATGAGAAGGCATTATTTGTTGTTGAAAGAAAGATTGATGGTCTTTCTCTCAGTATTCGCTATCACAATGGAGTAATGGTTCAGGCAGTAACACGGGGTGATGGTGAATTCTTCGGCGAGGATGCTACGAAAAATGCACGGGAACTATTAGGTATTCCCACCTCTATTGACCCCTCGATTGTTGATTTGGAGGTCCGGGGCGAAGTCTATATGCTGGTATCAGACTTTCAAGATATTAATCGAGTTTTGGAAGATCAAAATCAAAAAACATATGCCAATCCGCGCAATCTGGCCTCCGGTACGATGCGCCAACTGGATTCGCAAATTGTTAGAGAGAGAAAACTCAGATTTTTTGTCTTCAATCTTCAGTTGATGGAGCCAAACATTTTTGACAGCCATGCTGAATCCTTGCATTGGTTGGAGACACAAGGTTTTTCGGTCAGTCCCGGTTTTGTTGTCTGTAGATCGGATCAAGAGATTGAGGAAGCTATCAGCGGGATTGGCGAGCTACGTGGTCAGATAGATTATGCGATAGATGGCGCAGTGATCAAAGTTGATAATCTGGATCTGCGGAGCAGATTGGGTACTACTAGTAAAGTGCCTCGCTGGGCGGTAGCATTTAAGTATCCTCCGGAGGAGAAGAGCACTTTGCTCCGGGATATTATTGTTCAGGTGGGGCGAACCGGTCGGATCACACCAATGGCGATCCTGGAACCCGTACATTTGGCAGGAACCCTGGTCAGTCGAGCTACATTGCATAATCAGGGCTATATTGATGCACTGGATATCAGAGTCGGGGATACCGTTCGGGTTCATAAGAGCGGTGAAATTATCCCGGCAGTTATCGGAGTCGACTTTGAAAAGCGCCCGGAAGGGGCTGAAAGATTTGTGCTTCCGTCAAAGTGCCCTGTCTGTGGTGCAGATACAGTCTATATTGATGACGGAGCGGATTTGTTTTGTACCGGTCTTGATTGTCCGGCCCAGTTATCCCGACATCTGGTCTATTTTGCTTCCCGAGCGGCTATGGACATAGCCGGCTTAGGTTCAGCAACTGTGGAAGCATTGATGGATCATGGTTATCTCAAGAGCATAGCTGATATATATAAGTTATTTTCTCGACGTGCCGAACTGATCAATCAGGGCATTGTAGGTCGACAACGCTCAGTCGACAATTTGCTGGCGCAGATTGAAAAATCCAAACAAAACCCTCTATATCAGTTATTATCAGGTCTGGGTATACCCGGAGTTGGGCGCCAGACGGCACGGAATATTGCTACGGCGATGGGTTCAATGGAAAAGCTGTGCGAAGCTGAAACCGAGAAATTACTGCAGATTCCCGATGTTGGAAAGATCACAGCTGATAATCTATATAAATTCTTTCGACAGGATCAGAATAGACATCTCTTGGAGGAACTCGCCGCAGCAGGAGTCAGAATGTTTGATGAGGAGCCGGTATTGCTTGAGACTCCACTGTCAAATCTGAACTTTGTTATTACCGGCAGTTTTTCGGATTTGAGCAGAGAGCAGTTTACTAGGTTAATTGAAAATGCAGGGGGCAGAGTATCGGAATCTGTTTCTAAAAAAACTGATTATGTCATTGCGGGAGAGAAAGCAGGAAGTAAAATTGACAAGGCTGATTCTTTGGGGATCAGTATTATCAGCAGGGATGAATTCTTTGCCCTTTTTCCCGACCTTACAGTAACAAAGGAATGAAACCAAGATGAAAATATATTTTGTATTTGGTCTGCTTGTCAGTCTTTTATTAGTTCTTTTTTTAATCAAAATTTTGATTACTCTGCTCCGTGTGAATTGGAATCATAATAATCAAAAGTGGTATTCATATCTGTTCCCGGTAATCATAGCTATCGTGATAGCCTGGTCCACTGTAACTCAACTTTATCCCAGACTGATGGATTTGGTTCAACTGGCAAACGGTCATTATAATTTAACGGAAGCCGTTTTGACCCCAAATGATATCAAAGGGAACCATATAGTCATAAATGATACCCGCTATTATCACTCTCCTTTAGGTTATGATTGGCCTATAGGGGATAAATTACAGATCATGTCCTCGCCAAATATGAATTATGTGATTCGTTTCACTGCAGTTAAAGAAGCCAGCCCGGATGATGCTAATCATCCTTAATGCTTTAGTCGGATTATATTGGCAAGTGACAGGCAAGCACTTTCTGGGCTTGAGTTATAGATATTACAGCATAGAATATTTTGCTAAAAGTGGAGTTCAGCACGGGATTTGTTGTGACAAAAGCTAGAAAGTAAGAAGCTTTTAAATATCAATACTATGCAAGAAAAAATATAAATGAGAGGGGGATAATAAAAGAAACAATATAGATGAGAGGGGGATAGTATTGGTGAACAGAAATGAAATAAATCAAAGAGTTTCAGGGAAATATCCTGACGGGACCTTTTGTGTTCCACGTTTTCCGCACATGAATGGTTTATCCGCCAAGCCGGATTCTCTCATTCACATTTATCTTGCCGCATCGGACAAGGATTTGCTGAATCAGGTCAATAGAGTTCTTCAGAAAAGAGGCATGATGGGTCTGGTTGATATGTCAGGCAGAATCAAATTTGTTTTGGACGGTAGAAAGGGAGCTAATTATGCTGCCAGGAGATTCAGTGATTATGCCTCAGAAGTAGCTTTATCTTTTCGGGATCAGTTAGCAGTCGACGATTCCTTAGTAGAATCTTGCATCGACAACATAATGAGTGGATATGGCTTCAGAACCAGATTGAGGGGCTATGTACTACTGAAGAGAATGCTATTTTTAACTTTTAGGGATCCGGCATTAATCAGTCCGATTACCAAACGCCTTTATCCTGTGATAGCTGAGGAATTTCGGATCACTTTGCCGCAAATAGAACGCAATCTACGCTATTTGATTAAGACTCTATTGGATGATGAGACGAGCTCTTTAAGACAGGGCAAGAATAAAGACCAAAAACCTTTTTGGTTATCTTGTGATAATCAAGAAGGTAAACCAACGATAACTTCTACTTTAGCCAGATTACATGACCAAGTTATGAAAGAGTTTCGGTCACAACTGTCTCAAAAACAGAATAAATGTTAATTTCTCCATCTTATATTTGGCTTTGTATGTTTTATCCAAGTTGAGACAACAGTATACGGTAGCAATGGGAGAATACAAAGTCATATTGGATAATACCGCCAATTATAAAAACGCAAAACAAACCACCGGATTACTTAGCCGGTGGTTTGTTTAAATGAACTGGATAATAGATTTAGTTGTTGACTTTTTCTTTTAGATTTTTACCGGCTTTAAAAACGGGTGCTTTAGACGCAGGAATATGAATTTCCTCTTTAGTGCTTGGATTGCGGCCTTTACGGGCAGCACGCTGACGCACTTCAAATGTGCCAAAGCCAACCAATACGACTTTTTCCCCCTCGGCGAGAGTATCGGTAATTGTGTTTAGCACTGCATTGATGGCCAATTCGCTATCTTTTTTACTAAGCTTTGTTTTTTTGGCAACTGCATCAATTAGATCAGTCTTGTTCATGGAAAACCTCCTTGGAGTCTTGATTCTTCCCTATTATTAACTATGATTTTATATAATGTCAAGCCTGAAAGTGCCTAACTACAATGTTTTGCGCCTTTCCGGCAATAATTGTTGCGGTTTTTTTAGTGGTAAGATACTATGGGTTAATAAAATAATTAGTTTTTTATGCTTATTGGGGGTAAATACTATGACCGCACTGGTTACTAAAGACATGCTGGTTTCCGACATTATCGAACGGGATCGGAACTTGGCCGGAGTATTTTTCGCCTATGGCTTATATTGTTTGGGCTGTGTGTTGGCTCACCATGAAACCCTGGAGCAGGCCTGCCAGGCGCATGGCATTGATGTAGAAGCACTTGTCCGGGATCTAAACCAGTATTTGGAGAAACACGCAAGCTAATCTGATCAGCACTATGAGAAAACCTGTACGCAGAATCACACCTAGGAAAGCATTTCTTATGGCTTATGATGCAATAGCATCTGTTATTGCAATTCTTTTAGCTTTTTTTCTATTTGATACTGAGTTACATCTGACGCTGCAAACCTTTGAGCGCTTTAAAAATACTTGGTATATCTATCTGCTAACCTCAATCGTGGTTTTTTATCTGATCGGTTTTTATGATCAAATGTGGGCTTATGCAAGCGGAGTGACCTACCTGATTCTGGTGGCGGGTGTAACATTTCAGATGCTTTTGTCTTTAATTATTACCCAGATTATAGGGCAAAGGCTGCCGTTTCAAGTTTATATTGTCTACTGGTTTTTGCTCTTTACCGCAGTTGCAGCGATTCGTTTTATTTACCGCCTGACCAGATCGAAAAATGTTCTATCGCGTCTATATCGAGATAATAGGAAATTTTCCACCGAACCTGTAATCCGTGTGATGATCGTCGGGGCCGGCATGGCCGGCAGCCAGTTGGTTACAGAATTACAAAGACAGAATAAACGGATTCCTTTGTTGGCGGTTGATGATAATAAGCTCAAGCAAACTTTTAAAGTAAACGGTGTTCCTGTTCTGGGTACTAGGCACGACATTCCGGATCTGGCCAAAGAGTATAGAATTGATGAAATCATCTTAGCTATACCCAGTGCTTCCAGTAAAAATATCCGCGAAATTATTGAGATCTGTCAGCAGACGAAATGTGATATTAAAATAGTTCCTTTCCTCAGCAATGCAGTGGAAGGACGTTCAGATATTGGCGAGATCAGAGATATTGACATCCAAGATCTTTTGGGTCGAGAGCCTGTTATTTTGGATACTGCCGGTATCAGTGAAAAATTAAAAAATAAAAAAGTGCTGGTCACAGGAGGCGGTGGCTCGATTGGTTCTGAACTGTGCCGACAGATCGCTTCTTTTATGCCTTCGACAATCCTAATTTTTGATATTTATGAAAATAATGCCTACTCATTACAATTGGAGCTGTGCAGGGATTATCCTTTCGTTAAGACTCAGGTGTTGATCGGTTCTGTGCGTGATAGAGAACGGGTAGATGAAGTTTTTAAAATTTGGAAACCCGACCTGGTATATCACGCAGCTGCTCATAAGCATGTTCCTTTGATGGAGGATAATCCATGCGAAGCGGTTAAGAACAATGTGTATGGTACATTTAATGTAGCTGATGCCGCAGGAAAGTATAAAGCGGAAAAATTTGTGCTTATTTCTACCGATAAAGCAGTCAATCCGACCAATGTTATGGGTGCGACGAAAAGGCTGGCTGAGATCACAACTCTTGCCATAAATATGAAGTACCCTGCGACCACCTTTGCCTGTGTTAGATTCGGCAATGTGTTGGGCAGTGAGGGCAGTGTCATACCTTTGTTCAAGAAGCAGATCCAAACGGAGAAGCGAGTCACCGTAACGCATCCGGATATCAAACGCTTTTTTATGACAATTCCGGAAGCTTCCTCCTTAGTAGTGCAGGCCAGTTGCTTTGCCAAGGGCGGAGAAATCTTTATCCTTGATATGGGTCAACCTGTCAAGATAGTTGACTTGGCAACTGACTTGATTCGGCTCAGCGGTTATGAGCCAAATGTCGATATACCAATACAGTTTATTGGCTTGCGTCCGGGTGAAAAAATGGTAGAGGAATTGTTTTTGGATGAGGAAACAATCCAGACCGAACATTCCGAGATCTATATTCTTGACCAGATCAATACCACTGAGATGCTGGAGCAGGAATGGAAGCATCTGAAAAAACTGATCAAATGTCCGCAAAATGCCGATGAGCTGGATCAGCATATGCAAGAATTAATCCATCTGATCAATCCGAAAGCTGCACAATAGTAAATCGGAGCCAATTTAATGCCTTTCAGAAACCATCTAAGTTATTATTTGCGCTACCTGACAGGTCCGTTCTTGTTCCTGATTGCTTTTTTATTGCTGATACGGGTTTGGCGAGCAGTCAGGGTGCAAATGAAAATTTCGGCACAACCGGCGACCTATTTCTTTTTATTGCGTGAAAGCCTAAAAAAAGAAAGTTTTTTGCCGCAAAGGCTCTTTCATACTAATCTGATTGGAACGGCAAGTTTTGCCGATGTGCGCCTGCGTGACAAAGGCGTCAAAAGGAGACACGCCCAACTGTTTCTCTATGATGGGGCATGGTTTTTAGAACCTGTTTCTAAGCGCTCCTTGACCTGGATTAATGGCCAGCCGGTAAGTAAAAGAACTAAAATCCAAAATAATGATGTATTTGGTCTGGGCAGTACAAAGCTGACCCTGGTTGATGATAGAAAGTATTTGCCGGATGATGGTCATAAAGATGTCTTGGAAAGTATTACCACAGCTACAAGTGGCCAAATATCCGTAACTTTGATTCTACTGCATCTGTTTTTTACACTATGTATGGGCATTTTGATCTATTCGCTGCCGGAACCTTTCCTGCCACATCGTCCCTTTATTGTTGGATTTAGTGTTTTGGTGCTGGCAGTGTCCGATCTAATTTTCCTACTCTTAAATTTACTACTCAAAAATTTCAACAGAGATATTTTTCTTGCTTTTAAAGCGCTATATCTAACGGGTTTTATTATCCAAACAAGGTTTTCTTTTTGGGGATTAAAAACCACCGGTGACAAAAGAGAGCAGGCGATTGCTACAAGATTATCGGATTGGGGTCAAATATGTCTGATTATTGTAGTGGGCCTCTTGCTTGTCTTAGTCATCAGCTTGGTCTCAGCAAAAACCAGATTATTAGAAAAACTGGGTCTGATTGCGATGATCGCTACAACTCTGAGTTTGCTTCTGACATTAGTCTTGGGACGCGGTCAAAAGACACATGGTGCAGGTCTGTGGATCTATATAGGTTCACGCACTATTCAACTGACGGAGTTTGCCAAAGTGGGATGGTTGTTGGTACTGGCTGCATTTTTTAAGACTAGACCGCCACTAAAAATCCAAATTCGCTTTGCGATTTGGGCAGCAGCAAATTTTGTTTTATTACTGCTACTGCCCGATCTTGGTTCAGCTATGATTCTCTTGCCGGTCACTCTGATCGTTTTTGCGGTTATGACTTCGGAGTATCTGCTCACATCATTAGTACTGGTTTTAGGAGCCGGCGCCAGCGTTTTTGCCTATCACAGCTTGCCGTATGTACAGAGGCGGATCTATGGTTGGATCTCCCTGTGGGAAGAGGTTAATCCTCAAAATAGTCAAATTGTCTATGCTTTGCAGGCTGTGAGTAGAGGTGGGATTATTGGTCAGGGTTTGACCAGAGGGTCGCCGGAGTCGATTCCGCTAGCCGCAGAGGATATGGTTTTTTCGATTGTTTGTGAAGAATTAGGTTTAATCACAGGGATTGCTATTATTATGCTCTTTTTTGCTATCTGGTTGTCAGGTATTACCGCAGTTATGAAAGGGCGGGATGGCTATAGTGTCAGCCTTACTTTGGCTCTGACAACCGCCTTTTTTATGGAAACGATCATTGCAATTGGCGGCACCACCGGGCTGATACCTCTGACCGGGATTACTCTGCCCTTTATTGCCCGCGGCGGCAGCTCGCTGTTGGCCAAATTTATGATGTCCGGACTTTTGCTGGGAGTGGCTGCCAGGAGAGAGAAAGGCGGTTATCGACGCTCTAAAACAGATGGAGTTGATACTTCAACCTTAGGCTATTTGTCCAAGAATTAGAAAGTGAGATTGCATATTGAGTCATGAAACAATTTTTACGCAATCTAAAAGTTGTATCGATTCTGTTAGTTCTGCTGGTTGCTTTCCTGATGGTGGGTCTCCTTGTGCAACAAAAGAGGAGCCAGCGGGAACTCTCAGTAGCGGTAGGAGAGAACAAACAAGCCCTGAGGCAAAGATATATGCGTGCAGGTAGCATTTACAGTGCGGATGGGGTTATACTGGCGCACAGCAAAAACGGCGAAAGAGAATATGCTGCTGATCCCGCTTTAGCCAGAGCATGCCTACATTTGGTTGGAGACTATACTCATCGCTTGCCTTATGGCATTGAGTCAGTATATATGCCGGAATTACTCGGAACGTCACGTTCCTTTTTTACACAACTGTTTCTCGATTTCAAGAAACAAGGTTTTACAGGCAACGATCTGATTCTAACAGTGGATTCCAAGCTTATGTTGAAGGCAGACAGTTTATTGTCGGACTATTCTGGAAGTATTGTGATGTTTAACTACCGGTCAGGAGATATTTTGGCTCTGGTGAGTTCACCACGCTTATATCCACAGGATGTTATAGACTGGACCAATATTGTTGATAGTTCATTATTTAACAGAGCGCTTCATGGGCGCTATCTACCGGGCTCTACTTTCAAAATTATCCCTACAGCTGCTCTTTTGTCAGATGGCAAGCTTGATGTCACAATGACAGTTGATTGCAAGGGCAAAGAACCTATAGTTCCTGCCGGAGCAAAAGAGACGCTGACGCCGAAGGGACATGGCAGAGTTGGCCTAGCTCAGGCTTTCCCTAAAAGCTGCAATGCTTTCTTTGGTCAGCTGGCGGTCGAGTTAGGGCGTGAACGCTTACTTGAACAGGCAGAGAGCTTTGGTTTTAATCAAGAATTATTTATTGATCGCCTAAAGGTTGCCACCAGTACTATTGATCTTACAGAACCAGGTATAGGCGCGCTATCTTGGGTAGGTGTGGGTCAACCGATAGGCCGGGACAGACTTACTCTCAGTCCGGTACATCTGGCCATGTTGTCCGGTGCCATTGCTAACGAAGGGGTATTGATGAAGCCTCATCTGCTCAGACAGGAAATTGATCCTACAGGTGTTGCCGGTCGGGAGAGAGAGTCAGAGCAGTATTCTATTTGCTGCGATCAACACATTGCAGCAGCAATTGAGAAGTTGATGTTAGATACCGTATCCTCAGGTACCGGTAAAAGAGCATATCGTGACGGATTGGAAATTGCCGGCAAGACTGGTACAGCTGAAATGATTGATTCTGATGGAAAGTCAGTTGTTAATTCTCTTTTTACAGGCTATCTGATTTCAGAAACCCATCCAATAGCTATTGCTGTTGTGTTAGAGGATGAAAACCGCGCTGCCGCGCAACTGGCCGGTGATTTACTAAGTTATGCAGCGAAACTGGATTTACCCTAATGCTATGAATAAATGTTAAACTTAGTTCAAGATGGAAGTTCCGTGGATGCAATGGCTTCAAGCTGCCAAGGCGGGTGACTCTGAAGCAATAGATCAAATGTTGGAAGCTTTGATGTCGAGGCTTTATCCCTTATGTCTAAAAATGACGAGCAATTCCTTTGATGCTGAAGATTGTTTGCAGAACTCACTGATCAGGATTATGAACAGTCTCAACAGCTTTGCCGGGAAAGCTTCTTTTTTTACTTGGTGCTATCGCATTACCATCAATATCTGCTACGATTTTCTTCGCCATAAGAGTAGACAACAAGAAGATCTCTGGGCTGATGACTACGCAGGATTATCAGCTCAGAATCAAATTCCTGTGAGTGAGGAAGCTGAACGCGCTGAGATTGTGTCAGAGATTCGTGCGGCTTTGCTATGTTTACCGGAACCTTTCCGTGACACTGTGATTTTGTATGAATTGGGCGGCTTCAGTGTTAATGAAATCGCTACGCTGCAGGAAATTCCAGCCGGAACAGTCAAGTCTAGATTAAGTCGCGGCAGGGCTCAGTTAGCACAGACGATTCAAGAAAGGGAAGGCAACAAAATATTAAATCCGGGAACCATTCAATCCGATCCGTCGTCAAATTGATGACAGCAATGATTGATAACAGGTGTGATTACAGATATGAGCACAGATGAGAAAAATATGAATCATCAGCAACAAGGGAGTATTTCCGAGCAGCTGGATCAGAAACTGGTTGACCAAGGGCAGTTTTTGCTGGCTAAGTTTCGTGCTGAAACAGATGCAGTCAGTCAGCAGCCCTTGACAGATGAACAAAGGAAGCGGATTAAGGCTAATGTCTTAAAGAATATGAATCAACCAACTCTTAATATTGTCGAGACACAGACACCAAAATCATCAAATTTCGGCCGGCTATTTCTCAAATATGCTGCCCCCGTTGCAGCAATTCTTGTGATTGCGCTAGGCTTGATGCAGGTGACAAATTTGTTGAGCTCAAAAGATGCAGCTCCTACTCCTGAAAAAGGCATGTTTACAAAAGCCGAAGCGTTTTTGGCGCCGGGGCAAGATGCTGCCGCTGCCGATGATGATATTGGCCGAAATCATCTAATGGCAACTGAAGCAAATTTAGAGGCTACAGAATCACTTGCTGCCGCGGAAGCGGAAGGTGATGAGGAAGCAATGGCTGCTGCTGAAGAATATGCTTATCCTGCTGAATCGCCTGCTGCAACCGGGACTGGTGTTTTCGACATTAAAGTCAAAGAAAATTTTGATCAATGGGACAGTCTCTTTGTACAGATTTTGGAGCAAGCTCAATGGATCAGAATAAATGATGATCAGATATCTGAGTTGCGGAATTCTCTGGCGCAAATCTGGGAAAGTGAAGAAATCAATCTAACTATCTATCAAAAAGATTCTCTTGCTCAAACTGCCCGACTGGGATATTTATGTTTATCAATTGATCATTATGATGGACAAACGCCTTATATAGTTCAGACCGAGTCTCTTCTGGCGGCAAAAGGCTGGTCATTTGATCTTATCGAAAACAGCGATGATATGCTTGAATTTCTCTCATCTACTGAGGCACAATTGAAACAGATAGCTGATCAGATTGCGGATGCTGTCAACTGGACTGAACCGGTGGATCATATTCTGATCTGGCTGCTGGCAAAATAGTTCCTGAAGAAAGAGGTAATACTTTGACAGACAAGACTGTAATGTTGCTTGATGGCAACAGTCTAATGAACCGTGCTTATTACGGTTTAGCAGGGCGTCAAAATCTTAATGCAGCTGACGGTACCCCTACCGGAGCCGTCTATGCCTTTTTAAATATGTTTTTGCGTTACCGCGACCTGATTCAGCCGGATCTGATATTTGCCTTATTTGACCGTCCCGAACCGACATTTAGGCATGAGGTATATAGCGAATATAAAGGCGACCGCAAGAAAATGCCGGATGAGTTGGCGATGCAAATGCCCTTAGTCAAAGAGCTCCTTGATGCTCTTGGAGTCAAAAGATACGAAGCCCCAGGCTACGAAGCTGATGATCTGATCGGCACGCTAGCGCACAAAGCTGTAGCACAAGGTTATGAAGTAACTATTGTTTCCGGTGACCGCGATACTTTCCAACTTATTAACGAAAATACGGATGTGTTGATGCCGGTTAGTCGCCAGGGACTCACTCAGCAGGAGGTGATTAATCTCGAAGTGCTGGCCGATAGATATGGTCTGATTCCGGAACAGATTGTTGATTTAAAAGCACTTATGGGTGACAGTTCAGATGGGATACCCGGAATTAAAGGTGTGGGTGAGAAGACGGCGCTGAAACTTCTCCATGAGTACGGTAATCTGGAAACAGTTCTTGCTAACTCTGATCAGATCAAGGGGGTGCTGGGAGAGAGAATCCGGGCTGAGGAGGATATGGCAAGATTGTCTTATGATCTGGCCAAGATAGAGCGTGCGGTTCCGATACCTGATTTACCGGAGGATCTTAAATGTATAAGTTCTGAGCAATCTGATTCTGAGCTGTTACAATTTTTTCTTCGCTTAGGCTTTAAGAGCATGATTCCCAGATTTGGCCTGGAGCAAGCACTGGCAGATTGGAGTGCAAAACTGAGACAGGATAGCAGCATAACGGCACGAGAAAGATTCAAGTGCAGCGACCAAGAGGAATTCTTGCAGTGTAGCAAGGATCAGGAGATTGTCATTGCCTGGGAGGAGCATAACGACCATGTGGTCGGTTTGATTTCCTCTGAAGGCTGTGTAATATATCTACCCGGCGCAGATGCTGTAAATTTTTTGTCTGAATTGTCTGACAGAGAACTTACAATCTGGGACTACAAAAGCTTTCTGCGTCAGTTCCAACAGAAATCCTATAAAAAGCCGCCCTTTGATTTAAAAATCGCAGCTTATCTGCTCGACCAAATGGAGGGTCAAATTCAACTGGAAACCGTATTGAGTAGGTCTCTGGCTTCTGATTATCAACCATATCCATCTTTAACGCATACGACAGATGCGCAGATTTCATTACTGGAGGGTGTGGAACACCGGGCTGTCTTGACAGAGACTGAGCAAAGTCGGATTTTTTATCGAGCGCAACAAATGATCGCTGCCAGAAACAGGCAGGAGAAAATGGCGGCAGATCTGAAGCTGGAGCGATTACTTGCCATGGAGTTTACTCTGGCCGGTGTCCTGGCAGATATGGAGGCAAAAGGGATCACCCTAGACCAAGCTGAGCTCAAATCTCAAACAGATAGAATGGCTGCAGATATTTCCGTACTGGAGGATGAAATTTATGCTTTGGCAGGTCACGAATTTAATCTGAATTCGCCCAAACAGCTCAGCATAGTACTGTTTGAAGAGCTGGGGCTTCCACCGGGACGCAAGACAAAAACAGGTCAGTATTCTACAGCTGCTGACGAGCTGGAAGCTTTGAAGTTCAGCCATCAGATTATACCTTTAATACTTGAGCATCGGAGTTTATCTAAACTAAAATCTACTTTTCTCGATGGTTTAAGCCTGGCTGTTGATGCAGATGGCCGTGTGCGCACAAGCTATCATCAGACGCTGACTTCTACCGGTCGTTTGTCCAGCTCAAATCCTAATCTTCAGAACATTCCGATCCGTACTAAACGAGGACGAGAAATCCGCAATATCTTTGTGGCCGCTCCCGGCTATATTTTGCTGGATGCCGATTATGCGCAAATTGAGCTTAGACTATTGGCTCATTTATCTCAGGATTCGAATTTGCTGCAGGCTTTTGCCGATAATATCGATGTCCACAAAGCAACAGCCAGCTCTCTTTTTTCTGTGCCTGTGACAGAGGTAAATTCTGAGCAAAGGGATATAGCTAAGACGGTCAACTTCAGCATTGTGTACGGCATCAGTGACTTTGGTTTGGCTCGTGATCTGGGTATATCTATCGGCAAGGCCCATGACTATATTGCTGCCTATGATGCACGGTATCAGAAAGTTAGAGAATGGTTGAATAATACCATTAAGCTAGCATACGACCGGGGTTATGTTGAAACTTTATTAGGACGAAGACGCTATATTACAGAACTAAAGTCATCCGATACAAATGTGAGAAACTTCGGGGAACGAGCCGCGGCTAATGCTCCGGTTCAAGGAACTGCCGCAGACCTGATCAAAATTGCGATGGTACGGATCCATGATGCCTTCATTGAAAATAATTTGGATGCCCATCTGGTTTTACAAGTCCATGATGAATTATTAGTTGAAGCCTCTCTCCAAGATGCAGAGGCAGCAGCTAAGATTTTACATGATAACATGGTTGAAGCGATGTCCCTCTCTGTTCCTCTGGTTGCTGAAGTTGCCAGCGGGCAAAGCTGGGGAGAGGTTAAGGCGTAGGAATATATGTTTGTTATTGGAATTACAGGCGGGATAGGTAGTGGCAAAACAACAGTTTCTGCTATGCTAGCTGAAGCGGGACTAGAGGTAATCAGTGCCGACCGAATCTCACATTCTGTTACCAGTGCAGGAGGCTCGGCCATTTCTGAGCTGGAAGCAGTCTTTGGCTCTAATTATATTGATGAGACCGGAGCGCTTAATAGAAAGCTGACAGCAGAGCTGGTATTTACGGACAAACAGGCGCTGAATGAACTTAATCGGATCGTACATAGACATGTTCTCGAACAGATAAGTGCCGAGCTGGATCTTCTTACTGAAAAGAAAGTTCAGGCTGCAGTACTTGATGTGCCGATCCCTGTGCGTCAAGGTTTTTTAGATCGCTGCGATGTGATTTATACAGTCTGGGCGGATGATGATATTAGATTGTTAAGGCTGTCGAAAAGAGGGCTCTCAGGAACTGAGGCCAGGCAAAGAATTGCGGTACAAATGACCAGGGAAGAATATCGAGCGCTTTCTACAGGTGAGCTGGTGAATAATGGCACAGTGAAAGAGCTTCGCTTACAAGTTGAAGAAATGATGGAACGAGAATTAAAGCCGAGAGGCATCAGATATATAAGTCTTCTATCAAGTAAAATTGAGTAGTCCGGTCAGTGAACTATTACCTGGTAACTAAAAATCAACTAGACATTGAAACGAAATAAGATGATATCACCGTCCTGAACGATATACTCTTTGCCTTCCGAGCGGTATTTACCCTTTTCTTTGACTGCATTAATAGTTCCGTATTGCAGCAGATCCTCAAAAGCGGTTACTTCAGCTCGGATGAAACCGCGTTCAAAATCGCTGTGGATTTTTCCTGCCGCCTGCGGCGCTTTCGTACCTTTGGAGATTGTCCAGGCACGAACTTCTTTCGAGCCGCCTGCAGTAAAAAAGGAGAGCAGATTCAGGAGCTTGTAGCCCGCCTGGATAATTTGTTTTTGACCGCTTATTGACAATCCCAACTCGGCGCTGAAAAGCTGACGCTCTTCCTCAGCCAAATCGGCAATTTCTGCCTCTATCTCGGCGCTGATGATTATAAGTTCTGCTTGCTTTTCAGCAACTTTGTTTTGTAAAGCTTCAAGCTCTCTATAGTCACCGCCTAATTGTTGTTCATCGGTATTGGCTACATATAGTATTGGTTTGCTGGTTAATAAGTGTAGATCTGTCAATAGAGGCAGGTCAGGAAAACAGTGTGCCGATTTGCCTTCCTCAAGATGGCGCAGCAGGTTGTTGAGTATCTCCAATTGTTCTTTGAAAATTTTGTCTCCTTTAGCCAGTCGGGAGTATTTATTGATTCTTCTTTCCACATATTCCAGATCGGACAATATCAGTTCGAGTTCTATGGTTTCGATATCACGAATAGGATTGATACTGCCATCCACATGTGCAATATTAGTTCCTTCGAAGCAACGTACCACATGGATAATTGCATCTACTTCACGAATGCTGGATAAGAATTGATTGCCTAATCCTTCTCCTTTGCTTGCGCCACGTACTAAGCCGGCAATATCTACCACTTCCAGCACGGCCGGTATACAGCGCTCCGGCTGATAAAGTTGACACAAGTGATCCAATCTCCGATCCGGCACAGGAACGATACTAATATTGGGATTGATAGTACAGAAAGGATAATTGGCAATTTCAGCTTGTGTTCCGGTAATAGCTTTAAATAATGTACTCTTGCCAACATTGGGCAGTCCGATAATTCCCAGTTTCATTCAGTCCTCCGACAATTATTGTGTCATTTTTCTGTAGCCGCCGGTTCCGGCCTTGTATTAAAAACTTTAGCAGTTATTACTGCCAAAGTTCCCCCTTAGGATTATATCAAGCACAACGTCTGTTGTGAATTGCAGCTGATTGCTGACTTTTGCAGTATCAATTGTCAATGACTGTCTGAATTATTTTGCATATTGAGAGCAGATATTCCTGAGGAGGACAAATTGCGGACGCAAAAGTACAGCAGTATTACATCCTGTGGAATTAGCGGTATTAATGGAGTTTTGGTGGAAGTTGAAGTTACTGTATTGCCCGGATTGCCGTCGTTTGAAATTACAGGGTTAGGGGATTCTGCCGTTCGAGAAGCGCGTAACCGAGTTCGAGCTGCAATTGTTAATAGCGGTTACAGATTTCCGGAGGGCAGGGTCATTGCCAGTTATGCTCCGGCCTGGATTCAAAAAAGCGGGACGGGTTTTGACTTAGCACTCGCCTTGGCAATTTTGGAGGCATCCGGCCAGATTGTAAGACCGCGCGGTGAAGAGCCATTGCTGATTATAGGGGAACTGGGTTTGAACGGAGAAGTGCTTGGCATTCCGGGTGTTTTAAATCGAATTCTCACAATCTATAAGCAAAAAAAGCTATTCTATGTCCTTGGACCCCTTGATAATTTGCTGGAAGCTGAATTAGTTAGCAAAATTAAATATTTTGGAGTCGAAGATCTTAAGTCGGCCGTAGCAATATATTCGGGAGTGAAAATGACGCAAAAACGTCCGGCAGCAGCGCATGAAGAGACAAGCCAACAGTCTCCGCGCCTAGATAATTTTTTCGGTCAGGAAATGGCAAAAAGAGCTCTCACAATATCTGCAGCCGGTTTCCACACTCTCTTGATGCTGGGTTCTCCCGGCTGTGGCAAAACTTCTTTAGCATCATGTTTGCCTGGTTTATTACCGGACTTGAGTGAAGAGGAGTCGTTGGCAGTTACTATGATTCAAAGTGCCATGTCTAAAGGCAGTATTATTGACAGTCTGGTGCGGTCACGCCCTTTTCTTGCACCTCACCACAGCATTACAGGCGCTGCTCTAATTGGTGGCGGTTCACCCTTAAGGCCAGGTATCTGCACAGCGGCTCATCTGGGGGTTTTGTTTTTAGACGAATTGACAGAATTCTCCAGTTCAGTTCTCGATCTCCTGCGTGAACCTCTGGAGAGTGGTCAGATCAAAATGGCCAGGGCGAAAGAATTTGCAGTCTGGCCTGCTCGCTTTTTGCTGGTTGGTGCTGCCAATCCTTGCCGCTGTGGTTATTCATTGGAAGCGAACGATAGATGCAGCTGTACTCCAAATCAGATCAAAAAGCATCTGCATCGCATCAGTGGCCCCTTATGGGATCGTTTGGATCTGTGTGTGAAAATGCAAAGCTTATCAGGAGATGAGCTTCTGAATAGCTTAACGGCACGAGTGGGCACCGAACATGAAACAACTGCTTCACGGATCAAGGTCTGTCATGATATCCAAAAGCGAAGATCGCGCGAATTGGGTCTTAGCTTTCATTATAATTCCAATTTGCCGGTTGATGACTATTGCCGGGATATGAAAATTGAGAAACAAACGATTAGGCTACTCAGCGATTTTGCAGAAAAGAAAGCTATTTCCGCTCGATCTTATCACAATCTGTTGCGCTGCTCACGAACCTTGGCAGATTTAGAACAATCCCTATCTGTTAAAACAGAACATATGGCTGAAATAATGCAATATAGATTGGATTTGAACACTCTATTATGATCTTGAGATTAGCGACGGCAGAACTCTTAGTGCTATCAGCGATTGAATACCGTCTAAGTCACAAAATTAGGTGTAAATTGCTTAAATATGCAGGGTCGATGACTCGGCTCTGGGATCTTTTGCACCAGAGAAACAGATCCGATGAGCCTGCTGAGTTTGATCTCTTGAGATTATGTCTGAGGAAAAATGGCTCTGATAATTTACTGAGTCAAGCTAATATTTGGTTCAATCAGGGCATTAATGTAGTTTCTGTGGCGGATCCCAATTTCCCTAGGAGATTTGCTGACCGCAAGGTGCAGATTTCTTTACTTTTTTATCGAGGTGCAAACATATCTTTATTGTATAAAAAATGTGTGGCCATAGTCGGTTCGCGCTCCCTTAATTCCTATGGACGCGAAGTCACAGCCGAGATTACCAGGCAATTATGCAGTAAAGGCTATTGTATAGTCAGCGGTGCAGCAGAAGGTGCAGATAGTATAGCCCATGTGGAAGCAATCAAAACAGGCGGTAAGACTATTGCCGTATTGGGCTGTGGTGTAGATCGGGTTTATCCGATATCCAATAAAAATCTCTTAGCAAATATCGCACATTCCGGTTTGATTATTAGTGAATATAGACCGGGTACAGCTCCGATGGCGAAGAATTTCCCGGCCAGAAACCGAATAATCGCCGCTTTGGCTGAAGCTGTGATTGTTACTACGGCAAAAACGAAGTCGGGTAGCCTGATAACTGCTAAGCTGGCAAATAATATGAAAGTTCCGGTATATGCCATTCCTGGTTCTATTTTTACTAATGAACAAAAAGGTTGCCACAGCTTAATTAAACAAGGGTGCGCAAAGATAATTACTGATCTGAAAATGCCTGAATTGAATACATTGACTATAGGTGAAAGAGCGACAAATAATGATGCGAATGAAGCGAAGTCTTTTCAAGGCGCAAGAATAAATCAGCGTGCTTTAGTTGATCCGGGGCAGATCAGATTGCCGGTAGCATCAAATCAGACAGAGGGAAAAATATTTGAATTTCTTACCTTAGGCCCTGGCACAATGGAACAGATTGCCGATTACATCGGCTTGTCGTTGGCAAATACTGCCCAGATCCTCACCGGCTTAGAGTTGGCAGGTTGTCTGACCAATCGACGAGGTCACTACGAGCTGAATCGCTTTTCTTAGTTTTTAGTCAGATATGCTGCAAAATCAGGCTGATAACAAGTATTCTTCAGCTTGTTATTATTATTTCACTTGTTACTGACTGAGTTATACCATTTGCAGAGGTTGCGGCATTTTGACATATATTGTTATATGTCGTATATAATTGATCTCAATGCTTGTTCTGATAAGATTATGATAAAGGATAGAATTGTGAAAACACTCGTAATAGTAGAATCTCCTGCCAAAGCTAGGACTATTTCCCGCTACTTAGACAGCAATTATATTGTCAAGGCTTCTGTAGGGCATATCCGAGATTTGCCATCTTCAACCATGGGAGTGAATGTCAAAGATAATTTCTCTGTTCGTTACATTACTATGCCCGGCAAAGAAAAGATTATCAAAGAACTTAAGACTGCTGCCGCCCAAGCTGATCGTATTTTACTTGCTACTGACCCGGACCGTGAGGGTGAGGCAATTGCTTGGCATCTTGCCAATGTGCTTGATCTGGATCAAACTGAACAAATACGTATCTCCTTTAATGAAATCAGCAGCCGTGCGATTAAGGAAGCTATTGATACTGCCAGACCCTTGGACAAAAACTTGATTGACTCTCAACAATCAAGGCGTATTTTGGATCGGCTAGTTGGTTATGAGCTTAGTCCCTTGCTGTGGAAAAAAGTGCGCAAAGGATTGTCAGCCGGACGTGTCCAGTCGGTGGCGACGAGGCTTATTGTGATGAGAGAACGTGAGATCACAGCCTTTATACCGGAAGAGTACTGGCTTTTGACAGCTTTTTTGCAAAAAGATAAGGAGGATCCTTTTGGCGCCCTATATCATGGAGAAAAAATAAATAATAGGGTGCGCCGTGTTAAGTTATCTGATAAAGCAAAGGTTGATGTCTTAGTAGCAGAGCTCAAGACATTGCCTTTTGCAGTTGACTCCATCAAGCTAGGTCAGAGGAAAAAGCGGCCATATGCACCCTTTACTACTTCTTCACTACAGCAGGAGGCCTCCAGGGTTTTAGGCATGAGCTCTTCTCGAACAATGAGTGTAGCGCAACAATTATATGAGGGTGTGAATCTGCCGGGTTCAGGGGCAACTGCTCTGGTAACTTATATTCGTACCGATTCGGTTCGGGTTTCTGCTGCAGCAGTATCGGCGGTTAGAGATCTGATCGCCAAAGCTTATGGTAAAGAGTATTTGCCGGCAAAGCCGAATTTCTATCAAAAAGGCAAGCAGGCACAGGATGCGCATGAGGCTATTAGGCCAATCCATTTTGATCTGGATCCTGAAGCTGTCAAGGATAAGCTTAGCCGTGATCAATACCGTCTATATAAGTTAATTTGGGAGCGTTTTATATCTTCACAGATGAATGAAGGGATTTTTGACACAATCCGCGCAGATATTTTAGCGGGAACTCATCTGTTTCGTGTTCAGGGTGAACAGATGAAATTCCCCGGCTGGCTTAAGGCCTACAGCTATGCCGGAGGAGCAAGCAAAGCAACAGCAGCCGAAAATGAAACCAAGATTAATGCGCTGCCGTCATTAAAGGTAGGAGATCAACTTAAGCTTGAGCGTTTACAGCCTGAGCAGAAATATACACAGCCTCCGGCACGTTATACAGAAGCCAGTTTAATCAAAGCAATGGAAGAGTTGGGCATTGGCAGACCATCAACCTATGCTCCCACAATCTCTACTATTCTAGCAAGGAATTATGTTGAAAAAGAGAAAGCCAATCTACATCCAACTGAGCTGGGAATTCTGGTGACTGAACTATTAGAGGAAAATTTTCAAGATATAGTGGACACGGAATTTACAGCTGATCTGGAAAAACAACTTGATGCAGTTGAGGCAGGGGAAATACAGGGAATAGAGATCCTAAATGATTTTTATTCACCATTTCATGCCAGCGTCAAAGCTGCGGAAAAAAACATAGAAAAAGTTACTGTGGTAGAGGAGCCTACCGGCAGGAATTGTCCCCAATGCAATAAAGGTGAACTAGTAATCAAAGAAGGTCGATACGGAAAATTCATTGCCTGCAACCGTTATCCTGATTGTGATTACAGAGAAAGCATAGACATAGTTGCCCCGGGCAGTTGCCCGTTATGCGGTTCAGGATTATTGGAGAAAAGAACACGCAAGGGTAGAAGAAGAAAATTCTATGTTTGTGATAAAAAAGGAACTGATCCGGATTGTCCTTTCATCAGCTGGGATTTACCGGTTGAAGGCAAGAAATGTTCAGAATGCGGTGGCTATATAGTGTCTAAACGTTACCGTGGACGCAGTTATGAGCGTTGCGGTGATCCCCAATGTCCCTCGAATAAGAAAAAGTCAAAGACAGATAATAAAGAGAAGTCAGAAAAGAGCTAAAAAATATGAAAAGGGTCAAAATTGTTGGAGCGGGTCTTGCCGGTTCAGAGGCTGCCTGGCAGCTTGCTCGTCTGGGGATTCCTGTTGAACTGATTGATATCAAGCCTGGCAAGATGACGCCTGCCCATAAAAAACCTTATCCCGCAGAGCTGGTGTGTAGCAATTCATTTAAATCAGATGACCCGCAGACTGCATCAGGACTTCTTAAAAGAGAAATGAGACAGCTTGACAGTATTATCCTAGCTGCTGCTGATCAAACCAGAGTGCCTGCCGGAAGCGCCCTTGCAGTAGATCGTGATGCGTTCGCGAGAACAGTAGGTGTTATGCTGGAGGCTACTAAATTAATCAAATATACAGAGCGGGAAATCTGTAGTCTGGAGGTTGAGCCCGATACAGTGCTGCTACTGGCCACAGGTCCTTTAACAACCGAAAAGCTTATGTCAGCGATGTCTAAGGAATGGGGGGAGTTATTACATTTTTTTGATGCTGCCGCTCCGATAGTAAGTTTTGACTCATTGGACAGCAGTAATTATTTTACTGCATCCAGATATGGCAAAGGCTCAGCGGACTACTTAAACTGCCCTCTTGACCAGAAGACTTATTTGAAGTTTAGAAAGGCCTTGATTGAAGCGGATAAAGTCGCAATTAGAGAATTTGACCGTAAAGTTTTCCAGCATTGCCAGCCCATTGAAATTTTAGCGGAGAAGGGTGAGGACACAATGCGTTTTGGACCTTTGAAACCTGTTGGTCTTACAGACCCGAGGACTGGGAAACAACCATATGCAGTATTGCAACTCAGGCGTGAGCAGACTACGGGGGAGATGTATAATTTGGTTGGTTGCCAGACCAGAATGACCTTTACAGCTCAAAGAGAAGTTTTTGGCATTATCCCGGCCCTGCGCCAGGCAGAATACCTTCGTTATGGTGTAATGCATAGGAATCACTATGTCAAAGGACCTGAGGTATTAGACACAGGCAATCAAACCAAAACCAGACATAATCTTTTTCTGGCAGGCCAGATAACAGGAGTTGAAGGATATATGGAGTCCGCTGCTTCGGGTTTGATAACGGGAAGACTGATTGCTTTGATTGCTGCAGGATATCCTGCGGATAGAATTGGTGAGATTGTGTTGCCGTCAACGACTATGATGGGTGCATTATCTGCTTATGTTTTAAGCACGGACAGTAAAGATTTCCAGCCTATGAATGCCAATTTCGGGATCATTCAATATGACTCGGAACTTATAACTGCAAGGCGAAAGCAAGAACGAAGAGCGCAGTTAGTTTCTGCATCGGATTTGCATCTCGCATCTTGGCGTGAGCGTTATCAGAAACTCTGCAATGAGTATGGAATCAGGTATGAGAACAGCGGACTTTAATTATATACTTCCTCCTGAACTGATTGCTCAACAGCCGCTGGCCCGGCGTGATCAGTCAAGATTAATGGTCTTAGCCGATGATCTGCCACCAATCCATGATTGGTTTTTTAACCTGCCATCTTATCTGCGGGCAGGTGACCTGCTGGTTCTGAACAATACCAAGGTTATGCCTGCCAGACTGATAGGGTATAAAAAAGGAGGAGGAGAGGTTGAAATACTTCTTTTGCATCGCATTAAAGGGGATCTGTGGGAAACTTTGGTTAAACCGGGAAAACGTGCACGAACAGGGGATCGGATTGATTTCGGCAACGGGGAACTGACAGCTGAAGTCAAGTCAATTTTACCATCGGGCAATCGACAAGTAGAATTTACCTATCAAGGAATCTGGGAACAAATACTGGCAGACCTGGGTATCATGCCGCTACCACCATATATTAAAGAAAAACTTGTCGATCAGGAGAGCTATCAGACAGTTTATGCACATGAGCTGGGCTCTTCTGCTGCACCTACTGCAGGCCTGCATTTTACCCAGGATATGTTGAGAACGATCGAAAGAAAAGGTGTTAATATTATCCATATCACATTACATATTGGTCTAGGTACTTTCAGACCTGTGCGTGAGGAAGAGATCACTGATCATAAAATGCACAGTGAGTTTTTTCATATTTCTACCCAGGCAGCATCAGCTATTAACGCTGCCAGAGCTAATAAAAACAGAATAGTAGCTGTTGGTACTACTAGTTGCAGAGTTTTAGAAACGGTATTTCAAACTCAGAAGCAGCCTTACCAAGAGGCCAACGGTTGGACAAATATTTTCATTTATCCAGGATATCATTTTGGTCTGACAGATTTGCTGATTACAAACTTCCATCTGCCTGAATCCACGCTACTAATGCTGGTTAGTGCTTTTGTGGGGAGGGAGCGTATATTGGCGTCATACAGAGAAGCTATCAAAGAAAATTACAGATTTTTCAGTTTTGGCGATGCAATGCTACTAATTCCGGAGAAGATGAAATATGACTGAAAGTCCCGTTAGATACGAAATAGTTCATATTTGTCGCCAAAGCGGTGCTAGAAGGGGAATTTTACATACCCCGCACGGTTCCGTGGAAACTCCGGTTTTTATGCCGGTGGGAACCCAGGCAACAGTAAAAACCATGACCCCGGATGAGGTTAAGTCTTTGGGGGCAGGCATTATTTTAGCCAATACATATCATCTCTGGATGCGGCCCGGTCCTGAGATCATATCTGAGGCAGGCGGTCTGCACACCTTTATGAACTGGCAGCAGGCCATTCTAACAGACAGCGGCGGATTTCAGGTCTTCTCACTTAGCGATACCAGACAGATCAGTGAGCGCGGTGTACAGTTTCGCTCACATATCGATGGATCTCAGCACGAATTAACTCCTGAGTTGGCAATCGATATACAGACTGCCTTGGGCAGCGATATTATTATGCAATTAGATGAGTGTGCAGACTGGAAGCAAGACAAGATTTATATCAAAGCCTCGCTGGAACGCACATTGCGCTGGTTGGAGCGCTGCATGCAAAGGCATAAGAATCATCGACAGCAAGCCCTTTTCGGCATCATACAAGGTGGCGTGTATCCGGAATTGCGCAAACTCTCGGCAGAACAGACAGTATCGTTTGATCTGCCGGGATATGCAATAGGAGGATTATCAGTAGGTGAACCCGTCGATCTGATGTATCAGATGCTGGAAGCTGTACAAGAAGTATTACCCGTTGATAAACCTCGATATTTAATGGGAGTAGGTTCTCCCGATTATTTGATCGAAGGCAGCATACGCGGTATTGATATGTTTGATTGTGTGTTACCTACACGTTTGGGACGCAATGGCACGGTGCTGACCGGCAGAGGCAAAATAACTGTTCGTAATGCTGAATACGCTAGAGATTTTTCTCCTCTGGATCAAGAGTGCCAATGCTATGTCTGTCAAAATTATACTAGAGCATATATTCGTCATCTGATCAAAGCCAACGAAATCTTAGGCTTGCGGTTGACAACCTGGCATAATGTTTATTTTCTACTCAACTTAATGCAGAAAATCAGGGAGGCAATTAGCAACAACGAGCTTCTGGATTTTCGTGATGAGTTTTTCGCTCGTTTTGGTTATACGGTTGTTTAAATAATGATGCTTTATGCTAGAATTAATCGACGCTGCTTTGTCTATTGAACAAATCAGCAAATAAGAGTCACAATATATCCTAATTGGAGTTCGCATGATCCGCACTTTGGTTACTGCCCATATTAATTCGCTAGATTTACATGAGCTGACAATTCAGATTAATGATCGCAGCTTGGGCTATTTGACTGCTCAAAAACAGCAGAACTATGTTGCTTCAACCAATCGGCGGGTTCAAATGATTTCCGGAATCAGGAGTGACCGTCTGGATCAGGAATCTATAGTTCAAAGCAGAGATATGCTGAGAAAATGGGCAGCAGTTTTTCGCGAACTGCAAATCTATGGCCTGGATGTATTCCCTGCCATTTTGAAAAGAGAAACATTGCATGCTGATTTTATTTTCTTGATTTGTGATGAAATTGTGATCGCATTGGTGTCACGTTATCTTGGTCTATATCTGCATCGGAATGGCAGGCTTTATCGGCAGCAACCTGCTGTGATAGATGCAGCAGTGATCCCGAATAGTTTTATGCCTGCAGCTGATTATTATGCTTTTGTTCCTGCTGAAGGTGATATTCTGCTGGCGCTGGACCCTAATTTTGTAGATCTGTTTGAACCACAGGGACTGGAAGAGATTTTGTCAGATCCGCGCCAAATAACTGTTCAAATGTCTGAGCTAAATAATTTAGCTTCTGCCTATGGCTATTCTTCGGATCATACTTGGGTGGGCTTCAAGGTTACTAGAATAGAGCGTTCCTTGCATACAAATAAAACGAGGCTGCAAAAGATTCCTATGAGTAAGGAATATCTCTCTCGTGTTATTCCTATTTCAGGTAGCAATCACTTGGTGCTCGAAGGCCGACGTGCTACTACGAGTGACAATGAAGATAAAAAAGTTCATGTGCTTAGCGATTCATACTTCCCTCGTTTCTCCGGCTCACATCGCTTGGGCAGTAGCCGAAAGGAGCAAAAGCCATCAAAAATAAAGGCACAAGAATCTGATCCTAACTATGAAAGGCGTCCGTCAAGTGTATATGCGCAGATTGAACATGAGACGAATATAAGTTTCCTTGATCGCCTGAAGATACTGGAATTCAAACGCTGCAAACGACTGTGGAACAGTTTTATCTATCGACTTACGCATTTATTTCCATCTTCCAGACCACTATCCTTGCTGGCACTCATCTCGATAATTCTGGTAGTTTTAGTGATGTTGATTTTGTTATTTTCAAGCCTTAAAGGTGATAAGGTGAACCAACAAAATGAAGATGTGCCCAAAGTGTCACAACCACTTATAGATGCAGATGATAATGAAGTTATTGCGACAGATTTCGAGATTAAATTAACTGTCAAGGCTCAAAGTATGCAAATCATGGCGGCGCCCGGCTCAACCGAACTGGTCGCAACTACAACCAGAGGTGATACGGTATGGCAGTTGACTAAAGAAGATAAGGACGGTTGGGTTATGGTACGGCTAGCAGATGGTCGAACGGGCTATGTGCCTTTGACAGTACTGCTACCGGGAGAGTAAATTTACTTGCGGGCTCTGTCAGATATAATCATCTTATCTTTCTTGTTCTTTACAAAAAAAGTCGCCTATTGTAATATGACTGAGCGGAATTCCGGCTAACTGCGGGTGTAGTTTAGTGGTAGAACATCAGCCTTCCAAGCTGATCGTGAGAGTTCGATTCTCTTCACCCGCTCCAAAAGGCCGGAATTCCATATGGGCGTATAGCTCAGCTGGATAGAGCAACAGCCTTCTAAGCTGTGGGTCGCAGGTTCGAATCCTGCTACGCTCGCCAACAAGGGACCGTCTCCCGGGAGACGGTCCCTTGTTATGTAGCATGGTATCGATATGCTTAACCGTTTTTGCGCACTTTAGATTGTAGAAGATAGATTTGCTTATTATTGATCAGTTCTTGAATATTCTTTAATTCATAATTGAGATCTTCTGCTACGGGTTTGTACGTTACATAACCTTCTGCAGTGTTAATGCCTGAAGCTAATTCCGGGTATTTCCTACAAGCTTGCTTCCAGCCCAGATTAGCAATAGCCAGGGCATATCTGGTGGTCGCATTAGAAAGAGCTTGAGTTGATGTCCTAGGCACTGTACCGGGAATGTTTGCTACGAGATAGTGGACAATGCCATGCCTAATAAAAATTGGTGCATGATAATCAGCTTCTTTGTTGGCAGTCAATTCAGTTGAGCCTCCCTGATCGATAGCTACATCGACGATGACGGAACCAGGCTCCATTGTTTGAACCATGGCTTCAGTTATTAACTGAGGTGCTTTATGACCGGGAATCAAGACAGAAGAGACAACCATGTCGGCATCTTTGACGACTTTAGCAATATTAAAACTGTTGGAGATCAATGTTTCAATTTTATCAATGAAAATATCTCCGACTTCTGCCAAGCGGTCAACATTAGTATCAAGCACAGTGACTCTGGCACCCATGCCGACTGCAATTCTGGTTGCAGCCGTACCGACAGTACCTGCACCAAGGATTACTACATGAGCAGGCGCAACACCCGGCACTCCCTGTAATACCATTCCCTTGCCACCACAAGGCTTTGTGAGCAGTCTAGCGCCTTCTTGAATTGCCATCCGCCCAGCTACCTCACTCATTGGTTTTAATAGCGGCAACGCAGATCCAACCTGAACTGTTTCAAAGGCAATAGCGACACATTTATTGTCAACCAGCTCTTTGGTCAGGTTGCTATCTGCGGCAAGATGTAAATAAGCGTATACGATTAAGCCTTCGCGCAGATATTTATATTCTGAAGTAATAGGCTCCTTGACCTTATATATCATATCTGCTTTTGCCCAGACATCAGCCGCATCATCAAGTATAATCGCACCAGCTTCTATATACTCTTGGTCGGTAAAACCTGATTCTAAACCGGCACCGGTTTCAACCAAGACTGTATGACCTTCCAGCACGAATTGGTTTGCTGCTGCCGGGGTACAAGAAACACGACTTTCCTGGTCTTTGATTTCTTTTGGTACGCCAATTAGCATAATAATCACCCTTTGCTTACTTTTGTTAATTGAAAACCATTTTATGGCATGATAACACGAAAAACCAAAAGTGTAATGTAAATTCTTAATTATCTATAGATTTTTTCATCCAAATATAGTAGAAAAAACAATTTTTGCAATCAGAGCGTAATTTATTTATACTTCCTATGGTGTATAATAGTCTGGATAGATACTGTAATTGCAGTGTTTTCGGGGTTTTAGAGAAGAGCGTACCCACTCGTCACAATTACCAGCATAAATCTATGAGAAGTTTTTGGAGGGAACTGAAGATCAATGGTCAGAGCAAGAGAGTATGGCAATGAAAGCATCAGTGCGTTAAAAGGTCCAGACCGAGTTCGGAAAAGACCATCTGTAATATTTGGCTCAGACGATCTCAGTGGTACGGAACAGTCATTTTTTGAGATTCTGTCTAACTCCATTGACGAAGCAAGGGAGGGTTTCGGCGATCTGATTACTGTGACCCGTTATGTCGATCACAGTATTAAAGTGGAAGATGAAGGTCGTGGATTGCCGGTAGATTATAATCCGCGCGAGAAACGATATAATTGGGAGCTGGTATATTGTGAATTGTACGCTGGAGGTAAATATCGGACAAACGAAGGGTTTCATTATGAGTACAGCCTGGGCCTGAATGGTTTGGGGGCCTGTGCAACACAATATGCTTCCGAGTTTTTTGACGTGATATCTGTGCGTGATGGTTATCGATATGAGCTACACTTTGAAAAAGGTGAAAACATCGGCGGTTTAATGAAAACTGCAACTAATAGCAGGCGTACGGGCACAATTCAACATTGGAAACCTGACTTGGATGTTTTTACTGAGATAGAGATTCCTGCTCAGAACTTTCATACTATTTTAAAACGCCAGGCAATTATCAACGCAGGCATACGTTTTCGATTTGATGATAAATTAAGCGGAGAAAGCATTGATTTCTTCTATCCGGAAGGGATTCTAGGTTATGTCAAAGAACTGGACCAAGGGAAAGGCATATCTGAACCGTTCTTTTTCGAAGGAGAAGGAATGGGTAAAGACAGGTCAGACAAACCGGAGTACAAAGTTCTGGCTCAATGTGCTTTTTGTTTTAATAATGAAGTAGATAAATGCGAGTTTTTTCATAATTCCAGCTGGCTGGAGTATGGCGGATCACCCGAAAAAGCCTTGCGCTCCGCGATGGTTGCAGAGATTGATAGCCTATTGAAAAGTGAAAATAAATATAAAGCCAATGAAAGCAAAATTACTTTTACTGACATTGAGGATAGTCTAATTTGGATTTCAAGTTCATTCTCAACTCTTACAAGTTATGAGAATCAGACAAAAAAATCAATTAGCAACAAATTTGTCCAAGAATTTATGACTGACCTGATCAGAGAACAATTGGAGATCTGGTTTATTGAACATAAAGCAGAGGCTCTAAAAATTTTGGATCAAGTGCTCATTAACAAGCGCAGTCGAGAGAATGCGGAAAGGACGAGATTAGATGTGAGGAGAAAGTTGATGGGCAACATCGACTTTCAGAATCGCATAAAGAACTTTGTAGATTGCAGAACTCGAGATGTCGAACGCAGAGAGCTCTATATTGTCGAGGGTAACTCGGCCTTGGGATCTGTTAAGATGGCACGTGATGCAGAGTATCAGGCGGTTATACCTATTCGCGGTAAGATTTTAAACTGTTTGAAGGCTGATTATAAGACTATATTTAATAGTGAAATAATTACTGATCTGATAAAAGTTTTAGGTTGTGGAGTTGAAATCAAATCCAAACATAGCAATAAGATGTCAAGCTTTGATTTGGACAGTCTGCGCTGGAACAAGATCATAATCTGTACAGATGCCGATGTCGATGGTTTTCACATTAGAACAATGATTCTAGCTATGTTTTATCGATTGATGCCGACTTTAATCAATGAAGGAAAAATATTTATTGCAGAATCTCCTCTGTTTGAAATCACGCATGTAGTCAAAAAGGTAGAGCGCACCTTGTTTGCGTATAGCGATCTCGAAAAGAATGAAATTGTATCCGGTCTAAATGGCGGGAGCATTCATATACAGCGTTCCAAGGGATTAGGTGAAAATGAGCCGGATATGATGTGGCAAACTACAATGAATCCTGCAACCAGAAAATTGATTGAAATCTTGCCTACCGGCAGGGAAGAGTCGGCAGAAATATTTGACCTTTTGCTGGGTGATAATCTCGCAGGCAGAAAGCAGTATATCGAAGATTATGGCGAATCATATATGGATATGTTGGACTTGGCCTAAGACCGGAGGATAGATGAACGATAGTTACAACGAGCATATTAGACAGCCGATCACAGATACCCTGTTGAACAATTTTATGCCATATGCCATGAGTGTTATTATCTCCAGGGCTATCCCGGAGATTGATGGTTTTAAGCCAGCGCATCGCAAATTGCTCTATACCATGTACCGGATGAAGTTGCTCAATTCACCGCGGGCAAAATCTGCAGATGTTGTCGGCCAAACGATGGCCTTGAATCCACATGGCGACCAGACTATTTACGAGACAATGGTCAGATTGACACGTGGTAATGCGGCTTTAATCCATCCTTGGATTGATTCTAAAGGCAATTTTGGCAAAGTCTACTCACGGGATATGCAATATGCAGCTGCACGCTATACTGAGGTAAGGCTTGATCCGAGTGCAAGTTTAATTCTTGACGGCTTGGAAAAAGATGCGGTTGATTTCATAGATAATTATTCCGGCACTATGAAAGAACCGGTATTGCTGCCGGCTGCTTTCCCGACTATTTTGGTTAATGCTAATCAGGGGATTGCGGTTGGTATGGCGAGCAATATCTGTTCTTTTAATCTTAAAGAAGTCTGCTTGACGACTGCGGCTTATATTAATAATCGTAAGCATGATCTGCTTGAGACAATGCCTGCACCGGATTTTTCTACTGCCGGTGAGCTGACTTATGTTAAAGAACAGATGCGCAAAATTTATGAAACAGGCAGAGGCACATTTAAGCTGCGTGGGAAATGTAGAATTGATAAGAAAGCTAATTTAATTGAAATCTATGAGATACCGTATAATACTACGGTTGAAGCCATAATTGACGATATATCTGCCCAGTCCCGCAAGGGAAAGTTTCGTGAGATTATTGACGTTAGAGATGAGACTGATTTGAACGGTTTAAAAATTACTGTTAGCTACAAAAAAAATACTGATGTCAAGATGCTTATGTTAAAGCTTTTTGATCTAACCTCCCTAGAAACCAGTTTTTCCTGCAATTTCAATATTCTCGTCTCCGGTCGCCCTAAAACTATGGGTATATATGAAATATTGGATCATTGGATCAGTTGGCGCCAAGATTGTGTCAGGCGCGAAGCCAATTTTGATCGTCAAAAGAAGGAAGAAAAGTTACATCTGTTAAAAGCTCTGGAATTGATCTTGCTGGATATTGATAAAGCGATTTCTTTGATCAGATTAACTAAAACTGAAAGCGAGGTCATACCGAATCTAATGTCCAATTTTGGCATAGATAAGGTGCAGGCGGAATTTGTAGCTGAAATTAAGCTGCGCCATTTGAATCGGGAGTATATCCTGAGACGAATTGATGAAATTGCTGAATTGGAAGCTGAAATCTATGAATTAAAAAGTCTGGCTGATAGTACTAGAAAAATCAACAGTCTGATCAGTACTCAATTACGCGATATTGCCAAAGATTACGGTCGCGAGAGACTAACGGTTCTGATTGAGCCGGAGGAAGTACCAGTTCTGAAAGAGGAAGATCTGATAGATGATTACAATATTAGGCTATTCCTTACCGAAGAAGGCTATTTTAAGAAAATGGCACTAACTTCTTTACGGGGTAATTTTGAATTAAAACTTAAAGAGGGAGACCGGATTGTCCAGGAAATAGAAACTACCAATAAAGCAGAAATAATTTTTGTGACCGATAAAGCGCAAGTCTATAAAATTTTTGCCCATGATATTGAGGATCATAAACCATCCTTTATCGGAGATTACACACCAAATTTGCTGGAGTTGGATGAAGGAGAAACTGTAGTTGTAATGTATGCTACAGATAGTGAGTTCACAGGGCAAATGCTTTTTGTTTTTGAAGATCGCAGAGCAGTTCGAGTTGATGTCTCCGCATATGAAACTAAAAACAGACGCAGAAAAATTGTCAGCGCTTACTCTGATCATGCTCCGCTGGTAGGAGCTGCATATGTAGGTGTTGATGAAAACCCTGAATTTGGTGTTATAAATAACCAGGGTAAATTGTTGATATTCTCATCCTCCCAAGTGACTTATAAATCTACTCGCACGGCTAGAGGCAGCTTTATTATGTCAGGCAGCAAGCTTGATAAGACAATCACAAATTTCTTAAACAGCGCTGAGTTGTCACAGTTGGAAGATCAGGACTATTATAAAGTGAAAAAACTTCCCGGTTCGGGACGGTACATACGCGATAAGGCATTTGAGGATAAGCAAATCAGCCTGGAGAATCTGTGATGTCAAAGGAATGGATGCCACCGGGAGGACCTGACGTATACCGTAAGGTTAAAAGAAGCAGACTTCGTCTTCTGATTATTATCCTGTGTCTTTTTTCTGTTTCTATAGTTATAGCCATAGCTATCTGGCCCAAACAAGTTGTGCGTGATACCGATATATATCTGGAAGCCATAGAGGAAAAAGATTATACGTATTTAATGGAACTATATTCCGCCACTAGAGATTTGGCTTTTGATAATACTAAATCGAAAGCAGTCAGAGAGGCGAATTTGGCAGAGATGCATGTCATCGAAACGCATATTAAAGACAAGACATTATCCATTATTGAACAGATTAAAAAGAATAACCCCCTTTCCGCTGAAGATAAAAATTTTCTGTCACTAACAGGTATTGTTAGCACAGAACTGATAATTGAGTTCTTGGAAGAACAAGGTATCGAATTTGTTAAAGATAATATTACAGAGTCGGATTTTGCTGAACAACTGAATACTTTACAACAAATTGACCGTTTCCAATCAATAGTTGAGCCGATTATTGATTCTTTGGAAGCCATAAAACTTGTTCAAGACGATGTGAAACAGGCTGAACAATTCGCAAGTGACAAAAATTGGCCTATGGCATACAAACTGTGGAATAACTTATTACTGGAAGAAGTGCCGCTAGCAGTTGGTAAATATGTGGAGCATAGAAAAAACGAGGTTGAGCAGACAGTATATGATGAGTATCATCAGAAAATATCCCAATACATCGAAAATGGTAGATATTATACTGCCAAAAAAGCACTGACAGAGGTTATGGTTTTCTTTCCGGACGATCCTGAGTTTTTAAGCTGGTATAGTCAGGTTAGTTCGGCTACTGACTCTGTCCAAATTAGTTGGAACCGGGCTATAGAGCATATCACAATGAGGCCGATTATTATTGATACTGCACGTGCTTTTGACAATGATATTTATGCCAAGCAGGCAGATTCTTTGATGATTACTGCCGATGAATTTAAAGCTATCTTAAGTCAGCTGCTGGCAAATGATTATATCTTAGTGCCTGGAGATAGCTTTATTTCTGAGAAGGGAAAATACACGCCAATTCTTATTCCTGAGGGCAAGAAGCCATTGGTTTTGGTCATTGAAAGTTTTGCATATTCCCCTTTAAGAGCAGAGAGTGGGACAGCTGAGTGTCTGGAGTTGACAGACCAAAATAAAATTGCCGGGGTGCTGACAGACCATATTACAGGCAGTAAAGAAATTCTTGAAGCCAATTCCGAAATAGGGTTACTCAATGCTTTCTGCCGAGAGCATCCTGAGTTTTCTTATGATGGGGCAAAGGCCACGTTAGCGATTACTGCTAACCGCAGCATTTTTGGGCATGTATATTCCCAAACTTCGCTGGATAATTGGAATGAAGAGAGGAGACAGCTGAATCTTGCCCCCCTTGAGTTAAGTCAGGATGAATTAATGATTAATCGAGCTAAAATAAAAGAAATTGCAGATGAGTTGCGCATAGAAGGATATACTCTGGCCAGTAATACCTGGGGAGGAATAAATATTCCAAACAGTAACCTTGAAGCTATAGTTAAGGATTTAAAAAAATGGCAGGATGAGGTTGAGCCTCTAATTGGTAAAGTTAGAGTTTTGCATTATCCAAATGGTGATCATGTTTTTTCGGATTCCACAAGATTATCACTTTTGACTGATGCCGGCTTTTGCATTCTTTCAGGATATGGGGACAAAGCATATATGGTTTCCGGCAAAGGCCATGTGCATACTGATAAAGTCTATATAGGTGGCGACGAACTGAGAAAACCCCAAAGGCAAAACCTTGGCCGTTTCTTTGATTCTGACACAATTTTGAGTAGTTCCCGGCCTTAATGATCGACCTTAATAATCGCATAGTAGTGATTGGAGTAGTGACTTAGGGCATGCTAAAATAGATAGATATGTGGCTGAAAAATTTTCGCAAACAAATGATGCCTGACTGGTATGTGACGGACCTTAGACGAGTTGATTGGTCCAAGCTTGTAGAGCGTGGAATTAAAGTTGTTATGCTGGATCTTGATAATACATTGGCACAACATGGCTCCAGCAGTGGTGATGAGTACGCCAATGAGGTTATCGCCGCAGTAAAGCAAGCTGGATTAATGCCTGCCCTGCTAACTAATGCGCGGGGTGAGAGAGGCTACCAATTTGCTGAAGCGACAGGGATCGCATATGAAGGCAGGGCCGGCAAGCCGGGTACTTCCGGAATTCTCAAGATAATGCAACGCTATCAAGTTACTCCTGATCAAGTAGTTTTGGTTGGGGATCAAATCTTTACAGATGTTTTGGCGGGTAAAAGAGCAGGTGTATTTATTCTGCTGGTCAAACCTCGTTTCCACAGCGAAATAATCTCGATAAAATTTAAAAGGTGGTTTGAAGCGCTGCTAATTAACAAAAGGGATTATGATTTTCTTGAGGATATCTTGCTCTAAATCATTAAATATTGTTCAGTCAGAATGGTTTGCGGACTGGTCAGATATAGCATAGAATATACGCGATAGATGAATATTTGCGCTAAATAGGCGTTTACGGAGGTATTTATGATTAGTGCAGGTGATTTCCGTAATGGAGTAAATTTCGTAATGGACGGTCAAATTTACCAAGTTGTTGATTTCCAGCATGTGAAACCGGGGAAAGGTTCTGCTTTTGTACGTACAACTTATAAAAATCTGAAGACAGGTAGTGTTGTGCAAAAGAGCTTTAATCCGTCGGAAAAATTTGAACAAGCTCAACTCAGTCGCCGTGATATGTCATATTTATACTCAGATGGTGATCTTTTATATTTCATGGATGTAGAATCTTATGACCAGATACCGATCGCAAAAGAAACTCTGGGTGATGGTATAACATTTCTCAAAGAAGGAATGACTTGTCGTGTAGTATCTTGGAGTGGGGAAATTCTCGAAGTTGAGCCTCCGACTTTTGTTGAACTTGAAGTTACCGAATGCGAGCCTGCTGTGCGGGGCGATACTGCTACAACTGCCAATAAGAATGCTACGGTTGAAACGGGTGCCGTTCTGAAAGTACCCTTGTTTATTAATCGGGGTGATATCATACGCATAGATACCAGGTCCGGCGAATATATGGAACGTGCCTAGTTATGTCTGAAGAAGCGAATCGTTACTCAATTAAAGGTGAGCGTACGATGTCGCAAGGCTTCGTGGCTCAGTATGCGGCGGAAGCTACAATGGCTACGGAAGGTGTTGACAGCCTTGATAGAGGTCTTATCGTGTCACTGAAAGAATCTATCGGTGTGAGCCATGAAGGCAAAGGAGTCAAGGTATCATTCCGAAGGGATCGATCGGATGCGGTTTCCATTACTGTTTACCCCATTATCGAATTTGGCTATGTGATGCCCGATGTTGCCTGGTCTATTCAGGAACATGTCAAAGAAGAAGTGGAGCTATACACAGGTCTTAATGTTGAGGCTGTTGATGTTCATGTAATGGGGGTCTCCGATATTGGTATCCAGACAGAATTAGATAAGGAATAATTTGGAAGATGAACAGAATTAATCGCTTTATAATTATAGCTTTCTCCTTTGTATTGGCTGTGTTTTTTTTGTTGATTTTACTAATGCTGTCCAATGAGTTTATTCTCAAAGGAATGATTGAAACAGTAATTGATATAGCACAAAAGCAGCCGTATAAAACAGTTGCTATGATTGCTTGCCTGATAATGGTGCTGATATCTCTAGCGGTTATGGTTGTTACGATCCTGACAGGCAGGATGAGAAAGCAAAGAGTGCGTTTAAATGAAATAGGCGCTATTGACATCGGTGTCGATGCCATAGAAAATATAGCGTTGAATGCAGCCAAAGCATCACAGTCGGGTGTCAAATCAGCTAAAGCTTGGGTTTCGCCTTATAAAGGTGGGAAAATCTCAGTTACTATGAATGTAATGGCTTATTCTGACGTCGAGCTACCATTAATGATGTCTCGACTGCAGGAAAGAGTGAAAAAGGATATTGAGAAATACACAGGCATTGAAGTGGCTGATGTTCAGGTTAAAGTAAATCGCGTAGAAGCCATTGCGGCTCGTGTTGAGCGCTGAGGACAGCGTAAATGGCGCCCAGAAATTTGTTGCAAATTATTCGTGATGGCTTCGCACGCAACAGCCCCGGTGTTGCCGGTGCGGCAATTGGACTTGCAATCGGCTTGCTCTGGGTTTTATTTGGCTTCTTTAAAATGTTATTTATTCTGATTCTAGGCGTTGTGGGATATTATGTGGGGGCGAAATATTTCAGCCAGCCTGATGCGATCAGATCCTTACTTGACAGATTATTTCCACCTGGCAGATTTCGCTGATCTATATAGAGGGGTGGTTAGAATTGAGTCGTAAACTAGCGCGCGAACGTGCATTTATGTTTCTATATAGCCTTGAAATTCAACCTGATGACTATATTTTACAAAGACGACTTTTTTTAGATGAATGGCGTTTATCCAGAGCTGATACTGACTTTTTTGATTTAGTAGTAACCGGTGTTCTTGAGCACAAAGAGGAATTTGATCGCGAAATAGAACCGCGGCTTATAGGCTGGGCTATTTCGCGTTTGCCACGCATTGACTTAACTATTATGCGGCTGGCATTGTTTGAAATGAAGTATTTAGAGGATATACCAACATCGGTATCTATTTCGGAAGCTGTTATTTTGGCGCGCAAATATAGTGACGAAAAATCAAGATCTTATATTAATGCTATTTTGGGCGGGATAGAGCGAGACAGCACATTTGCAAGGTGTAAAAGAACTGATGCCGTTAAGGATAACAAGGATGAAAATTCTTAGTGTCAGCGAATTGAATCAATATGTTGCCAGGGTTCTCAGTCAGGACTTTTTGCTAAATTCTCTCCGGGTAGAGGGTGAGATCTCCGGTGGCAAACTTTATCCATCGGGTCATTATTATTTTACTCTCAAAGACAGCAAGGCTCAGACTAGCTGTGTCTGTTTTAAATCTGCAATGTCTAATCTTGATTTTAAGCCAATTGATGGACAACATGTTATTGTTTCCGGATATGCCACCATTTATGAACAAGGCGGTAGGTTTCAGATCATTGTCCGTTCTATAGAGAGAGCGGGAGAAGGCTTGCTGTACGCCAGATTTGTTGAGTTGAGAGATCGTTTGCAGAAAAGTGGTCTCTTTGCTGAGGAGAGGAAGAAGAAAATTCCTTTTCTGCCGGAACGAATTGGCATTATTACTTCTTTGGAGGGGGCAGTTATTCGCGATATAGTCCATATTCTACGCAGGAGATTTCCCGGTTTTGTCATTAGAATTTTTCCGGTGTCAGTTCAAGGATCTTCCTCGGCCCAGGAAATTGTTACTGCCTTGGCATTGGCTAATAGTGAAGCTGACTGTGATGTTCTGATTATCTGCCGTGGCGGCGGCTCACTTGAAGATTTGATGCCATTTAATAGTGAAGAGGTTGCTCTGGCAGTCTCCGCTTCAGAAATTCCTGTTATTTCTGCCGTTGGCCATGAAACTGATTATACAATTTGTGATTTTGTTTCTGATCTGAGAGCGCCTACGCCCTCAGCAGCAGCTGAACTGGTTTTGCCTCGGAAGTCTGATTTATTGACAAATCTGGATATGTATCGCAATCGAATGAAGACACTTCTTTTACATACTTTTGCCCTGGCAAATAGCAAATTAAAACATTTGACTGAGCGCCCCGTTTTGAGACAGGGTGATTATTTGATTAGTTCACGGCTACAAAAACTGGATATATTAAGTTGGCGCTTGCAGAGCAGTCTGACTGCTGTATCTGCAGATCAACCATTACGAATTGCCAGGTTGAAAGATAGGATTGAAAGATCAAGTTTAAGCATACTGCAGCATCAATCTGTTCTTCTTGAGAAAGGCCGGAACATGCTCAGAGCAAATATGTCTCACAGGCTATCACAGGAACGTTTGGGTCTGGATAAACTGACGGCTAAACTGCTAGCTTTAGATCCCAATGCTGTTGTCAGGAGAGGCTATGCCAGGTTGAGCTGCATAGAAACCGGCAAAGCTATAAGCTCACTGGAACAGCTAGCTATAGGTGCCGATATACGCATTTATCTGGCGGATGGAATTGCTGATGCTAGGGTCAAAGAGCTTTTTCCTTTGGAATTATTAGAAAACTTGCAGGAGGGGAGCCTTCCTGATTGAATGAGAGAAAGGGAAATATCATCAATGGATAATAAAGAGACACAATTAGAATTAAGTTACGAGGCAGCTGTGGAACGTTTGGAAGAGATTGTTAATCTCCTTGAGAAGGGCGAGGCGCCATTAGAAGAATCACTTGATTTATTCAGAGAAGGTGTAACTTTGGCTAAAGCCTGCGAAGAGAAATTATCGGCGCTGACGGAGGAGATCAGCAAAATTCAGTTAGGCCCCGAGGGGATAATGATTGAAACTAAGGTTGAATTCCCGGATGCTTAAATCAGATTTTAATGCCGTACTTCTTCAGCACCAGATAGCTATCGAAAGCTTCTTGGAGGATTATACATCGAATTATACTGAAACCTCGGGAAGTAGTGCCGCTATAGCGTCCAGATATAGTCTGCTGGGCGGTGGCAAACGTATCCGGCCCATCTTGCTAATAGAAGTAGCTAAGTTGTATGGTGTCAAAGAGTCAGACTACCACCCTTTTGCGGCTGCAATTGAAATGATTCACACCTATTCGTTGATCCATGATGATTTACCGGCAATGGATGATGATGACCTAAGACGGGGGCAGCCCTCATGCCATAAAAAATACGGAGAGGCCACAGCAATTTTGGCAGGGGATCTTTTGTTGACAGCCGCTTTTGAGATTATGTTGCGTGATATATCTCATTCATCTGCGTTAATAGAAGAAAAGATTCAGGCTGCACTGCTGATTGCTGAAGCTGCCGGCGGCCAAGGTATGATCGCCGGGCAATGTCTGGATTTGCAGTTAGAACAAGTCAAGGCTACAGAAATCATATTGACTGACCTGCAACATAAGAAAACAGGCGCCTTACTGGTTGCTTCTTTGCTGGCAGGAGCTGTTCTGGGAAAAGCTACTGAGTTTGAGATCGGCCTATGGAAGCAGCTAGGTTTAACATGGGGTTTAATATTTCAGATGGTGGACGATGTGCTTGACTTTACTTCTGACGCGTCAGTGCTTGGAAAATCAACCGGTAAAGATGAGCGCGATCAAAAAAGTACCTTTGTTACGGTCTATGGTCTTGATATGACAAAGGAGTTGATCAGAAAAGAACAGGGTAAAGCCTCAAAGCTGCTGGAAATATTGTCAGAAGGGCAGGATATCGGTTTTTTTATGGCCTTGAACGATTATCTTCCTGAACGGGCTAAATAGGATGGCAACAGTAGATATGGACAGTTGGCCCACAGCACAGGACATAGGTGCAATGACTCTACAGCAAAAGGAGCAGCTTGCTGAACGACTTCGTAACTATATTATCAAATATACTGCTAAAAATGGCGGCCATTTGTCTTCAAATCTTGGAGTGGTAGAGTTAACAATTGCCCTATTGTCTACGTATGATTTTCCGACTGATTCTGTAATTTTTGATGTGGGACATCAGTGCTATAGTTGGAAGATTTTGACCGGAAGGGCTAAAGAATTTAAAAACCTCAGACAGGAGGGAGGTATCTCAGGCTTTCCTAAAACAGCAGAGAGTGAATATGACAGTTTCAATACGGGTCATAGTAGCACATCAATGTCGGCAGCATGTGGCCTGGTACGGGCGCGCAAACTGCGCCAAGAAAGTGGGAAAGTAGTTGTTATTATTGGTGATGGTGCATTGTCCGGAGGTATGGCATATGAAGCCATGAACGATATTTGCCAATGCGGAGACGATATTGTAATTATTTTGAATGATAATCAAATGTCAATTGATCATGTAGTGGGCGGATTTGCCAAGCATCTCGAGCGTTTGCGCTTGGCACCCGGGTATCTATCGCTCAAAAGCCGCTGGCTGACTAGATTGCAGCAAGTACCATTAATTGGAAATCTACTGGTTAAAAGCATTGAGGCATTGAAACGGACAGGGAGAAATATTATTCACAATTATCGTGGGGCCAGTTCAATGTTTGAGCAATTGGGGTTTAGATATTATGGGCCGGTTGATGGGCACGACATTAATCAACTGGAGAGATATCTGCGCTCTGCACGAGCAATAAAAGGTCCGGTGCTGGTTCATGTCATAACTCAAAAAGGTAAAGGCTATTCTTATGCAGAAGAAAAGCCTTCAGAATATCATGGAGTCGCCCCTTTTGAAATTGAGGTGGGAATTAACGGTTATCTTGAGACTGAGTCACAAGTTAGTTGGTCAGAGGTTTTTGGGCAGACGATGATAGAGCTAGGCAAAAACAATCCTGCTGTCTGTGCCATATCAGCAGCTATGACATCAGGAACAGGTTTACTGGAATTTGAGACACAGTTTCCAGACAGATTTTTCGATGTCGGAATAGCTGAACAACATGCTCTTACATTAGCGGCTGGATTGGCTAAAGGCGGTATGAAACCATTTGTAGCCCTTTACAGCACTTTTTTGCAAAGAGGTATTGATCAGCTCTTGCATGATATTTGTCTGCAGAATTTGCCTGTTACAATAGCGGTAGATAGAGCGGGAGCTGTCGGTGGTGACGGCGAAACTCATCAGGGGATATATGATTTGTCATTGACAATGTCTTTCCCTAATTTAGAGATTTTTGCCCCCGCAACTGCGAATGACTTGCGGTCACTGCTAAAAATAGCTTCAGAGAAGAATAATCCAGTGCTGATTAGATATCCTAAAGACTTGGCCTTTGATTTTCCTGAGATCGATAGACAGTCTCAGACCGGAGATAAATTTGATCCGTATTGCATCAGAAAGGTCAGGGCCGGAAAGGATATGGTTGTCTTGGCACTGGGGACTATGGTTTTTCCTGCACTGGCAGCCGCTGACGATTTACTAAAAAAAGGTATAAGCATCAGTGTATATTCATCTATCTGTGTTAATTCATGCAGTATTCATGATATTATAAGTATAATTAAAGATACGAAGCGACTGCTGGTTATTGAGGATGGCATCAAAAAGTCCGGTTGGGGAGAAAGCATTATCTCACAGCTTTGCTCCTCTGTAGATGGGGTAGTTTCAGAGCATCTGGGGATCATATATCCGCTGGCAGGCCAGGCTAAGCGATCCAGTTTACTTTCTGCCTCAGGTTTGGACAAGCAAGGCATAATCAAGGCAGTTGAATCGTTAATTATTCATGAATAGGTGACATGCAATGCATTTTGCTATCTATCCAAATGTAAGTCGTGATCCCGATTTAAAATATACGATGCGTCTGATTGATGCCATTGAGAGTAATGGTGGAACTGCCTGGATCTCAGCTCATGGTCTGGAGCAGTTCCAGTATGGAAATTTGCAGTGGGGTATACCGGAAAAACCTGAATTTGTTATCACTTTGGGGGGTGATGGCACTTTCTTAAGCTCAATGGGGATTCCTGGCCTAGAGCAAATTCCCAGAGTTGGTGTGAATCTTGGCTCAGTGGGATTCCTGCAAGAGATATTGCCTGAAGAGATCGAGACTAAAGTAAAGCATCTATTTGCCGGTGATTTTCAAATTGTTCACAGAGCTATGTTTTGTGCTGAGTGTTATGACCTTGCAGGTAAGGTTCATGCGCGGGTAGAAGCATTAAATGATGTAATGCTGACTCGGGGAGGATCATCAAATATTATTAAAGTTGATCTTTTTATCAATGGCAGCAAAGTTGAGATGGTTCCCGGCGATGGTGTGATCGTAGCCACAGCAACAGGTTCTACTGCCTATTCTTTGTCCTGTGGCGGTCCAATTGTGCATCCGAGTCTTGACATTATGGTTATCACACCAATCTGTCCGCATACGCTGCACAATCGATCGTATATCACTGATAGAAACAGTACCGTGCGCTTACAATTGGTTGATCAGTCAAGAACAGCAACGGTATCTGTTGATGGCAGGGCTATTATTCCGCTGCAAACGGGTGGATATGTTGATGTCTGTCTCTCAGACAAATTTCTACCCTATATTATTTTTGGTGAAGATAATTTTTATGAAAAACTACCAATCAAAATTCAGAAAAGGGGGATAAGTCAATGAAACCTTCAAAGAGTCAGAGACAGTCACGGATTCTGCAGATCATTCGCGAACGATCCATCGAGACTCAAGAGGAACTGGTCGAAGTGCTGCGCAAAACGGGTATGGAAGTTACGCAAGCAACAATTTCACGAGATATTAAAGAATTAGGTATCGTTAAAGTTTCAACAGGTGAAGGGAAACAGAAATATGTACCTATGGATCGGAGCGGAGAAGTGGCTTCAGGGCGTTTGATGAAAGTTTTTTCCGAAGCTGTAATCATGATTGAGGTAGCTGTTAACTTTGTAATCATCAAAACCTTGCCCGGCATGGCTCAAGCCGCTGCCTCTGCCTTGGATTCGATGCATCTTAGAGATCTGCTAGGTTCGTTGGCCGGCGATGATACAGTTTTTCTTGCAACTGCTTCGGATACTAAAGCGCAAGAACTTCGTTCTAAGTTAATTGCTCTGTCGCAATCCGACCCCCAAATGGGTCAAAGCCTTTTTGAGGAGAATTGAGCGTGCTGTCCCGGGTAGAGATTACAGACTTTGCCCTGATAGAACATATAGTCTTATCTCCCGGTCCCGGGCTAACTGTTATCAGCGGTGAGACCGGCGCAGGAAAATCTATTCTAATCGATGCAATTGGAGCTTTAACTGGTCAAAGAGCAAGCCGGGACTTTGTGAGGACCGGATCTGAAGAAGCTAAAATTGAAGCGGTCATGATTAAACATGGCCCGGCAGATGACAAAGACTTAACATCCGATTGTGACCAAGTGCTTTTGTCGCGAACAATTTTTGCCCAAGGAGGATCTGAGTGCAGAATAGATGGCCACCTGGTTAAGCTTTCTGATCTCAAACAATTAGGAGAGCGACTAATCTCTATACATGGCCAATATGATAACCAGATTATTTTTCGGGAAAAGGAACATCTGGAGCTACTGGATGCTTATGGCAAAGCGGATATTGAGCCATTGCTGGCAATCTATGAGTCACTGCGAAAGCAATGGCTAATAACTGTTGAAGCTATAGCCATTCTCGGCAATAATCCCCAAGAACGTGCCAGACAATTGGAAATATTGCGCTATCAAGCCAATGAAATTCGTACTGCCAATGTCAAATCGGGCGAGGAAGATGCTCTTAAACAACGTGCCAAAATCTTAGGTGCCAAAGAACGCATTCTGCATGACCTGGAAACAGTTCATCATATTCTCGGACAGGATGATGAACAGGCTGTTGGCTCATTACTGCAAAGAGCATTGGAAACTTTAGACTATTCCTCCTATTATAGTAAAAAACTAAAATCTTCCAGAGATCGTTTGCTTCACCTGGCATCGGAGATAGCCGAAATTAAAACTGAGCTTCTGGATTATGTCAGAAGACTGGACATAGATTCTGCGGAGTTATTGCTGATCCAAGACAGAATTGATCTTATCAATGAACTAAAGCGCAAGTACGGTTCCGATGAAACGGAGATACTTGCTTTTGCCGCTAAAGCGGAAGATGAGATTGAAAGGCTGCAAGCTAGTGCAGAAGATTTCAGCAGACTCAAAGAGAAACAGCGGAGTTTGGATGTTGATTTAAAAGAGATAGCCGAGCAGCTGCATAAAGAGAGATTGAGGCAGGCAAAAGAACTTGATGAAGCAATCAAAAATGAGCTGCTTGATCTTGATATGCCACATGTTCAATTTGTGACCAAAGTTGAAGGGGCAGTCCAAGGCAATGACCTGGCAAGCAGGTGGCCGGACAAGGGCACTGACAATGTTTCATTTATGATCTCACCCAATCTGGGGGAACCGCTCAAGCCGTTGGCGCAAATTGCTTCAGGCGGCGAAGCTTCACGCGTGCTGCTGGCAATTAAAACTGTATTGGCGTCTGTAGATAAGATACCTGTGCTGATTTTTGATGAGATTGATTCCGGCATTTCGGGAAAAACAACTGATAGTATTGCTCAGAAGCTTAAAACAATTGCCGAATCCTGTCAGGTTTTGTGTGTGACTCATAGTGCGCAGATTGCTGCCAGGGCAAATACGCATTATCTAATTAGCAAAAAGGTGCATTCCGGCAGAACTAGTACTAAATTAGAAATATTAGAGGCGGAGTATAGAATTGATGAGATCTCGCGCCTACTATCAGGCCAGCCCAGTGATCCTGTTAGCCGCAAATTGGCGGAACAGTTGCTGAGCAGACATTGAAAAATTAGGAGGATTTGAGTGAGTACGCCACATATTGAAGCTAGAAAAGGCGATATTGCAGAGACCATATTGTTACCTGGTGATCCTTTGCGCGCCCAATTTATTGCAGAGAATTTTTTTGAAAAACCTGAATGCTTTAATCGAGTGCGCAATATGCTGGGATATACCGGTGAGTATAAGGGGAAAAAGGTTTCTGTGATGGGAACCGGAATGGGGATTCCCTCCCATGCAATTTACACACATGAATTAATTCATAACTATGGAGTAAAGAGGCTGATCAGAGTCGGCTCCTGCGGCGCATATATGTCCGATCTAAAGCTCTATGATATTGTTTTGGTGCAGGGAGCTTGCACGGACTCTAATTTTGCCAAAAACTTTAATTTGCCGGGTACATTTTCTGCTCTTGCCAGTTGGGATCTGCTTTTTAAAGCCTACTCTTTCTGTCAACAGGAAGGGATTGACGTCACGGTTGGTAATGTACTTAGTTCCGATATTTTTTATAATCTCGATAGTTCTGACTGGCAGCGCTGGGCGGCGATGCAGGTTATAGCGGTTGAAATGGAAGCATATGCTTTATATTGTAATGCAGCATTTGCAGAAGCTGAGGCGCTGGCAATACTTACAGTTTCAGATAATTTGGTTACAGGGGAGAAGACTACTGCTAAAGAGCGAGAAGTAGGTTTTGCGAAAATGATGCAGATAGCGCTCTCTCTGATCTGAGCCTTTATATTTTAGTTATCCACCAGGAGAACTTAAATGAAAAATAATGAACTGATCATTACGGGTAATAATCTGACACTATTGGATGTAGAGGCGGTTGCTAGGCGTAAGCGCAGGGTTGCTCTAAGCGATCAGGCGAGCCAACGGATAAGTAAGGCTAAGGATCTGGTTGATAAGATCGCCGGATCGAATAAAGCGGTATACGGTATTTCTACCGGGTTTGGAGAGTTGAGCACAGTCCATATCAGTGAAGATAAAAATCTGTGCTTGCAACGCAATTTGATTCTCAGCCATGCCTGCGGCATGGGTAATCCTCTCCCGGAAGATATTGTGCGTGCTATTATGCTGCTGCGTCTGAATACAATGGCCAAAGGGTTTTCCGGTGTTTCTCCCTCTGTGACCGCTTTGCTTACTGAATTTTTGAACCGAAATATTATTCCTTATATACCTGAGCAAGGGTCTTTGGGTGCCAGCGGTGATCTGGCTAATCTTGCCCATATGGCACTGGTTCTGGTAGGAGAAGGGAAAGCATGGTATGAGGGGGAGCTGTTGCCGGGCCAAGAGGTTTTAACACGGGCCGGGCTGGAAGCAGTTGTTCTGTCAGGAAAAGACGGACTGGCAATTATTAACGGAACGCAAATTATGGCCGGAATCGGGGCTTTGGTACTTTATGATGCTAAGGATTTGTATTTTGCTGCCAATCTGGCCGCGGCTTTGACTTTTGAAGCTTTGCGCGGGATAACTTCCGCCTACGATAAGAGAATCCACCAGGCGCGACCGCACTGTGGGCAGATTGAGACTGCCAATTTTCTGCTACGAGCCTTACATGGCAGTGAATATGTTGACAGTAGACCGGATGCTGTACAAGATCCGTATACCTTGCGTTGCGTTCCTCAAGTGCATGGTGCAGCCATAGATGCCTTAGCATATGTGGAAAGGGTTCTTGAAACTGAATTTAATTCCGTAACTGATAATCCACTGATTTTTGTAGAAACAGAGGAAGTAATTTCAGGTGGAAATTTCCATGGCGAGCCACTGGCTTTAGCTCTTGATTTTCTAGGCATTGCAGCGGCAGAATTGGCAAATATGTCGGAAAGACGCATTGAGCGCCTGGTTAATCCGCAGCTGAATTATGGTTTGCCGGCTTTTTTAGTTAAAAACGGAGGTGTCAATTCCGGCTTGATGATCCCGCAGTATGTGGCAGCTTCGATTGTTTCTGAGAATAAAGTGCTTGCTCATCCGGCCAGTGTCGATTCCATTCCGTCATCCGCTAATAAGGAAGATCATGTTAGTATGGGGGCCATTGCTGCCCGCAAAGCGAAGCAGATTGTGGATAATGTACGGCGGGTGCTGGCTATTGAATTTCTTACTGCGGCTCAGGCTTTAGATGTACAGGCGAAAAAGCAGCTGGGCCAAGCTACGTCGGCGCTCTATGATAGGATTAGAGAGAGAGTACCTACCTTGAAGAAAGATAGGGTATTGTCTGAAGACATGAATGAACTGGAAGATCTGCTTTCAGATCCTGTATTCTATCGAGACATGCGGCAAGTGCTGAGAGAAACAGATTGAAAATAATGATGGAGGATCAAGATGTTTTCACAGGTGATTGAGTGTATTCCTAATTTTAGTGAAGGTAAAGACTCTGCAAAATTGCAGCGAATCATTGCTCCTTTTTATCAGGATGAGCAAATCAGGGTATTAGATTACAGTCTCGATGCCGATCATAATCGGGCCGTCGTTACCGTTATCGGGACCTATGAAGGATTGAAACGCACTGTTCCGTGTGTAATTGGCCTGGCCCAGCAAGAGATAGATCTAAGAGTTCATCGGGGCGCTCATCCCAGGATGGGAGCTACGGATGTCTGTCCTTTTGTGCCGATTAGAAATACTGATATGGAGACCTGTATACAACTTGCGCGTGAGGTGGCAGAGATTGTCGCTGCCGATTATAAGATTCCGGTTTTCCTTTATGAAAAATCGGCCACCAGCCCGGAAAGAGAGAATTTGGCCAGAATTCGCAAAGGTGAATTTGAAGGCATGAAAGAAAAAATGCTGGCCGATGAGTGGAAACCTGATTTTGGACCGGGACAGCCGCATGAAACAGCAGGTGTAACTGCTATAGGAGCCAGGATGCCCTTAATTGCCTACAATATTAATTTAGGCACTTCAGAATTAAAAATTGCGGATGAAATTGCCCGCAAGGTGCGATTTGTAGGCGGAGGACTTCGTTTTGTCAAAGCTATGGGCGTTGTTCTTGAGAGAAGAAATATCGTCCAGGTTTCGATGAATTTAACCGATTATACTAAAAGCAGTCTGTATCAAGTTATGGAATTGGTGCGGGCTGAAGCTAAAAGGTATGGTGTACCGGTGGTAGGAAGTGAAATAGTAGGTCTGTCACCTTTAGCAGCTCTGCTTGATGCTGCTAGCTATTATTTGCAACTAGAGGACTTTGGGCTTGATCAGGTGATTGAATCACGGCTCTTAGATGCTGAATGATAACGAGATTAATTATATGAGTGGGAAAAGGACTATTATCCGTTCGCAGGCAATTTTTACTGCTGAGAAAGGTCAGCCTGAGCTGCTGGATGGCTATATTAATGTGGAAAATGGCCTGATTACTGAGGTTGCTGCGGGTGAGATTCCTGTTGCTGCCAAAGCCAGTCATTTACTGATTGATGTTGGTGACCATATGGTACTTCCCGGCTTTATTGATCCGCATACACATCTGGTACATGGTGGTATGCGTGAACAAGAGCTGGCCTTGAAATTAGCAGGCAAGTCATATATGGAGATTCATGAAATTGGCGGCATTTTAAGTACTGTAAGAGCTACCAGAAGCCTGACAGAGCAAGAATTATATGATAAAGCCTGGGAAACGCTTGATCGTATGCTCACTTTTGGTACCACTACTGTTGAAGCCAAAAGCGGATATGGGCTGGATTTGGCAACCGAGTTGCGGTGTTTGCAAGTTGCTGATTGTTTAAATGCCCGGCATCCTATTGACATTGTGAGCACATATATGGGGGCCCATGCCTTACCGCCTGAGTTTGCCGGGGACGTACATGGCTATGTCGATTTTATGTTGAAGCAAGTGATGCCGGTGATTAGAGAGCGAGGGCTGGCAGAATTTTGTGATATCTTCTGCGAAGAAGGAATCTTTGATCTTGATGTTTCGCGCCGGTTTTTGCAAGCAGCTAAGGGGATGGGCTTTTTGCTGAAAGTACATGCCGATGAGATCGTCCCGCTTGGTGGGGCGGAGCTGGCCGCAGAGATGGGAGCAGTATCGGCAGAGCATCTGATGGCAATTTCAGATTATGGGATTGAGAGATTGGCTGAAGCCGGTACAGTGGCGGTTCTGTTGCCGGCTACAACTTTTTTCCTGATGGCGGATAAATATGCTCCTGCCCGTAAAATGCTCGATCATGGAGTTAGAGTAGCTCTGGCAACTGACTACAATCCTGGCAGCAGCCCCACAGAGAATATCCAGGTTGCTATGTCACATGCCTGTTTCGGCATGAAAATGCAACCGGATGAAATCCTGACAGCAGTTACTATTGAAGCGGCACATGCTCTGCGCAGAGAGACTGAAATAGGTTCACTGGCTCCCGGTAAAAGGGCGGACATTCTGATCACGGATGTCCGTTCCCCGGCGGAGCTGATTTATAGATTCGGAGTGAATCATATTGTTGAAGTTTATAAGGGGGGTAAGTTGGTAGCAAAACAGGGGAGGGTCTGTTATGAGTAAATTGATGGATAAGGCGACAAATGAACTATTGAACTTGGTGGGAAGCTCTGATCCCACACCCGGTGGTGGAAGTATGTCTGCCTTAGCAGGTGCAGTCGCAGCTCAACTGGGTCAAATGGTTTTTCGCTTGACCGAGGGAAAAAAGTCCTGGGCTGAATTAGATATTCGTCAACAAAAGTTACTATCATTAGATTTTGCTTCTCTGTCAACACTTGCGTTCGAATTGACACAGCTGGTTGACGAGGACGCGGCAGCCTATAATACTTTTATGTCCGCTCTGCGTTTACCTAAAGATACGGAGGCTGAGAAGGCAGCACGCAGCAAGGCTATGAATGAAGCCAGCTTGCTGGCGATGGAAACTCCCATGCAGATTGCGTTAAAGGGTTTGGCTGTATTGCGCCATCTAGGTGCTTTGGGTCGCTATGGCAACAAGAATTGTTTGTCTGATGTTGGTGTAGCAGCTTATTTGGCACAGGCCTGTGTTGAAGGCGCTCTCTTGAATGTCAGAATCAATCTTCCCGGGATTGGAGATGAGGAATTGTGTGCGAGGACTAAGAAGTCTATTGCCGGTATTATTAAAGATAAAGAGGAGTTGGTTACAGAAGTAACTAAAGTAGTGAATGAACGCATGGATTGTTAATCCAGGACGATCCGTGGGCGCCTTCGGCAAAAAAGCATTAGAAATATACGACTTGCAATAAACAGGCTTGTTCGCATAGAATAGATATTGTTCAGGGGAGCTTTAATAGCTGAGAGGACTGTGGTCGACCCTAGAACCTGAACCGGATAATACCGGCGGAGGGAGAACAGTTAATTGGGATTTTTACTTGACCTCCGCCATATAGGAGGTTTTTTTGTCTATAATTTCTCAGATGCTCTGTTATCAGTCAACTTGCGGCTGTTGTCCTGGCTGCCGATATATCAAAGGTAAATTAAGGCGGATATATTGTTTAGGTCAGGAATGGTATAGCTGAATGTGGTCTAGGTTTCGCAAAGCTATTCCCGCCTTGATAGTATTGGCAATGATGCTCGGCATGTTGCAAGTTCTTTCTATGGCTAAAATAATTCACTCTTTTGTATTGCCGGCCCCGGCGGCTGTATTTTCAGCACTTATTACACAGAAAGAGATTTTATGGCTTCATTGTCGAGAAACTCTGACAATTGCGTCCTTAGGTTTTATTCTGAGTATCATTTTGGGAATTATTATTGCTTTGTTAATGGATGCTTTTACTCTAGTGTATCGGGCTTTATATCCTTTGTTGGTGGTCTCACAGACGATTCCCACCATGATTATTACTCCTGTAATAGTCCTGATGTTTGGATATGGGGTGGTGCCGCGATTAATTGTGGTTTTGTTGGTCTGTTTTTTCCCAGTTGCTATCAATTTACTTCAAGGTTTTTCTGATGTCGACAAAGACCAGATTAAATTGATGCACTCACTGGGTGCTAATAAGTGGGAAATACTTCGTCATGTCAAATTCCCGTCAAGCTTGGTTCATCTGTTCTCCGGTATCAGAATTTCTGCTACCTATTGTGTGATGGCTGCTGTCCTGGCGGAATGGTCCGGAGGTATGTCCGGCCTGGGTATTTATATGCTAAGAACGAAGAGAGCGTACAGTTTTGATCGCATGTTTGCCTCAATCATTTTGATAATTATATTGAGCCTTCTGCTTTACTATTTTGTTATTGTTGTTGAGCGCCTGGTAATGCCCTGGCAGAGAGCGACAGTGACTTATGATTTAAGGAGGGAAAAATGAAAAAAGCAAAAGTAATTCTGATTATTTTAATCATGTTGATATTGGTTGTGTCTATTGTTTCCTGTCAGAAACAAAATAGTCAAAAAGGAAATGATACTCGATCTGACCAAGATCAGGCAGATGTTGGCGACTGTTCCCAGACGGAATCCGGCAGCAAACAGGAGTTGGCCGATGAGTCTCCAAGCCCTGGCGATAGTATGGAAACAAAACATGTGAATACACAACTACAAAAGATTACCTTTGTCTTAGACTGGACTCCTAATACAAATCACTCGGGCTTATTCCTGGCACAACAGCAGGGTTATTATGCTGAAGAGGGCCTAGATGTAGACTTTCAAGAATCTGATATGAATTTTATTGAAATGGTCGCTACAGGGAGTGCCCCTTTTGGCATTGCCAGTCAGGAGCAGGTTTTACAGGCCAGATCTTCAGAGGCAGAAATACCGATTGTAGCAGTGGCAGCAATTCTGCAGCACAATACTTCCGGTTTTGCATCTCCGGCGGGGCGCGGAATTACAACTCCCCGTGATTTTGAAGATAAAACCTATAGTGGTTGGGGTACAGAATTGGAGTTAGCCTTTATTGAGACCTTAATGAAACAAGAGGAGGCTGATTTTGCCAAAGTAAATATTATCAATCAATCAGCGAGTAATTATATTGCCGCAATGGAGTCTGAAGCTGACTTTGCCTGGATTTATTGGGGTTGGGATGGTATTAATTGTGAATTGCAAGCTTATCCTCTCAATTTTATCCTCCTGCAGGATATTGATCCTAGACTAGATTTTTATTCGCCGACGATCATTACCAATGAAACTGTAATTAACGATAATCCGGAGCTGATCAGACGCTTTCTACGAGCGACAGCCAAGGGCTATTCACTTGCAGTTGCAGAGCCTGATAAAGCAGTGGAGGCTGTTCTGGAGATGGCACCGGAGCTTGACAGAGAACTAGTATCGGCGAGCCAAAAGTGGCTGAGCAAGAAGTATATCGATGATGCATCTGTCTGGGGCACGATGGAGCTTGAGATTTGGTTAAGCTTCAAAAACTGGATGTTGCAATATGGGGTGCTGGAAAATGATTTAGATCCGGCGCAGGCATTTACCAATGACTATTTGCCGTGATAATAATGTAGTTTTGAGAGCCAAGGGGCTGGGTCGGGCCTTTAAGCAAGATTCATGGGTTTTGCGAGATATAAGCCTGGAGCTGAGGCGAGGTGAATTTGCTGCCGTATTGGGCTTGTCCGGAAGTGGCAAGACCACTTTGTTTAATATTTTGGCAGGTCTGGATCAACCGGATCTTGGTTCGGTTGAAGTGAATGAAACGATAGGTTATATGATGCAGAAGGATTTGCTCTTGCCCTGGAAGCGCATCATCGACAATATTACGTTACCATTAATTATCCGTGGCGTTGCCCGTCGTGAGGCAGAACGCAGGGCATTGCTTCATCTGCCAACATTTGGACTGGAAGGGCTGGAGAGAAGTTGGCCGGCTCAACTGTCGGGCGGAGAGAGACAACGGGCTGCATTGTTGCGGACCTATCTTCACGCCGGCACAATAATGCTGCTTGATGAACCTTTCGCCGGCCTTGATGCAATTACTCGCGAGAATATGCAGCAATGGCTTAAAAATATCTGCAATGAACTGAAGCTGACGGTTTTATTAATTACTCATGATATTGAAGAAGCCATTAATTTGGCTGACACGATCTATGTTCTGTCTTCCGATCGGCCGGCCGGTCTCCATCCGCCGCTCAAGATGGCGGATTATTTGGTTTCAATATCGAATAAATATAGTGATGAAAATCATATTGCAGGATCAAAGTCACAGAGCACATATCGTCCGGCTCCCGGACTTAAACAACAAATCAGGGAATTGCTTTACACATCTTTACTAACTTAGTTGCAGTTGATCTTAACGGCAATATTCAGTTGTTTAAACAAAGAATCCAGGTCCGGAGTCAGGTCAGCATTAATAGTAATAGTCTGGCGAGAAGCAACATGCTCGAATTCCAAATGGCAGGCGTGGAGAGCATGACGATTAATTAAATTATCGGTTAGCATCTGTTCCGGTTGGCACAGAGTCAGTGCTTGCGGTAGAAGATCCGGTCGTACATAGTCTTGTTCAACGGTAATATTTTTTAATTGTTGTAGGCCATACATGGTATCTCCGACCAGAGGATGAGCATGCCATAAGCAATGCAGCCTGATCTGATGAGTACGCCCTGTTAGCAGTTTAAAGGATACCAGTGAAACATTAGCATCAGTTGAGTGGGCAATCTCTCGATAAAGAGTGACTGCCTCTTTACCGTCAGGACTGATTACTCGTCGCATGAAGCTATCCTCACTGCGTTTTACGGATCCGGTGAGGGTACCGCGAGGCGGATAGAAACGACCATGTACCAGACCAAGATAATTTTTTTTCATCTTACGAGTTGATGTAAAATGATGTGCAAAGGCCATTCTGGCGATCAGAATGACACCACTTGTTTCACGGTCTAGTCTGAGAATTGGATGTAAGGGAGTAGTGGACAGTCGATCGGTAATGGTTCCTGTATTATGAGTTGCCGTTGGATGAATGACTTGGCCGGGTTTTTTATTGATAGCGACATACCAGTCGTCAATATAGATAACATCTAATTCAGGATCCTGTCGCAAGCCAGCTTGATCCTGGGGTTCAGGCAAGCTTATCAACAGAATTTCTCCTGAGTTTATGCGGTCGATCAGGCGTAAAGAACGACCGTTAACGGTGATGCTGCCCAGTCGTCGGACTTTTTTCAGCAGTCTGTTAGAAAAACCAGCCTGTGTTAAAACCTGCCGGACTGTTTTCTGATCATCTTCGTCCTTGCATTCCCAAGTAAAAATCATTTCTATTATATTTTACTATAATCTTTACTTATCTTTATTCGAAAGGATCTAAGAGACCGGATTGTGAATAAATTGACAGATATGCACCTTTATCTATAAAATACAGGATAGTATTCACGGCGCCTCAGCGGGCGTTGCTTATGTTTTAACTCGCAACTTGAAAAATTAATTATGGAGGTGATTAGACATAGAGTGGCTATATTTAGTTATTGGCTTGATTATAGGCGCTGTACTGATAGCAATTATTACGGTTACCTGGTACAGACGCGGTCTGAGTAAACAGAGCATTGCACTACAAGAGCAGAAGTTAAAAACTGCTGAAGACATAAAAACGTTGATCTTAGAAGCGCGTAAGGAAGGTGAAAACAAGAAACGTGAGTTTTTGCTGGAGGCCAAAGAAGAAGTACACAAAGCGAAAGCAGACCTAGAGAGAGATGCTCGCGACAAAAGAAGCGAGTTGTCACGAGAGAGAAACCGGATTGATCAAAAGGAAGAAGCTCTGGATCGCAGAGTCTCTGCCCTGGAACAAAAGGAGCAAGATATCGAGCAAAGACAATATGATTTGCTGGAAGCAGAAAAGCGGCTACAGGAGACTGAACAACGTAAAGTTGAAGAATTGGAACGCATATCTGGATTATCTGTACAAGAGGCTCAGAAACAGGTTCTTGATGAAGCCAGGTTGGAGTATGAACACGATATGGCAATCCTGTTTCGCCAAATTGAGGAAGAAACCAGGGAAAACGCCAATGTGATGGCTAAAGAGATCGTAGTGAATGCCATCCAAAGATATGCCTCAGATTTTGTTTCGGATGCAACTGTATCGGTTGTTTCCCTGCCTAATGAAGAAATGAAAGGCAGGATCATCGGTAGAGAAGGTCGAAATATTAGAACTATCGAAACAATGACCGGAGTCGATTTGATCATTGACGATACTCCGGAAGCGGTAATTTTATCCAGCTTTGATCCGATTCGACGCGAGATAGCCAGAATTGCCATAGAAAAGCTGGTTCAGGATGGGCGTATCCATCCTGCCAGGATTGAGGAAACGGTTGAAAAAGCTAAGAAGGAAATCGACCAATCAATCAAAGAAGCTGGCGAAGATGCTGTTTTTAAATCCGGTGTCGTTGGTATCCATCCTGAAGCTGTTAAGATACTTGGACGCTTAAAGTATCGCACCAGTTATGGTCAGAATGTCCTACAACATTCTGTTGAAGTAAGCGGAATTGCTGGGATTATGGCCTCGGAACTGGGTCTTGATGTAATGTCTGCCAAGAAAGCAGGTTTACTGCATGACATAGGTAAAGCCGTTGACTTTGAGATGGAGGGCTCACATATCCAATTGGGAGTTGATATTGCGAAAAGGCTTAAATTGGATGAAGTGACAACAAATGCTATCGCATCTCATCATGGAGATGAAGAACCAACAACAATGATTGCTTCTTTGGTGGCGGCGGCGGATGCCATATCGGCTGCCAGACCAGGTGCACGAAGAGAGAATGTAGAAACTTATATCAAGCGCATTGAAAAGTTAGAAGAAATTGCAAATTCAATGACTGGAGTCGAGAAGTCTTATGCTGTCCAGGCCGGGCGTGAAATACGAGTTATCGTTCTGCCGGATCAGGTTAAAGATGATGAAATGCCTCTGATAGCACATCGTATCGCCAAGCAGATCGAAGCGGAACTTAATTTTCCGGGTCAGATCAAAGTGAATATGATACGTGAAAGCAGAGTAGCAGATTACGCCAAGTAGTATTGAGTGAAACATACTGGTGAAAGGCGGAGGATTTGCACAAGCATTAATGCAAGAGATAAAAGATGCCGGACAGGATGTAACAAACCTGTCCGGCATCTTATTTAATATTGTTGTGCAACATTTTACTCTGAAGAGCTAACGATCAACCATTAATTCCTTCAGCTTGGAAACTGATATCTGGTCCCAATATACGTCCGGAAGCTTAACTATTCTATGATACAATTAGCTAGCGGAGGGCAGCATGAATATTCTGATGATTGGCGATATTGTTGGTCGTGAAGGCAGGGATGCCCTAACATTTTGGCTGCCTGCCTATAAAGAGGCACAGAAGATTGATCTCTGTGTAGCCAATGCCGAAAATTCCGCCGGCGGCAAAGGCATAACAGCCAATATTGTCAGAGAGCTAAGGGATGCCGGAGTGGATGTTATAACTCTTGGCAATCATGCATGGGAGCAAAGATCCTGGCTGGATGAGGCAGATAGATTTCCGGAAGTGATTCGGCCCTGGAATGGTGCTCCATCATGGCCCGGACAGGGATACTATGTTCATAAATATAATTGTAGCAAAGTATTAATCGTAAATTTGTTGGGTTATATTTTTATGCAAGGCGCAGATAATCCGTTCTTTTTTATGGAGCGCTACTTCCAAGATTTGTTAGACAGAATTAAGCCACAAATTACGATCATCGATTTTCATGCCGAAGCGACCGCAGAAAAATGTGCCATGGCTTGGTATCTTGCAGACAAAGTAACTGCCGTCTGTGGTACTCATACTCATGTACAGACAGCAGATGAGAGGATCATTGGTGCCGGTACTGCTTTTATTTCGGACCTTGGTATGACTGGCAGCATGGACGGAGTGATCGGTATGGACAGAGAGCATTCGCTGCGTCGCTTTTGTACTTATCTACCAACACCTTATAAGTTACATTCCGGCAATGTTCATATTCAGGGTGCAATAATTAATGTGGATCATCGCTGCGGTCAAGCGAGATCGATAAAAAGACTTGATATCAAATTAGAAGACATCAGATCATGAGAGAGTCCAGTTCCCCAATTTTATTTCGAAGGCGATATCTTTATAGAACTGCGTACAGACTGACAGCTCTAATATTAATCCTGATATTAATGCTCATCTCTACGACAGCCTGTATGTCGGAACAAGGTCAGAGTAATGAGACACTCGAAGCAATTTCTACATCAAGTCAGATCAACCTGCCATCTCCTGCAACAACTATTAAGCCGGGTACAGGTGAGTTGAGGCTGTGGTGGCAAAAACCACAGGATTACAGCCCCCTGAAACCAGCAACAGCAGAACAGAAAGGTATCTATAGTTTGCTATACCAGACCTTGTTTGCTATTGATGATATGGGTTATATCTGTCCCGAGATAGCGGCAGATTACAGATGGTCAAATGACCGTCTTAAAATAAAAATAGATCTTGAACCCGGCTTAGAATTTTCTGATGGCACAATATTAAAACCGGAAGATGTTAAAGCTTCAATCGAAAGTTGGATAGCAAACAGGGGATGGCTCGTCAACAGCATTCCCAGTAGTGATGATGTGTTGTCAGGACAGGATGACATAATAGATGCAACTGCTGAGCAAAGCCTTTCAGATATGGCGGAAAACGTTAATTCTACTACGGTTGAAGTTACAGAGGATTCTGTTGAAACACTGCAAACAACTGTGGAACTAGCTGAGAATACAGAAGAAGATGTTAGTGCTGATCCTGCTAAGAGCAACGACAGTATGAGCGCTGAAACCTCTGAGACAGGTTTAACAGTAGATGATATCTGGGCAAATGCTGACGCCCCTTCTCCGAACATTGAAGATCTAATCTTTCTTAACCGTGAACAGGCGATGGCCGCGATTAAGCAAGTGGTAGCTAAAGATTCTTTTATTGAAATCCATTTGTCAGAAAGATGTGATAATTTACTTGATTTTTTAGTTATACCGATCATACCTACTGTTTATTCTAGCGGTTTGCTATCAGCATTTCCGCCTGGAACCGGGAGTTGGTATTGTGCAGAACAGCTGATTACCGGTGAAGCTAAATTAAAGCGAACCAGAAATGATAATGAGCTGGCAATTCAAGTTTTAGCTTATGATTCGCATCAACAGGCGATGAAAGCTTTCCTTAATAAGGAAGTTGATTTGCTTCTCTTATCTGCCACAGCTTGGCCCAGATTTGGCGGGCTAAAGGATCTCAGAACCCGGAAACTTCCGACCGGTAATTTTGTTTATTTACAACTAAATGTAAATGTTCCACCTCTTAATAGCAAGTCATATTTCCAGTCTATTACCAAGGCTTTTTTGCGCTCAGCCCTGACGGTGGACAGGCCAGCTGGATCCTGGCTTTATTCTCCAATTCCAGAACGGGGCAGTCACCCCTTTTTGCCATCTGCTCAGGAGATAAAGCAAAAGTTAGAGGAGTTATCGGCTGAGGCTGATTTTGTGTGGCTGCATGATGATCCGGTTCAACCTTTGTTGATGACTTGGCCTCAGTTTGAGGAGGCGGATATTGTAGGTGAGCAAATCAGAAGAGAATTGAGACTACAGCAAGTACCGGTTGTGCGAGCAGGGGAAAGTCTGATCCCGGAGAGTACGTCTGATCCCTCTTTAAGTCCGACACCTATGGAAACTTTGCCACCAACACCTACACCGGATCCCAATCTTATATATTTACCCAGTATTACGCCTGAACCGACCCCGACAGCACTTGATCCGGCGCAGGTGCCTGAGACAGCAGCTTTAGAACTGGTACTCTCTGCAGCTGATCTGTACGAGCCGTATCTGTTTTTTAAAACAGCGGGAGAAACAGGGGTACCGGAAAATGAATCACTGTTAGTACTCAAAGAATTATATTCCCTGAGATTAGCAGGGAGATCATCTGAGGCGTCCGGAATCAGGGATGACTATAGTAATAATTCCGGAGCCAGATTGGCAGGTATAATGGCACTAATAGAACTATTGCAGCAATACAACATGATTGGAATTGCTGTGCCCTGTAATGTTGTCTGCTATGGTGAGAGGATTGAAGGTGACATAGGTCTGAATGTTGATAATCCTTATTTTGGATTGGAGGAATTAATTATATGGCCGTAGTAACTATATTGATCCTGGTTGTCCTTGACCAGTATAGCAAGGCCTTAGCGGAATATTATCTTGCTGAGGGGGCCGTTAAGATTATCCCGGGTTTTTTCGAGCTGGAACTGACATGGAATTCCGGGGCAGCTTGGAATTTTCTTGCTGCAAAAAGTTGGGGCATAGTTCTCCTATCTATCAGCTCTTTGCTTGTAAGCGCAGTGGTTTTATTCTATTTGGGCAGAGCTCACGGTTTAAAGGCCAAAATTGTTCTAGTGCTCATTGCTGCGGGCGGTATAGGCAATTTAATTGATCGCATTCGCTTTGGACGAGTAACTGATTTTCTATCATTTACCTTTGGCTCATATAAGTTTCCGGTTTTTAATCTGGCGGATACATTCGTCACGATAGGAGTTATTTTGGCGATAATTTTTTTGCTCCTGGATCATAGTTTTATAGAGCAGATTACGGGAAGTATCATTTCTGAAATAGGTGATGCTAAGTGACGATGAGAACTATAGTTGCCATGGAAGACGCACCTAGACTCGACAGCTGGCTGGCTCAACAATGCGGAGTTTCGAGATCGGCTATAAAGCAATTAATTTTGGCAGGTAAAGTATCTTTAAATGCTAAGGCGGTCAAACCCTCTCAGGCAGTAATGAGAGGTCAGACATTTTTGGTTGATGAGGAGCAGAAACCATCTGATATAATTCCCGAAGAATTGCCTTTAGATATAGTTTACGAGGATGAGGTACTGTTGGTAGTCAATAAAGCTAGAGGAATGGTAGTTCATCCTGCGGCCGGAAATCACAAAGGGACTCTTGTCAATGCTTTATTGGCGTATAGCTCAGCCAATCTCTCTAATGTCCAGGGATATGATCGTCCGGGTATTGTCCATCGGCTTGATAAAGATACTTCCGGCTTGATAATTATTGCCAAGAACAATCAAGCTCATCGCCATATTGCTAATCAGCTGGCAAAAAGATCGCTAGTGCGTATTTACCATACGATTGTCTGGGGTCAAATGGAAGCAAAAACAGCATTGGTAGATGCACCTATTGGCAGAGATCCCCAAAATCGTCAAAGGATGGCAGTGACAGCGAGTGGGAAACCTGCTGTTACTAAAATAGACTTGATTGAACAAGCTTGCCGTGGAGCGCATCTTTGTTGTCAATTGACTACGGGTAGAACTCATCAAATCAGAGTTCATTTATCATATATCGGTCATCCTATAGTAGGTGATGTCGTCTACGGCAAAAATAAACCTACCATCTATCGTGACGGTCAGTTATTGCACGCTAAAAGTCTGGAATTTATCCATCCTGTATCCGGGAAGACGATCAGTCTATCATCCGAGCTGCCGCCGGAATTTGATTTTGTTATGGGGTATATGCGTGGTGAAAGGGAAGATTAGATCTTGGAAAGGATTGCACTCCGGCAATAGTACTGATCATCGAAGTAGCGAACTATTGAGACAGGAGATAAAATTACTGCTATTTGTCTTGCTCATCATGTTTGGAATTTCAATCTCAGTTATGATTAAAAATATTGGAACTCACAATGAAGTGGAAGAAATCTTTAGTCAGTATGAAGCAATACAGAATGAGCTTAATACTCTAGTTCATAACAATGAATCTCTATTGAGACAGCAAAAGACTTTGGAGAATAAGCGACGGGATTTATTGGATTCGCTGGAGATTAAGACTAAGCGTCCGGAGTTAATACAAGAATTAAGATCAGCAAGACTCCTTGCAGGTCTGGAAACTGTAACCGGAATAGGTTTGACGATTACAATGAATGATAAAGAAGGATATGATCCATTAGTAGATAAATCGGATGCCTTAATACATGACGGAACAATTACCTATATAATTAATTTGTTAAACGGAGCGGGGGCAAGGGCTTTATCTTTTAACGGAACTAGAATTACTGCTGTACCTCAGATTTATTGTATTGGCCCGACTATTTTATTCTACTCTAGGCGCTTGGCACCACCCTATGTGATTATTGCAATTGGACCTATAGAGGAAATGTTGGCAGTTTTAGAGACTGATAGGTATCTACAGAGAATTACTTCGAATGAGGTCGGGATCCGTATGGAGATCCAGACAGGCCAAGTAGTCATTCCAACGTTCTCGGAATACGAAAATTTCAGAGAACATATTACCCATTTGGAGGCCACCAGAAATGAAGATTAGATTTGGTCGCAGCACCTTTGTAATTGTTATATGCATTGTCCTAGGTATTTTACTCGCTTTACAGATGAAAGGGCTCAATAGAAAATCTGTGACCAGGGACAGTTTACAGGAGCTACAGAATTCTGTGATTGAATATCAAAAAAAGAACCAGGATCTTGATAGGCGTAATAATCAGTTGCACGACTATATCAGAACCCTTGAGAATGAGCTGAGCGGATCTGAAACCGGAGCTTTAGCAAAAATTATTGAAGAAAAAGAGCAATATGCTATTTTTGCCGGCTTGCGAAAAGTTGAAAATGACGGAGTGATTATTTCATTGACTAGCAATGCTCCAGCCAGAATGAGAGATTCGGTTCTAAGGCAATTTGTTAATGAACTAGCTTCACTTGGCGCCCAGGCAGTTTCCATTAATGGCGAGCGCAAGGTGGCTACTACAGAAATCAGAGCTAATGATGACCAGATTATTATCAATGGCGTTCGTTTTGATCGCAACGATACCTTTGAGATCAGAGCAATTGTTAATCCGGATTCGATAGACGAATACATTATTCCGTATCTGGAGAATGTGCGAGAGGTAATTCTCAAAGAATTGGAGGGCGAAAACTGGACAATCACGATTAAACATGAAAAGAAATTAGTGATTCCTGCTCTGCGTGAAGATAGGATTGCGTACCAAAATGATTTGCTGGTACCTGTAGAATAAAGTTATACTACTTTCATATGGAATATACTATTCAATTCGATCATACAAGTGCGGGAATGGCAGTATTGGGAGCCTTCAATGGCCATGCAAAGCTTGTTGATGAATCTTTCCAGGTAGAAACTGAAGCGACTTCGAATGGCTTGGTCATACGCGGTGATAAACCGGAAAATATTACTGCTGCAACCGAAGTTTATCGCAAGATGAATGATTTGCATGATAGTGGTCAACCATTGACGGATCAGTTGGTGAACTATTTGATTAATATCGTCAAGGATGGTGAAGTTGAGGCTTTTAAGGAATTCTCGCCGGACATTATCTGCGTTAACTCAAAAGGCAGACCACTCATGAGTAAGACATATGGACAAAAAAAATATATCGAGTCCATAGAAAAAAATGAATTAACATTTGCCATAGGCCCGGCAGGTACGGGCAAGACATATCTAGCGGTAGCAATGGCAGTTAAGGCTTTTCGCGCTCATGAAGTATCCCGGATTATTTTAACCAGACCTGCAGTTGAAGCAGGAGAAAAACTGGGTTTTTTACCGGGTGACCTGCAAAATAAAGTTGATCCGTATATGCGTCCTCTCTATGATGCACTAAATGATCTGATGGGCAATGAGCAATATTTAAGAAATTTAGAAAAGGGACTAATTGAAGTTTCGCCTCTGGCATATATGAGGGGCCGTACGCTAGATGACGCTTTTATCATTCTTGATGAAGCACAAAACACGACCAGAGAACAAATGAAGATGTTTTTGACCAGGATAGGATTCCATGCTAAAGCTGTGGTAACCGGAGATATTACCCAAATTGATCTTCCTGTTAATACTTGGAGTGGTTTGGAAGAAGCGGCACTGCTGCTAAGTAAGGTAAAAGGAATTGGTCAAGTCAGGCTTACCCAAAGGGATGTCGTACGAAACCCTTTAGTGCAGCGAATTATTCAGGCCTATGAAGAAGCTGAAATGCTAAGACAAAAGAAAAAGCGAGGAAACAGAAGATGAAATCTAATGCTAAAAAGAGAGTAACTTTGATCACGCTTTTGTTGACAGTAGCAATTTTTACTTTCTCTATTTATATTGGTTCTCAGCCGGAAAAATATAACCTGAATATCGGCGACGTCAGTGACTATGATATTGTAGCTCCACGCGCAATTGCAGATAGCATTGAAACACAAAAACGAGCAGCTCAGGCTCAGGCAGATATCCAAACTGTCATGATGAGATCAGAGCAAACCAGTTCAGCAGTAATTTCAGATGTGACGCGTTTTCTGGATATTGTGCAAGAACGCAGAGAAGCAATTTATAAAGTTCAGCCCCCGGAGACCGAAACTCCTGGTTCCGAAGGTGACAATTCCAGAGGGGAGCCTACGAATGAGACTAAACAAGAACCGTCAACCAATTTACGTCAACCAACAGAAACTGAATTTCAGCTTTCTGCCTCATCCTTGATTTCAGGTCTTGATCAGACTCTTGGTCTTACTCTGCCGGCTGCAGATGCCCAACAGTTGATGAAGATGTCAGAAGTCCGTTTTAACAATTTTTCGGAAGTACTGCTGACTCAGGCAGAAGCTATTATGGCGGACTCACTTGACCAGGCACGTCTTGCCATGGCAATTAATGATGCCACTGAAAGCCTCAAAGACAACAGTGAATATTATATAGATGACGTGACATTAGTTGGCCAGACTCTACAATTGATTTTGAAGCCTAATGTTGTTCCCAATGAGGAAGCAACGATCAATGCGCGAAAAGCTGCCTATGATCGGGTTATAAATAATCCGGTAATGGTAAACAGGGGAACTCGAATCGTTTCCAAGGGCGATATGATAACTGAGGCAAACTGGCAAATGCTTTTAGATCTGGATCTGACCGGTAAAACCGGAATTGATTGGTTGCGTCTGCTGGGGATTTTACTGCTAGTTATTATTTTAGCTGGTTTAGCCGTATTATATTTCCAACGTTATCATCCCAATATTGCTGAGACTCCAAGAACTTTGCTCGCACTGTCTCTGGCACTTTTGGTTCCGATGTTAACTTCTATTTATCTGGCTCAGCATAATCCTCTGACGCCGCCGGTTTATTTTGCGGCAGTAGTAATTGCTGCTTATTTCGGTTTTAGAACTGCAACTGTCATGTCTATTCTATTAATCATCATGATAATACCTATGACAGGTTTTGAGATGGCATTCCCCATGACAGCGCTAGCCGGCTGCATGGTGGCGTCCTTATACACAAAGGGAATCGGACGCCATGATAATTATGCCAAGATTATTGTTTCTACTGCTTTGGTAACTCTAAGTATGAGTTCTGTTTTCGGCTTATTGGCTCATGAACCACTGGATAAGATGCTTACGCATATATTGCAGGCAGTTCTTAGTGGAATGTTTTCTGTCGTAGTGGCAATTGGTGTCATGCCTATTTTTGAAATGATTTTTAATACAGTATCACCTCTGCGTCTGATTGAGTTGTCCCAGACCAGCCATCCTTTGTTAAGGCGATTGTTTATCGAAGCCCCTGGTACATCGCAGCATTCCATGATGGTGGCAAATTTGGCTGAAGCAGCCGCAGAAGCAGTAGGTGCCAATGCCATGATTGTGCGAGTAGGATCATATTTCCATGATATTGGCAAATTGGAAAATCCCATGGCTTTTACTGAGAATCAGACAGGTGAAAATCCACATGATTTCATGTTGCCGCAAGAAAGCTGCAAGCTGATTACCAGGCATCCGGAAGATGGAGTCAAATTAGGCAGGAAGTATCGTTTGCCGCAACCTGTACTCAATATTATATTGCAGCATCATGGCACCACTGTTTTGCAGTATTTTTATCATAAAGCCTGTACTGTTGCGGAGAAAGAAGGAAAAACGTTGCCTTCACCCGAATCATACAGTTATCCGACCCCAGTACCAAATTCCGCGGAATCTGCCATTGTGATGCTTGCTGATTCGGTAGAGGCTGCCATGAGGTCAGTCAGTCCTAAGAATCTCCAAGAAGCGGAAAGTATGATCAGACGCGTAGTGAAGACCAAAACGGATCAGAATCAGCTGATCAAATCCGGACTTTCTTTTGCCCAGGTTGAAAGTATTATCAAGTCATTTCTACATGTTTATGCCGGGCACTTTCATCAACGTGTTTCTTATCCTACAGATAGAATAGTTGTTGAGGCTAATTAATGCCCATGATTGTTCAGATTGAGAACAATGTTACAGATCTAATTGATGTCGAAATCGAAGCTGCCATTGAATCCGCTGCAACTATGACGATCAGTTCTTTTGATTTTGCTGCAGAGCTTGAAAGAATGTGTCTGATCCCTAAACTTTCAATCCTGTTAACCGGCAGTGAAGAAATCCGCCGTTTAAACCAGCAATTTCGTCGTATAAATGAAGTCACAGATGTACTTTCATTTTCTGCTCTGCCAATGGTGGAAGGAAGACTAGCCGGCCCGGTACAGGTTTGGGATTTAGAAGTAATAGGAAATTCTAAATTTCTGAACTTAGGTGATATTGTAATATGTCCGGAACAGGCGGCCTCACAGGCTTCAGAACATAATCACAGTCTGCCGGAAGAAATGCTTTTTTTGCTGGTACACGGAATCTTACATCTCTTGGGCTATGACCATGAAGATGGCTTTGCTGCTGAGCGGATGTTTATTCTGCAAGAAGAGATGATGCGCAAATTAGATTTTTCCAGGTTTAGGTCTGGCTTTGTGTCAATTATAGGTAGGCCCAATGTTGGTAAATCGACTCTGCTTAATCGTCTGATCGGTACAAAAGTTTCTATTATTTCACCTAAACCTCAAACTACACAGAAGATGATAAGAGGAGTCTATACTGACAATGAAGCCCAAATCATTTTCTTGGATACCCCTGGAGTTCATCAGCCAACCAGCAGATTAGGTCAATATATGCTTCAGGCCGCCGAGCAGGCTTTTATGGAGTCAGATCTGATTTGCCTAATGATTGAAGCAGGATTCAAACCGTTTATTGATCGGATAGAGCGAAATATCCTGGATAAAGCAGTTGAAATGAATAAGCCGGTTATAATCGTTATCAACAAAACAGACACTGCAAAGAAAGAAAACCTGCTACCCTTGATTGCACTGTATAATCAAGAATATGGTTTCACTTCCTTTATTCCGATATCTGCGAAGTATGGTGACGGCGTATCCTTGTTAATCCAAGAAATCAAGCAGAAATTACCCATTTCCCAGCCCTATTATGATGAAAGCGATTATACTGACCAGACTGAAAGGATGTTGGCTGCAGAATTAATTCGTGAAGCTCTTTTCAATCGTCTTTATGAGGAATTACCCTATGGGATTGCCGTAATGATTGAAGAGTATAATGAAATATTTGACTCAGCAGGTGACCGAACAAGAATTACAATCAGTGCTGCAGTCTTTACAGAGAAAGAAAGTCATAAGAGGATTATTTTAGGAAAAGGCGGCAATATGATCAAGAATATCGGGATCAAAGCACGTCAAGAACTGGAGCTGATGGCTGATTGTCCTGTAGACTTATATTTATTTGTCAAGGTTAGGGCTGATTGGCGCAATAAACCGCATCATTTACAAGAGTTGGATTTTGACAGCAAACAATTTTCATGAGACATCAGAGATTTAAGGCTTTTGTATTAAAATCTGTACCTTTTGGACAGAAAGACAGGCTGCTTCATCTGCTTTCTGAGCAGCGAGGTTTGTCGGTCGCAATGGCCTATGGTGCCTCAAGCAGCAAAAGCCGCTTACAAGCTGTTACAATGCCGTTTGTACTGGCAGAATATGAGATATTCTATTATAAGGAGCGTACCACGATTGACGCCGGGGATTTGATTGAAGCATTTCTTCCGCTCCATCAAGATATTGCCAAGCTTACCGCAGCAGCCCACTTTAGTCAGGTCACAATTGATTCTCTGGTACAAGGTGTTGCTGAGCCTGATGTCTATAAACTCTGGGGATATACCCTACATGAATTGTGCCGCAATGATGATCCGGCTCTTGTTGCTCAAATTGCAGTATTTCGTTTGATTTCAGATCTTGGCTATGCACCTTGGCTCAATGATTGCATACGCTGCCATGCTGAAATTGATCAGAGAGCCTGTTTTAGTTTCCCTGACTCAGGCTTAATCTGCAGTAAGGAGCAGATTGATCAGGAAGCTTGCGTCTATCTATCACAACCGGCTATAGCTTCCTTACTTTATGTTGTGCAGGCTGATTATAATCTCCTATTTAACTTTACAATCAGCGATCGAGTTCGGTCGGAACTGCTGTCATTTATCGATCTTTATCTGACGGAAAAGCTGGAGAAGCAATATACTCGCCTGAAGTTGATGGACAGCTTTGAAACCATATTAACTCCCGGCAAAAATGAGGATTAGAATTTCTGTTTATAAGGGAAGGCCACCGTGCAAACTCGGGATCCAAATTCCATTAACTGTCCCAAAATTCAGTAATCAAAGCTAATGTTTCTTCATCATCGTGAGCAGGTTGTGCCAACCAGTCACTCGGCAGAAGTGCCTGATAATCCTCACGGGAATAGCGGTCATCAATTAGAACGATTATTCCTCGGTCGTCCTCATGGCGGATCAGCCGACCGGCAGCCTGCATAACCAGATTAAAGCCGGGAAAAGTATAAGCAAAGTGGAAACCGTCACCGAATTCCTGCTCATAATATTGGCGCATCAGCTCACGTTCCGGTGAGGGGTGGGGCAGACCGGTACCAATAATAAATACGCCAATTAATTGCTCTCCGGTCAGATCGATCCCTTCGCTGAAAATACTGCCGAGACAGGCAAAGGCTAATAGGGACTTACCGCCTGTGCTGCGGAAGCGATCCAGCCACTTATTCTTTTCCCGTTCACTGAGTTTAGGTTTTTGGATCATAATTTGCCATTGATCAGAAATATTGATCTGTTTCAGCACCTGAGCTACTTGCCGTAAATAAGCAAATGACGGGCAAAATACCAGATAATGTCCCGGTTTGATTAGGGCTGCCTGATAGATTAATTGCAAAATAGGGAAGAGAGTATCTGTCCTATCCCGATAGCGAACGGAATATTGATCAACTGTCAGCACCAATCTATTTTCCGGCGCGAAGGGCGAAGCAAGCTGGAGAAAGTCCGGAGGATTTTCCGTCACAAAAGAATACAGCAATCTCTGGTAGTAAAAAGCAGGACTCAAAGTCGCAGAGAAAAAAATTATCGGATAGCGCTGATAATATTTGTTCGTAAGACTTTTGGCCGCATCCAGACAAAGCAAGCCGATCATCAGATCATTTTGCGCAGTCTGGCGAACCATAGTTATATAGTTTTTGTCATAGTATGATTCTGCCACGCGCAGGAAAAAATTCAGTTCGAACCAAAGTTCCAGCACGGTGCGTCGAGACTCCCATTCCGGGAAACAATCCAGAAACTGTCCTAAAGCATAGACTAAAGAGCCTACATTGCTGATAAAAGCCGACAGGAGTTTTCTGGTTCCAATGAACCGTTCCGTGCGCAAAAGTTCCTGTTGACTAATTATTGTTCCCAATAAACTTTGATCCGCAAACTGCAGCTCTGGCTCACGCAGATAAGGCAGTAGCTCATCTAAGCAGCCAATTATTTGACGAAGGCGGTTCAAAGCAAGTTTAGTAGGTCCCAGATCAATAATGTCAGGCGCCGACAGCAGCTGTTCAACTTGGCGTAAAACGGAAAGCTCCAGAAAGGAACTGTACATCTGTCGAGATCGTCCCGGCAAATTATGGGCTTCATCGATCAGGACGATATGTTTATCCTTATTGTCATCGGCGAAAAATCTGCTCAGATAAACTCGAGGATCAAAAAGATAATTGTAGTCGCCAATCACAATGTCACACCATTCAGAAAAGTCCAGCTGCAATTCAAAAGGACATAATCTGTGTTTCTGTGCAATTTCTATGATTGTATCGTGATCTGCCATTCTTAGAGATGCCAGTTCCTGAAGAGCAGAGGGTAATCTCTCATAATAATCCTGAGCATAAGGGCAAATTTTCATTTCACAGTACAGATCCGGTTGCAGACAAATTTTTTCTTTGGCAGTCAGAGTTAGGCTGCGTACCAGAAAGCCATTCTGTCTTAAATCGGCAATTGCCTGTTCAGCGATCAGTTTTGTTGATGACATATTTGTCAGATAGAAGATAACTGAGCCGAGGCCGGCTGCCTGCGCTTTCAAGGCAGGATAAACTACCGCCATTGTCTTGCCGCTGCCTGTGGCAGCTTGGGCAAATAAAGTGCTGCGATCACGCATAGCCGCAATGGCCTGACGCATAAAAAAGCGTTGGCCCTCACGCAGATTGTCATAGGGGAACCCCCCCGCGGCATTTACCAGATTTCTAGTCTTTCGGTAGTCTATCAGGCTGACAGTATGTTGCAGCCAGTTCGTGCAGAGATCTGTAAATTTTTGCTCTAGGCCGGTCGGATCGGCAACTCGTTCAATTAAATAATAATCATTACTATCTACCGCAACATAGGCTAAACAGACACGTATCTTGCTGTAGCTGTGCAGAGCGGGAACTTTTTGCAGAAGCATATGGGCATAAGTTTCTGCCTGAGCCCAGTGCAATGGATTCCCCGACTCACTCTCGTTGCGTTCTTGTCCGCGATAACTTTTGATTTCAATTAGACAGGGACCGTCCTGCTCAAGATACCAGAGATCGCAACGGCCTGAGATCTCCAAGCGATACTGTAAACCGCGGATTTCTGTGTTGAAAGATGTTTCCAAAGAAAATTCACCGTATAGATCAATCTCATCAATTTGTTCAGCCATCAAATTGGTGAATTTCTTATGTGCTTTAATACCATCCACAGCTCTTCCCGAGCTGTAACTTGGATTGGTCAGACTACCGGCTTTTCTGGCGCCGGCCACCAGCTGGCGAACCGAGATTTTGCTGACAATTGTTGAGTCCTTAGCAG
>JAAYQX010000062.1 GCA_012519085.1 Clostridiaceae bacterium
ATCATCTCTCAAGCTGCAAATCACCACAGCAAATGTTTGGTGCCTTAGCCAAGACCTATTGGGCAGAGAAGATGGAAATTGATCCGTCTAAGATTGTTTCCGTTTCTATCATGCCCTGCATTGCTAAGAAATTTGAAGCTCAGAGACCGGAAATGAACTCCAGTGGTTATCAGGATGTCGATATAGTATTGACCACCCGAGAAGTTGGCAAGCTACTGCGCATGACCGGTCTGGACTTCGAGCAGCTGACCCCTTCAAAATTCGATTCCTGGATGGGGTCTTACACCGGCGCCGGCGTCATCTTCGGTGCCACCGGCGGCGTTATGGAAGCAGCCCTGCGCACAGTATACGAAATTGTGACTAAGCGTGAGCTGGAGGACTTGAACTTCGAATTTGCTCGTGGCTTTGACGGTATCAAGCATGCTGAAATTGATCTGGACGGCACCGTCGTCAAGGTAGCGATCGCTCACAGCCTTGCCCATGCCAGAACTCTGATGGAGCAGGTACGAGCGGGTGAATGCCCCTATCATTTCATCGAAGTTATGGCTTGCCCCGGTGGCTGCATTGGCGGCGGCGGTCAACCGTATACCAAGACCAATACCAAGCGTATTGAGCGTATTAAAGCTATTTATCTTGAAGATGAAAAGATGACACTGCGTAAATCGCACGACAATCCGGAGGTTAAAATTCTCTACGAAGAATTCTTGCATGAGCCACTGGGTCACAAATCCCATGAGCTGCTGCATACACATTATAAAGTCAAGCCTAAAAAGGCTCTGTAACGCATGACCTTGCTAACAAGGCAATATTTTGTTCCACAGGCAACAGCCGGCCGCGGCGAACAACCAGAAGGGCGGACTTCAGATCCGCCCTTTAACTTGTACCATTTGAACTAACTAATGACTAATAATTGCCGGCCACAAAATTCCAATTGACCAGTCACGACGTCGAAGAAGATTGTAAAAAAAGAATCTGCAGCTAATCGTGGTTGATCCGACTTTCGTTTAGCACGACAATTACTTTAAAATTTAATAGATTAAAAAGTTCTTCTAAGAGCTGACTTTGTTGCGTTCGTCTCAATCATGTGACGGGCGCTTTTTTTATTGGTTGCGCATCAGTTTGGCAGTTTTTCAAAAATTATCGTTTTAGTAGTAGAGGCCTAAATCACTTTCTCTTCCAAACCGAAGGAAATGAGGCGGACTGATGCCAAGAAAACAACGAGAAAAATGTATTGAGGAGAAATTTGATAGTTACTGCAAAATATGTCTTCGAAATGAAGCAAGAGACATGTATCGCGCCCAGCAGAAACAAAGAGAACGAGAAGTTAATTTTTCTGATCTCTACGAAGCGCAGTTGCAAGCAACGCCTTTTCAGTACTGGGATGCTTATGATGAAGAATTTGCTGAGTTTCAGTTATTTGACGGAACGATAGTTATCCACAACGAGCTTTTAGCTAACTTGCTGGATAGGCTGTCACCTTTCAATAGAAACATCATCCTGATGTCGATTTGGATGGAGATGTCGGATAGAGAAATTGGAGAACACTTACATATTTCCAGAAGTTCTGTGCAGTACAAGCGAACAGATATTTTGCGGGAGATGCGAGAAGTTGCGGAGGAAAAAGATGAGAAGAAGGAAAGCGGAACAATACAACACGAACTTGATAGCCAAACACATTATTGTAGCTGCCGTGAGCGGCGACCCAATAGCGATGGAACGAATTGTTAACCATTATGCTCCCTACATCAATAAACTTAGCATTCGCACGCTGTACGACGAGTATGGCAATCCGGTTCGTGTAATCGATGAATATATGCGACTGGAGCTTGAAGCCAAACTTATGCACGCCATTACTAAATTTACCATTTGATAAGCCCACCGTATCAATTTTTGATGCGGTCTTACATCAGCTGGAAGATGAACAAATAAAAATACGTTCCTTTGAAAGCTGAATATAATAAGCACTTTGACAACTTCATAGAACAGCTCGGATACCTTCAATTTTGCAATGAACCGTGTCACATCTGCCAAGACCTTGCTGACTGGCAAGCGAGCGATACGATCCCTGACAAAAGCATCGGTGGTCGATGTTGGTTATGACTTGCAAAACGAAATAATGATACTTCCGTTTAGCTCCAGCTCGAGCGGTAACCAACCCGCCGCACGCGAAGGAACGGCAGGACATAAGAATGCCTGAGGCGAGAGACCTATGGAGCAGCCACCAGCTGCCGTCTGAGCGGTTCATTTTCGTTTAGTTCTTACAAAAATAAGAGAGAGGAGGCTTAGCATGCCAAGAATAAAGACAGAAGAAATTTCCGGTACCCCAATTTTGAAAACCGTTGAGCAGATGAGCAAAATCAGCGGACTCGGCGAAAACACACTAAGAGATTTACTCGATCGCGGCGAAATTGATTATGTGCCAAATGGAAACCGCAAATTGATGACGGAACAGGCTATATTGGATTGGTATGAGCGCTCTAAAGTCAGCGCTAAGCCAAAGTGTGATTGACAATGGCAGTCTCGTCTCGTCAAGTAAAAAACAAGCGTGACGCCAACGGTGAACTGACAGGTCGAGCTGGTACCGTGTATGACGTCAATATTAAGTACCAAACACCTGAAGGGAAAAAGACCTATTCAAAAAAAGGTTTTCTGACCAAAAAGGATGCTATTGAACACGAAGCAGATATGCGAATCAAGCTGATGAATCCTATCTACACTATGACAACAAGTGCTGGTTCGAAGCAGACACTGGAAGAGTATATGAATAATTGGATGGATATTCACAGCCGAAGCTTACGCCCAAGCACTATTGACGGCTATAAATCTCATATCAGGAATCATATCGTTGCCCACATCGGACACTTACGTTTGAATCAGATTACGCCGGCTTTGTTAGATAATCTCTTTGCCAAACTTTTTGACAGAGGCCTTGCCAACGCAACAGTGCGCTATGTCCAGAGAATTCTGAGCGGGGCTTTTGAGCACGCTAGGAAATATGGATACATAGAAGGGAATCCGGCGAGAGATACGATTACCAAGTTTGGTAAAGGTGGCAAGACTCCTGATCCGTATACAATCGAATTGATGCAGCAACTCCTTGCTAAGACCATGGGAACAGCATGGGAAATGCCGGTTTTGCTCGGCGGTCTTTACGGGATGCGCCGCAGCGAAATCCTGGGACTTCGTTGGGATAAAGTTGATCTAGAGAATAACTGCTTCTCAGTCGTGGAGCAAATGCCTTTTAAGCCTCCGTCGGGAACGAAGATTATTGAGGAATTTGCTCCAACAAAATCCAGCGGCAGGATGCTACCAATAACAGAAGAAACAAAGCCGTTTTTTCTGAAGCAGAAATTCCTTCAGGAACAACAAAAATATATGTTTAAACTGTCAGGGGAAACCTATTATGACAACAATCTTGTCATAGCTAAAAGTGACGGTGCGCCCTATATACCGAATCGAGTTTCATCTGAATTTGGTCAATTTTTGCGCCGTGCCGATATGCCACATATTCGCTTTCATGATTTGCGTCATACGGCAGCAACAAACATGCATGAGCTAACCGGAGATTTTTATACGGTCGGCGAAATACTTGGGCATACCCTAAAAGGCATTGGCATCAGTCTAGGTATTTCCAATAACCTGGAAGCAGTTACAGAGCGCTACATTAATGTCAGGCTGGAACGAAAAGCTGAAGTGCTAGGGAAATATCACGGAGAAGTCTTTACAAGAGCTTTAGATCAAGAAGTGAAAGTGGAGCGCAAAAAAAAGAAAAATCGGACACCACAACATGAGCGTTAAAATGCCCGTATCTCCGCATATCTTCCCTTATCTTTTTAAGACTCTTTGTAAAGTCGGGCACCATTTGGGCACCATTTCAAAAATGATGATAATAAATATGCAATAGCCATTCAGTGAGTCATAATTATGGAAATTAGCGCATATAAGAATAAGGAACAATAGGGAAGAAGAAAGAGGATTTGAGATTTAGCTTTGCTTTTAGAAAAAGAAGCCCGCTAACCATTGCGGTAAGCGGGCTTCAAGGGGTTTGGTGGAGAAGGTGGGATTCGAACCCACGTATCGGTTGCCCGATAAACTGATTTCGAGTCAGTCCCGTTGCGGCCACTTCGGTACTTCTCCGTGCCATAAAATATGCAAGTTGTTTTGCATGATTATTCAGTTTTTTGTCCTTCACACCGCATTTCGAGAGCACCCCGTTACGGCCACTTCGGTACTTCTCCATGCTACTTATTTTTGATAGATTTGAGCTGCGACTTAAGTTTTTACAGCTGTTTGATTATAGGCCAGCTTTCTCCTGATCGTCAAGGAAACGGCTACGGGAATAAGGGGCCCCGCCGGGGGCCCCTTGGTTAATTAAATGTGTCAGTCGGCAGTTAGCTATTTATTTAGTTTTGCCGCCTGGATTATTATTGGCAAGCATAGTGACTGCCGAAGACTTGGTTTTAGATTCCTAGTTAATCAGCAGTGATCTCCTCCAATGGTTTCTTGCGCTGCCAGGCGTGCATGGCAAGTGACAGTGCGATGACACCGTAGGAGACGAAGACGCGGAAGTACTCACCGATCTGAGCATCACCGAAGAGCTGATTACCTGCCTGAGGTGCAATGATAAACAGCAGATGGAATAAGGTGACACCGATCAGTGCCTGCTTATTAGTAGCTTTGCTGACTGAGGCACCGCCAACCAGTAAAGCTGCTACTGCGAACTGCCCGATCTGCAAATGGGCACCATAGGTAGAGAAGGTACCGATATTTTGCAGATAGATCAGTTGTCCCCAGCAGGCCAATAAGGTTGAAAGCATCATGGCGATAACCCTGGTGCGGTCAACATTGATACCTGAAGCAGCAGCCACAGTCTGACTTTGTCCGACCGTCCTCATATTCTGTCCTAGCCTGGTGTTTAGTAGACCATTGTTGAAGGCACATAAGCCTGTGATCAGAACATAGGGCAGAACCGGGAGATTGATCGACATGATCAAGGACTCCAGAGCGGGGACATAGGTCAGGATATAGACTAAGACCGAAAGGGCGATATAAAATATGCTGCGAGGACGATTAAAGTTAGGATCAGGTTTCTTACTGTTCTTATAGATGGCCAGCAGATTGCGAATGACTACAAAAAGCAAAAATAAGGGTAGGGCCACAATCAGATTGATGCGGTCTGCAAAAAGATGCTTCTCAATAGCCGGAACGTAGGTGATGGCATAGAGGATTGCAACTACAGCGAAGATGATCAGATCTTTTCTTTCAAGCTGTCGTTTCTTCTTCAAGTGCAAGAAGAGCTTAACTCCGGTTATGACTACGACTAAAATCAACAGGCCTAAGGCCAAATCAATAATTTTGACTCGGTCAATGGAGTACTTGAGTGATCCGGTCAGGTCGATGGCATTTTTGACACCCATACCGCCATCAATGATATAGCGGGGGTCGGTGGCAGGTATTACACCGCCTATCAAAACCAAGAACAGCAGTTGGTACAATCCGTCTGCAAAATAGCCCAAAATCAGACCGGCAATCATCTCTGCACCTTTCATTTTGTTGAAAAGCTTACCGACCAAATAGCCGAAGAGAAGAGCCAGTGGGGTTGCGATCAAGACAGCCAGCATCATGCCGCCTAAGCCGGTGAAGCGCCAGTATACTACAGCAAATATCGCAATCTGTGCTGCAATAGCGCCAATAACAATACCGAAGTTAAGTCCCATGCCTGCAAAGACCGGAATCAAGAGGGCCAGGACAGTGAAACCATTTCTGGCAATACGAGTGAAGACTTCAGCTACAACAGCCTCCAGCTGCATACCGGAGACCATAAAAGCACCAAAACAGAGAAAAGCAAAGACGATCATGACTTTATTGTCAAATAGTAACGTTTTGATGCGTTCACTAATGTTGTTGTCAGGATTTGTCATAGTGTTTGCAATTTTTTTGTTCATCTTTGATTTCCTCCCCTCGTTTTGGACAAGGCATAGAGAATGATGCCGTTAGAGATAATAATGCGCGTTACTTCAGGTAAGGCTGATACATTAACTAACTCATTGGCAACCGGGAGGGCAACGGTCAGAATACCTTGAAAAAGTAATGTGCCGATGATCACATTTGAGATCCTGGCACGGGTGACAGTGGCACCGCCGAGCAGTACAGAGGCGACTGCGGTAAAGCCCATCATCAGAGGTGCATTGTACAGTTGCAAGAAACCATAAGTCTGTGCATACATAATAATTCCTATAGCGCCTAGCACTGTGGAAATAGATGTGCCCAAGATTCTCATCCGGTCAACATTAATGCCATTGGATAGAGTGAATAGCTCATTTTCTCCTGCAGCGCTGAGGGCGATGCCGGTCTTGCTGCGGGAAAACAGCCAGACAATCAGGCAGCAAAGGGCAAAGACCAGAATCAAGCCCAGAGGGAGAACGAAACCGCTGTCATTGACATCGATGGCCAAGAACCCCAAAGACTTGGGCTGTTGCACTGATACTGAACCCACATCGCTGACATCGGCATAAACCGTAATACTGCGCGGTGACTCATAGACCATAGGATCGCTCAGTAAACCGCCAAAAGATTCCTGCAGGCTGGCAGTATTGCGCAGACCGCTGCCGATTGGCCATTTGAGCTGACCATTTTTGAAACGGAGCATGATCCAGACGATATTCATCAGAGCGATCGATGAGAAACCAACATATGTTGAAACAGTCATCTCAGAGCCTTTTACCCGGTTAAGGAGCATACCGTAGGCTGCACCGACCAGAGCTGAAATGACAATGGCAATTGCCAAGGCCAACAGTAGTGTTAACCAAGCAGCGCCGGCACCAAAATGATAGAACCAGCCATTGACAAAGGACACTTCCATAGCAATGACGGCGCCCAGCAAGCCGCTGACGACACCAAGTGAAATGCCGAAGTTCAAACCGATACCGCTTTGCACGCCGGGAACCATGGCCAGGACTAAGATACTGTACATCATCCAGCGACGGATAATATCGCTGAATAAAAATGGAGCATTTAGGCCCAGTGCTAAAGCTACGATGATCAGCACAATAAAGAAAGAGCCGATGATCAGTCTGGGCAGTCCTACTTTTTCTACAAACTTTTTAAAACCTGTCATGCTCCCACATCCTCTCTCTTCAGGCCAGACATGGCGAGCCCGTAATCAGCATCCGGTGCCTCCGGATCCAGGATGGCTGCAATGGTACCTTTGGCCACAATAGCAATCCTGTCACAGATAGAGCGCAGTTCTACCAGCTCAGAACTGATGACAATGATGGTGGTACCCTGTTCCCGGTTGATCTTGGTCAAATATTCCAGAACCAATTTCTTGGCACCGATATCGATTCCTCTGGTAGGCTCGGCCACGATCAAAATGTTCGGCTTCAGAGTCAGGGCACGGGCCAAGCAAACTTTTTGCTGATTACCACCGGACAGGCTGCCGGCAGTTTGCTGCGGTCCGGTAGTACGGATATCGAGCAGTTCAATCATCTCCCTAGTGTGCTTTAGAGAGGCCTTGCGGTCCAACAGACCACGCTTCAAAAATTCATTCTTAACTTGCATGGCAGAGAAAACAATATTGCGTTCGATTGATTCACCTAGTAATAAACCTACACCGCGACGGTCTTCCGAAACAAAGGCTATATCTTTGCGCAAAGCCTCTCCGCGCTTACTGAGATCTAATTTCTCGCCATGGATTAAGACATCGCCTCTGGTTTCATAGAGACCTTGAATGCCATTGTGGATGCCGATCTTGCCTTGACCGGCCAGGCCGCCGAAGCCGAAGATCTCTCCTTCTCTAATCTTGACATTCATATTTATAACTTTTTCTCCTGGCATATTGACACAATAATTGACCAGTTCCAAAGCAATTTTGTCATCACTTAATTCTCGGGGATCATGCTCACTATCATCTACCAGCTTATCCACTTGACGCCCGATCATCAGCTGGGCGATCTCAACCAGATTGGTTTCAGCAACTTCTTTGCGAGCGACAAATTCACCATCCCGCAATATAGTCATGCTATCGGCTACTTGCATTACTTCATCAAGACGATGTGTAATAAAAATAATAGCGATCCCGCGCGATGAGATCAGACGCATAATTTCCAGCAGGCGATCAGCTTCACTTTCAGTTAGTACAGCTGTCGGTTCATCAAATACCAACAGCTTGATACCGGTTTTGTCTATTTCACGTGCAATCTCCACAAATTGCTGATAGCCGATCGGCATGCCGGCTACCTTGGCATATTCCTCTATATTCATCATACCGATGGAATCAAGAGATCTTCTACTGTCAGCAGCCATTTCATCCCACAGCATATGATCTAAGTCTCTGCCGAAGACTTTATCCAGTACGGGCACAAGTGACGGGCGTCCGGTTTCACGACCGACTTTGATATTTTCAGTCACAGTGAAATCAGGAATTAACATGAACTCCTGATGAACCATACCGATGCCGTAGTTCATGGCATCATGAGGATCTGCAATGGAAATTTCTTTGCCATCCAGTTGTACCTGGCCTTCAAAGCCACCGGTATTATGTATGACGGGCATGCCAAATAACACATTCATCAGTGTCGATTTGCCTGCCCCGTTTTCTCCCATGAGAGCGTGGATTTCTCCCGTTTTCACCTGGAGATTTACATTTTTGAGCACTTTGTTGCCAAAATACTCTTTGCTGATGTCATTCATCGACAATAAATATTCTGTCTCCAAAATAAACTCCTCCAGTCTCTAGATTGTAAAAAGGGCACCGGGTATCGCAAGGATATTGCCGGTGCCCATGAAGCTAGATTTCTTGACTACTGCATTTTAGTCGCCAGCAGAGAAATCGTGGAAAGGAGCCAACAACAGGAAGAAATTCTCCAATTCGCCCTTTTCCGGATCTATATAATTGCTGATCTGGAGTTCACCAACATTACGTGCAGCAGCAACTTCATTCACAGTAGCTTTGTAGGCTTCAAGATCATCGCGCTCGGCTTCGCCTTCGAGCCATTTCATGGCAAAAGTGACGCCGGCATCGATCATGAGCATATTAATCGGGACACCCCA
>JAAYQX010000008.1 GCA_012519085.1 Clostridiaceae bacterium
AACAAGCACTAATTCTGATCAGTTTGATTCTGATCCTTGGTCTACTGGCAGTCGCCTGCAGCAAAGGCGAAACAGCGAGTACTACTGCTGCTGCCGCAGAGGAAACTGAGGGCGAAGCTGCTGCAGAGGAAACCCCTGCGGATGAACCCGAAGCAGATGCAGCGGACGCTACCGAAGAGCCTGAAGGTGAAGACACCGCAGAGCCGTCAGCAAATGACAAACTGGCTGAGATCAAGAAGAGAGGCGCCATCATAATGGGTACTTCACCTGATTTCCCACCCAATGAATTTTATATCCTGGATGAGAATAATAAAAAGCAGATAGTCGGCAGCGATATTTCACTCGGTCAGGCGATTGCCGACAAAATCGGCGTCAAACTGGAGATTAAAGCTACAGATTTCAGCGGAGTGCTGGCCAATATTCAGGCCGGTCAGGTGGATATGGGCATTTCCGGCTTTGCCGCGACTGAAAAACGCAAAGAATCCATGCAGTTTTCGGTCGGCTATCAGAGATCAACCTCAGAAAGCTATCAAGGTATCCTGACTACTAAAGCCAACGCTGAGAAATATCCTGATCTTGAATCATTTAAGGCTGCAGAGCTAACCCTCGGTGCCCAGGCCGGTTCTATCCAATATGAAATGGCAGCCAAGCTGACCCCGGAAAAGAATATTAAGCAGCTAGGCACCATGGATGCTTTGGCTCTGGCTCTGAATGCAGGCGATATTGATGCGGTGATTGTATCCACTGAATCTGCGGAACCAATGCTCGAAACCTTCCCCGATCTGGTCATTCTGCCGCAAGACGGTTTTGATCTGGATCCGGAGAAGATGTACTCCACCAATGTTATCGGCTTCCCTCTGGGCGAAGAATATGCGTCGCTGATTGATATCTGCAATCAGGTGATCGAGGAAGCTCGCGAGGCAGGTCTGCTCGACAAATGGGTCGAAGATGCCAAAGCGTTGCGTGATAAAGCTCTGGAATAATAGTTTCTCACAACAGATTATGTATGGGCAAAAATTAGAAAGGATTTAGTAGAAGATGCAAACTCAAGCGCAAAGTCGTGAACAGATTAAGCAGGCGGTTAAAGATAATGCGGCGGGAGTCCGCGCTATCGTGCAAGCACTCTATGATAAGCCGGAAATCGGCGGTGAAGAATATTATGCCCATGAGATAATGACCGCATGGCTGGAGGAGAACGGCTTTACGGTCACACGCAATCTGGTGATGCCGACCGGCTATCTGGCCGCATATGGCGAGCCGAACAGTGGACTTGTGATTGCCTTCCCGGCTGAATATGATGCTCTGCCGGAGGTCGGCCATGGCTGTGCCCATAATTTATTTGGCGGCATCAGCATGTTGGCTGCCAAGGCCATGCAATCTATAGTAGATGCCCTGGGGGGGCAGGTTTTAGTGATCGGAACCCCGGCGGAAGAGAATTTCGGCGGCAAAATCAAAATGGTGGAAGGCGGAGTCTTTGATCATGTCAATGCCGCTTTGATGATCCACGGCAGTAATAAAAACGGACTGGGCGGTGCCTCTTTGGCACTGAACCCGGTCCGCTTCGAATTCCACGGCAAAAATGCCCACGGTTGTAAAGCTTACGAAGGCGCTTCAGCTCTGGATGCTGCTGTTTTAGCCTTTACAGCGATCAATTTCCAACGCCAGTTCCTTAAGGAAAACTGCTATATCCATGGTGTGATCTCTCAGGGTGGAACTGCAGCCAATGTCATACCGGCCTATGCCTCGCTGGACTACTATTTCCGGGCGCCGAAAATGGCAACGGCTTTGGCTATGACGGAGGACGCCGCAAAACGCGCGGAAGCAGCAGCAGCAGCATGCAGCTGCACCGTAGAGCAGAGCATTTATGAATGCCCCTATGGCGAGACCTTGATAAATGAAAAGTTGGCTGAATTGCTAGCGGCTGAATATGCAGAGCTTGGTTTAACCGAGGTAGAACCGCTGGTATTGGTGCCGCACGGCTCTACGGATGTTGGTGCGGTTTCCTTTGTCTGTCCGACGATCCAAGGCTATATCAAGATTGCCGGTGAAGAAGTTGTCGGTCACAGCAAGGAGATGGCAGAGGCGACAGTCTCTCCCGCCGGTCATCAGGCTTTAGAAGACGGTGCCGCGGCACTGGCTCTGGTAGCCGCCAAACTAATACATGAACCTGCGGTGATGATGGCTTGCCAAGTGGAGTTTGAGCAGAAGAAAGCCCGGGCAGCCCAAGCCTAGATTTCTACTCCGGGAACAGACAAGAGAGAAATTCTGCGGCGCTGATATGGCCCAGATATAAATTGAGAGGCAGCGTGGCCAAGATAGCGGCGACGCTGTCTTTTTCGTAGAGCAGTCCGGTCAGAGCCTGTTCCAGAGCGGAGATAGGAACCAGGCCTAAGAAATCGCCACTGACCTTAAGATCCTGAATTCTGCCCTTGGCGATGTCGAGATTGACTTCGACTTTGCCACCCGAAAAACGTTTGGCGCAGTTCAGAGTCCCCGGCGGCTCCTTGCCCTGATTCCAGTCCGAGCTGGCATATTTGGCAGCTGCCAACTGCCGGATCTCTGTTAATTGGTCTTTGCTCAAGGTGACTTTGGTCATGGGCGGCAGAGCGGACAGAAGCTGTTGCCGGAATTCGTTCAGTGAGGTCTCCCAGCCCAGATGGTCTTTGATATTGACGACACGGCTTCGTACTGATTTAACACCTTTGGATATCAGCTTAGTCGGATCTGCTCGCAGGACTGTGCCCAGCACTGTCAGATCAGAGGAAAAGAGCAAAGTGCCGTGATGCAGCAGTCTGTTCCGACGCAGGGCTTGTGCGGTGCCGGATATTTTATGTCCGTCCAGGACTATGTCGTTTCGGCCCTGGACTTGGGCCGGGATGCCAATTTTATGCAGAGCGGACAGTAGGGGAGCGGCTACTGCTGCCAAATCCAAGGCTGCAAGATCGGGTGCCGGTGTGATGAAAGAGTAGTTGAGATTGCCCAGATCGTGGTAGACGGCACCGCCCCCGGTTGAGCGCCGAACTACCTCGATGCCCAGACGCCGGACTGCCTCTGCATCGACTTCGTTTTGCCAGTTTTGATAGCGGCCGATGATCACAGCATTGGCATTCTGCCAGAGCAGCATAATCTTGTCGTACTGTGTCAATTCTTGCAGGCAGTATTCCTCGAAGGCCAGATTGTAGGCAGGATCATGGGATTTGGTTTCTAAATAATAATACATGTCTACCTTTCATAAAAATGAGTGGTGTCATTCGGGAAGCTGATCACCACTCAAAATGGTGCGGACAACAGGAGTCGAACCTGCATGCTTTCGCACTGGAACCTAAATCCAGCGTGTCTGCCAATTCCACCATGTCCGCGCGTCAGTTATTATAGCCTCAGAGCCGATTCTGATGCAAGGTAGAAGTAACAAAAGCAAAGGAAGTTCCTTCTTGATGCTTCTTTTTATAAGAAATTATTGCTTTTTACTACTTTAATTGTAGCAAAGGTTTCCAATTTCAGCTTTGCTTTGTTATTCTGTTAGCATTAAATCGATTGCCGAGGAATTGAGATGAAGAGAGTCTGCGAAATCTTAGGTAGCACTTCGCTATTTAGGGGTCTGACACATGAACTGTATCATGACTATTGCGAAGGCACACATATTCGTACAGTCTACAAAGGTGAAGTGATCGTCAATGAAGGTGATCTTTGCACTGGTGTATATATCGTTATATCAGGTTATATTGCCAGGCAGAAATACTCCAGCTCCGGCGAGTTTACTACTTTGGATCTGATCGGTCCGAGTGGGACTTTCGGGGAACAGCATATTTTCGGTTCCAGTAAATATTATGAAGTAACTCTGGAAGCAGTGACAACGAGCAAAGTAATTCTGGTTTCGCGGGAAAGTCTGCTCAATATGATTTCGCGCAGCCCCAAGCTGTTGCACAATTATCTGCTGGTTTTGTCAGACAGGATCAGGCTTCAGGAAAGAAGAATTGATTTGCTGTCGCAGAAAAGCCTCCGGCAGAAGATTTCGGCTTATCTTCTGCATCTGTTGCATGACAGTCTGGAGAAAGAGGGTGAAACTTTTGATTCGGCGACTCAAGTTGTTTCTACCCAGGCAGTCGAGCTGCCGGTTTCCAAGGAAGTTGTGGCCAGACTGCTGGCCATGCCGCGTCCTTCGTTTTCGCGCGAATTGATTAGCATGGAGAGGGACGGTCTGATTCGGGTCAGCGGCAGGGTAATCTGGCTGATCGATATTGCCGGTCTGGCCACAGGTCAGACGGGAGATAATCTTTAAGTCGGCCTTTATTAATATTCGTTAATATAATATCTGATTATTGTCCGGAAGGTAGGGTGTAATTATGTCATTCAAAAGCGATATTGAAATTGCGCAGGCGGCGGATCTGCGCCCTATAAGTGAAATAGCGGCTAAGATCGGATTATCGTCTGGAAATTTGATTCCTTACGGTCATTATAAGGCGAAAGTCGATCTGAACAGTCTGCGGGACAGAGAGAAAACTGAACGAGGCAAATTAATTCTTACTACGGCAATTACACCTACTCCGGCCGGTGAAGGCAAAACAACAGTTACGATCGGCCTTGCTGATGCGCTCAGCCGCTTGGGCCAAAAGAGTATCTCGGTGACCCGGGAGCCTTCAATGGGACCTGTATTCGGCATCAAAGGTGGAGCTGCCGGAGGCGGTTATGCTCAGGTGATTCCGATGGAGGATCTGAATCTGCATTTTACCGGTGATATGCATGCGATCGGTGCAGCTAATAATTTGCTGGCTGCTATGCTGGACAATCATATAACCCAGGGCAACAGCCTCAGGATTGATCCGCGCCGCATCACTTGGAAGCGCGTCGTCGATATGAATGATCGACAGCTCAGATTTATCGTCGATGGCTTAAACGGAACTGCGAACGGAGTTCCTCGTGAAGACGGCTTTGAGATTACGGTTGCTTCCGAGGTGATGGCGATACTTTGTCTGGCAGATTCACTGGTAGATCTGAAAGAGCGTCTGGCACAAATTGTTGTGGCTTATACTTACGATGACGAACCGGTCACTGCTGCCGATCTAAAAGCAGAGGGAGCTATGGCCGCCTTGCTGAAGGAAGCTCTGAATCCGAATCTGGTTCAAACGCTGGAAGGCACACCGGCACTGGTACATGGCGGGCCGTTTGCCAATATTGCCCATGGCTGCAATAGCGTCCTGGCCACCAAATTAGCTCTTGACTATGCTGATTATGTAGTAACGGAAGCCGGATTCGGCGCTGATCTGGGGGCCGAGAAATTTCTCAATATCAAATGCCGTTCGGCGGGTTTGCAACCGGATGCGGTAGTTCTGGTCGGTACAATCAGGGCCTTGAAGATGCATGGCGGGGTAGATAAAGAGCAGTTAAATGCGGAAAATCTGGCAGCGCTGGAGGCCGGGATGCCCAATCTGCTCCGACATATAGACAATATTAAAAATGTTTTTAAGCTGCCGGTTGTGGTGGCGATTAATCGTTTTGCCGCCGATACTGAGCGCGAAATAGAACTGGTGCGTTCCGGATGTGCCGAGCTGGGTGTCGGGGTGGCTCTCTGTGAGGTCTGGGCTCAAGGCGGTGCAGGTGGGATAGAATTGGCTAAGAAAGTCATGCGATTGACGGCGGAAACGAAATCCGATTTTTCCTTTACTTATGATCTGGATTTGCCGCTTGAGACGAAGCTGGAAACAATTGCCAGGCGAATTTACCGTGCCGATGGTGTCGAACTGACGCCCAAGGCAAAAAAACAACTCCGGCAGCTCAAGGCTTTGGGTTTTGATCGACTACCGGTTTGTATGGCGAAGACGCAGTACTCTTTCTCGGACGATCCCCAATTGTTGGGGGCACCGGAGAACTTTGTGATTACGGTTCGTAATTTGAAAGTCTCAGCCGGTGCCGGCTTTATAGTTGCGTTGACCGGAGAGGTTATGACAATGCCTGGACTGCCTCGAATTCCGGCGGCGGAGAAAATAGATATAACTCCTGAGGGCAAAATCAGCGGGTTATTTTGATTTAATGCGAAACGGGCTGGAAAAACAAAAAATATATTGTATAATGCTTTAATGCAGTTCAGACTGCTTAGAATTATGTAGAAGGGATTATGCGGCTTAGCTAGGGTTTTGTGATGATTTGTATTAAAAAATATATGTCGGAGCTGAAACAGTTCCTTGATTGCACGGTAGGAGTTTTGAACTATGACGGCATTGTTATCGATAGTACGGATGATGAAATGCTGGATACAAAAGATGAGAATATCAGTGCCGTGCTACTAGCCGGGGATCAGATTGTAAAAATCGGGACCAAATCATATAAACTTATCGAGGCCAAAGGTTATGATCCTCTGGTTATTTTTATTGCCGGTACGGACAAAGCGGCTGAAAATTATCTGCAGCTGATCTCTCGCTGCCTGGCTGCTTCGATCAGGGAAGAGAATGATTATCATTTGAAAGAAGTATTTTTGAAAAATGTTCTGCTGGAAAATGAACTTCCCGGCGATATCGCACTCAAAGCGAAAGAGCTTGATATTCCATATGCTATTCCCAGATTAGTCATGCTGGTCAAGGGCCAGTCTGTAGACAGTCTGACCCTGATAAAGACGCTGAATGAAATCTTCCCGGTGGATAAATCGGATTATGTCCTGCCCCTGGATGAGAATACTATTGCTATTCTTCTGGATGCTTCTGAAAATCATGATCTTGATACTTATGAAGAAATGGCCCGTGGAATTCTGGCCCAACTGGTCACAGATCATCTGATTAGCGCCAGAATCGGTATCGGTCTGATTGCGGATACTCTGAAAGAGGCTGCCAGATCCTATCGTGAAGCGGTGCTGTCGCTGACGGTTGGCAATATCTTTGAACCTGCTTCCTATCTGATGCGTTATGACAGGCTGGGATTGGGACGTTTGATTTACCAGCTGCCTCCCACTCTGTGTGAAATGTTCCTGCAGGAGGTCTTCAAGCCCGGCGCCTATGAAGCTCTGGATCGCGAGACTCTGACAACTATCAGTAAATTCTTTGAGAATAGTCTTAATGGCAGTGAGACTTCCAGACAACTTTTTGTCCACCGCAATACCTTAGTCTATAGATTGGATAAGGTGCAGAAGATTACCGGACTTGATCTAAGGAATTTTGACGATGCAGTTCTGTTTAAGATTGCTGCCATGGTAAAAAGGTATCTGGAGCGCAAAGAAAGCTCGAGATATTATGAGCAAGATTCCTGGTGGTAAATACGATAAATTATGGATGATAACAAAATTATTGAGCTGATCGACGTAGTCAAGGTCTACAAGAACGGTGTTTCTGCCCTTGACCGGGTCAGCTTCACTGTTCGACCCGGTGAGTTCGTCTTTGTGGTCGGAGAAAGTGGTGCCGGGAAATCCACTTTAATAAAACTTCTGACCTGCGAGGAAAGGGCTAATTCAGGGCAAGTGCTATTAGACGGCTATAATCTGGCTGATCTGTCGCGGCGGCTGGTTCCTTTTCTGCGTCGCAAGATCGGTATGATCTTTCAGGATTTTCGTCTGATCGAGGGCAAAACAGTATATGAAAATGTCGCTTTTGCCATGGAGATAATCGGCGCCTCGCGGGCCGAAATAAAAAGGCGTGTACCGCTGGCTTTGACTCAGGTCGGTTTACGTCACAAGTCAGAAATGTATCCCAATGAACTCTCCGGCGGTGAAGCCCAGCGACTGGGAATTGCCAGGGCTATCGTCAACAATCCTACTTTAATTTTGGCCGATGAGCCGACCGGAAATTTAGATCCGGTAAACGGTGAAGCGATCATGGCCTTGTTGGAATGTATCAATCAAGAGGGTACGACTGTGATTGCTTGTACCCATGATAAGCAACTGGTTGACCGGATGGACAAAAGAGTGCTGGAATTTTTAGACGGAAAGCTGATCCGGGACGAGGTACACTCGACTTATGACAAGCGGCTTAAAAGTCTTTCCGGCTTAAAAAAGCAAGAAAACGGATCGACACCCCGAAGATTGCCGCAGGAACAAGAACATAATCAGGACTTGGAAGAGCAGCTGGCTAAGCGCGGACTGGATCATCTCCGTGTTCCGCAAGTGGAGGCTATGCAAAAGCTAATAATGGATTCGCATAAACGTCGGGCATCACGCAGACGTAATCGTGAGGATGAATCTGCAGTTGATGCGGATAAGCTGGAATAATTGAATGAAGAGAAACGAGATTCGCTATTCAGTTAAACAGGGTTTTGTCAATTTACTGCGGCACCCTTTATTGTTGTTCTCGTCTGTTACAACTTTGACTTTGATGTTGTTTTTGCTCAGCACTTTTGTCGCTGTTTCACTCAATGCCAGCCATCTGGCGAAAATCTTGGGTCAACAGCCGCCGATAGAAATCATGATGGAGCCCGGTATCGATCAGGAAGCCATTGATGATCTTACTCTGCTGCTGAGTGATCATGCCAATGTAATTGAAATTAGGGCCTATTCCGCAGAGGAGAATTTTGAAACCTTCAAAGAAAATATCGGTAAAGAAGAGATCTTCAATGAAGACAGCTATGTGGATAATTTCCCCTCTACCTTTAATGTCAGATTGGATGACCCGTCGCTGGCGGAAGAATTCAAAGAGCAGATAATGGCGGAGAGGGGAGTTTTTACCGTTAGTCTGGAGCATGAGTTGATGAGCTTTCTGGATCGAACCCAGAAAACACTTAATACCGTCGGCGTTGTAGTTTTTCTGGTGCTGGCGCTGGTATCTTCTCTGGTAGTTGCCAATATGGTGCGGGTGGCGGCACTGTCACGAGCTACGGAAATTAATATTATGAAATATGTCGGAGCAACGGATGGTTATGTCCGAATTCCCTTCCTGATAGAGGGTGCCATGGCAGGTCTGCTGGGCGCCTTGTTCGGTACTCTGATTTCCGGTATTGTCTATAATCAGCTGCAAAATGTAGTCGCCGGATCGGCGACTACAGGTTCTTTGTCCTCGCAGCTTCAACTGTTACCAACTTCTCGGATTGTCGGCATTATGCTAATATTAAATATTGCTACAGGTGTTATCTTGTCCATGACTGCCAGCTTTTTAGCTCTGAGGCGGCATGTGAAAGTATAGGTGGTTCTGCGCAATGAAAGTAAGAAAGAAGACTGGAAGCAATTTGCTGGCAGGGCTGATTTCAGCCGTTCTTTGTCTGGCTTTGATTTGTGCGCCGGGCTTGACTTTAAATGCCGGTTCAGCCAAGACATCGCGGCAGCTGACCGAAGCTCGCAAGAAGGCGGAGCAGATTAGGAAGCAGTTGGCGGATGCTCAGGCTGATCTCAAGAAGCTGGAAGCTGATGCTGCCAAAAAGTCGAGTGATTATGCCTGGTTGGTCGATCGTACCAAGGAGCAACAGGAAGCATATCTGGAGGCTATGGCCAGAAAAAACAATGCTATGATCATTATGGAGCAAACAACCAGCGATTATGAGGCGGCGGTACAGGAATTTGAGGAGCAGAAGCAAGCTTATGGCGAGCGTCTGGCTCTAATGTATCAGTTGCCTGATCAATCGATTTTTGAAGCATTGATCTCTTCTGCCAATTTGCAATCTTATTTTACTACCAATCGATTGATACGGATTATCAGTGACACGGACGAATTGATGCTGGCTCGCTTGCAGGAAGCCGAAGCGTATGCGTCTGAAATGAAGGAAGCTGCAGAAGCCAGTTATGAAGATATGCAAAAACTGGTTGCGGATGCAGATAAATTGCTGGCAGAGATTAAGAATAATCGCGACCTTTCCGCAGCCGAGCTGAAGCAGGCCAAGACGGCTTTAAGCGCAGCTGAAGAAGAGTCATTAGCCTGGGCGGCTGAGATGAAGAGCATAGAGGATGACGTAGCATCGCTGCAGAAAAAATATAAGAAGGAGCTGGCTGCGGAAGAGGCTAAGCGCAAGGCGGAAGAAGAAGCCAAGCGCAAAGCTGCCGAGGAGGCCAGACGCAAGGCGGCTCAAGAAGCTGAGCAGAAGAAAAAAGCCGAGGAGAAGAAGGAAGCTGAGGCGAAAAAGAAACAAGAACGGCCGGCTAAGAACAAATCAGGTTGGACCTGGCCGGTGCCGTCCAGTAGAAATATTACTTCGCGTTATGGCTATCGGACTTATTACCTCAAGGGCAAGAAAATGAGTGGATTTCATTACGGCCTGGATATCGCAGCTCCTACGGGCACTAAAATTGTGGCCATCAAGGGCGGTGTGGTTTTGGCCTGTTCTCGTAATAAAATTTCCGGCAAATATGTTAGTGTTGATCATGGCGATGGCTATGTGTCCAGTTATCGCCATTTGAGCAGATATGCTGTTAAGCCGGGACAGAGCGTGTCGGCTGGGCAAGTCGTCGGTTATATGGGTTCAACAGGCCGCTCTACCGGGCCTCATCTGCATCTGGACATTAAAGTTAATGGCAAATTCGTAAATCCTTTGAAATATGTTAGCCCGTAGTTATAGTTGGGAGAAGTTTAAATGATGATGCAAAATAAGAGCCCCCATCCTATGCCACAGGAAGAGGGGCAATCTGAACAGCAATTTTTACCTCATGTCCATCGGAATAATATGCACAGCTCTCCTCCGCAACAGCAGCCGCCACAAGAGGCAAAATGCTTCTGGAAAGTGCTGCTGGCGGTATTGTTGACGGCTGTTGTTTCGATTACTTTTACACTGGGTGGTTCCTATTTGTTTTTCAGTCAACAGGCTGCCGCACGTCAGACGAAGTCTGATCTGGGGATAGTGGCGACTAAAGGTTCGGAGACGCCCACCAGTGGGTCCGAAGCAGCAGACGAAACGAAGGCGCCTTCGTCACAGGAGGCTGATACTGCTACGGTTGGTATAACCTTTGAGCAAACGCCTGAGAATACGGAGGAACTGGAGAAGCTGGCCAAGATCTGGGAGCTGTTGCAGGATTTTTATTATCAGGATTATACGGATGCTGAGATGATAGCCTTGATGAGTGAGGGTTTGGTCAAGAATATGGGCAGCCGCTATACTTTCTATCTGTCGCCGGAGGAACGGGAGCATGATAAAGAGGGTATGTCCGGTGAATACAGCGGTATCGGAGCTATTGTCCAGATGAATGAAGAAGGCAATTATGTAATTACACGTCTGGTTGACGATGCGCCGGCGATGGAAGCAGGTTTGTTGCCTGGTGATGTATTTGTCGCTATCGATGATAAGCCGGTGAAGGATTTCAAGGGTGTCGAGTCGCTGGCCAGTGCGGTCAGAGGGGAGGAGGGTACCCCGGTTAAGATTGAGATCTATCGCGAGACGACGGATGAGAATCTGACTTTTGATGTGGTAAGGAAGCATATTACGACGGCTAATCTGTCGTATAAGATGCTGGATAATAAGGTCGGTTATATCTATGTGACAGAGTTTTCGGGCCATGTGGCGGATAATTTTGAGAAAGCGCTGCGGGATCTGCTCCAGCAGGGTATGACCGGTCTGGTGATTGACTTTCGCTATAATGGTGGCGGTCTGGCGGATGAATGTATCAAGATGTTGGATTATCTGCTGGATGAGGCTACGGTGTCTGTGATCAAGGGCCGCATGCACGGCGAGCCGCTGGAAGAGACCTGGGATACGAAGGATGGGATGCTGGTGCCGAAGGAGCTGCCGATAGCGCTGATCTTGAATGAGTATTCGGCCAGTGCCAGTGAACTGTTCAGCGGTGCTCTGCAGGATTTGGGCCGGGCGGTGATTGTTGGTGTTCAGTCGTTCGGTAAGGGCGTGGGCACTCGCACCTGGGACCTGGATGACGGCTCGGCGGTTCAGATTACAAACTTTGAGTATTATTTGCCCAAAGGGGAGAATATCCAAGATAAGGGGATCATGCCCGACTATATTGTCGAGCTGCCGGAGGAGGCCAGGAATAAACAGATTTCGCAATTGACGCCGCAGGAAGATACGCAGCTGCTGAAAGCTATTGAGCTGGTGAAAACAAAATAGATTGACAACAGATGGCAAAGGCGCAATAGAGCAATCATGGATTGTGAAGACAAAATTGATTGTGGATTTGGTAGTAGATTGGCCGTTATCATTGCTTAAGATTGTACGTGCACAGACTTGCCAGTTGCTATATTCATGGTACAATGGCAAAGCACGGATTGAGTGTAACTGTTATAGATTATTTTGAGGGCGATTAGCTCAGCTGGGAGAGCGCTGCGTTCGCATCGCAGAGGTCGAGAGTTCGAATCTCTTATCGTCCACCAC
>JAAYQX010000009.1 GCA_012519085.1 Clostridiaceae bacterium
CGAGCCCCATCTGCGTCGCCAAATCGCCGGTCTCATGACCGGCGATTTATTGCCCAGATAGCTCAGTCGGTAGAGCAGTGGACTGAAAATCCACGTGTCGTTGGTTCGATTCCGACTCTGGGCACCAAGAAAAACCGCTGACGTTAGAGCGTTTCAGCGGTTTTCGCTTTTTTATCCAAGTGACCGTTTACTCAGGTGCAACATAACTAATTTTATTTAACAGATCAGCAGTAGTCTTTACAGCCGGTTTTTGGGTATGGTTAGTTGGGGGGATTCTGGTCCTGATATTCCTCTGCCATTTTCTCGCTGGCTACAGCGATTTTGTTCTCTATGTCTTGTTGTTGAATTTCTTCTTGTTGATTATTTTGTTCTGCTTGTTTTCTGTTTATTATTCTCTGCCTGTGAGCATTTATGGCCATCTGAGCAGCTGCAAATATTAGAAATACTAGGATAAGATAAATCATTTGAAAAAATTCCTCTCTTCTTGACCTCTTGGTGATTCCACAATGTAAATGGCGGCATCACCACACTGCTTGGGATACAGTCCATATTCTTAAAATATTATGGCATATGCTATTTCTTCTTAATGCGCTGTTTTGTCATCTGTTAATAATCTTTGCTAGCTTTCCGGGGGAATAGCAATATATGCCATTGAAATAGCTAACGATAGATTATCCTGTCCCGTCCTTCTCGTTTGGCACGGTAGAGGTTTTTGTCCGCGGCTTCTATAAAGCCAGAGTAAGAGATCCCCTTGACATAACTACTGAGTCCGCCTGAAATTGTGACCGGCTTACCATGGGTCCAGCCATGTGACCTTATATAATCGGCAAGCGCCCGCACTTTGGGCAGTGCTTCCCTCGGGGTTTTGCCTGGAAACAGCACTACAAATTCTTCACCGCCATAGCGACCGAAAATCTCTCCTCCTGTCAGACTGGCCTTCATAATCTGAGCAATATTGAACAGGACTTCGTCACCATAATCGTGCCCGTAAGTGTCATTTATTACTTTAAAATGGTCAATATCCAGGATGCAAAGCGTTAAGTGCGCGCCTGTGTCATAGGCATGGCGCATTTCCTCGTCTATGCTCGCTGATAGGAAGCGGCGATTATATAAGCCGGTCAGGGAATCGGTCAGCGAGAGGATCTCCAAGCGATGCACCAAGCGCGTCTTTTCATCCCGCACCCTCACATATTGTCCCATCACTGTGTAAACTAAAATAGTATTGACCATGAAACTCATGGTCAGACCGAACGCCATATCTGAATACTGGTCGAAACGGGTGGCATACGGTATGACAATATCCGGGAAATGGTATTCCAGCGCAATAAAGACAACCAACATGATCGTATCCGCGACTAGCATAACGGTGCGCAATGTTCCTTTGAAAACGATAGCTATACATATACCGGCCGTGAACATCATAGGAGGAGTGGAGCCGGTCACACCGCCTATTGTGAACCATAGAAAAGGAATTAATATAAACGCGGAGGAGCCCAAAACAATCACGGCAGCTCCGTACCAACGATTTTTGACTATACTATAAAAAACACATGAAACGGTTGACACGAGGTACAATGAGAGTACCGGCAACGTAAATATGCCTAGGTCATTTGCAATATTATAACCGAGTCCGAATATGGCCATAAAGATACCGGCGAAAGCAGTGTACAAAAACACAAGGTGATCCAGCGGCAACTCTTTATGGTAAACTTGCTTAAGCGTTCTTTTGAGCAAACTCATCGTTGTTTGCTTAGAGGTGTTTTCCCCTTTATCTTCTATTTTTTTAAAGTCATTTTGCATTACCACCATATCCTCCTTGTCAGTACTACTTGGATCCAAAAAAGGGGATCGATTTCCAGTGGTTATCAGCTTATTCTCTTTGGTTGTTCTATGGTTGTTTCAAAACAACCCACACTACCATATTATACTCATTCCCGTCAAAAGATAATACGAAGTCCCTAATTACAGACAAAATTACAGACACCAAATTCCAGACTACTTGTTTCGGTGACAGAACCTTGTTTTTAGATAAGCCTACCCTAATTAGTAGCTGACTATTTTAAACTATGTTTTATAATTAAAGATAGAAAATAGAGGAGTTTGGATTAAGGATTGGAAAGGAGGTTTGACGCTATGAAAAAAGCGATTAAGGTTCTTATCATCCTACTGGTGATATCGTTTTTACCGCTTGCTGTGCAAGCACAACCTGGTTCACAACCGCATCCCGATCCCTATAGTGGTGATTTAAGCAATTATGACGGCAAATGGATTATCGATGGGAAAACGGAGCAGGACACGAATTGGACGCTGGAAATATCCGGCGATAAGTATCATTTACACAATGAATATCATGACTATAAGGGCGATATCCTCTTTACACCCGGAAATGAAAAATTAGATACACCGGATACCTTGTGGCTGGATTTTGATCCTGACATCCAAATTGAGGTAGTGCTTATCAATCAAGCCGGTGGTCTGATAGATATTTCCGGACAGGGTCTGTATTTTGTAAAGCCCGGCAATCGTATCGAATTTGATGAAGTGGAAGAATGGGAAAACTACTCAAAAGAAGACATGGTCGGCGATTGGGTCCTGGATTCACTGTGGGCAATTATTGTTCAATTAGATTTTTATCTGGAATTAACCAACGAGGATATCATGCAGGGCAGCATAACAGGGGATGATCGTCTTATTTTGAGCTTTGATAACGGAATTTTGTACGAAGTATCCGAAAAGCTGGAATTTCGTGTTCCGATCACCCGTTACAGATATTGTGGCCGCTACATTTATTTTGAAAACCCGAATCCGATCGAACCTGTTGCTTACAAATTCTTGGCACATATTGTGCCTAATAGTAGTGATTTAGGTGACGCAGGACAGTTGATCATCAGTCCTTCTCCCATACCGGATATGGACGACGGTCTCGAATTAATTATGTTTCTGACCTTTTCACGCATCACAAGTGTTGATCAGACAGAAGGGAGTGAATAATCAATGAAAAGAGTATTTTTACTGATGCTTTCGCTACTTGTCCTCTTCAGCATGGCGGCCTGTTCTTCGTCGCAGCCGGGGAATAAAGAGACGCTGTCTGAGCATCCGGAAGGCAAAAATGCTGAAGATCCTCAGGCGGAGATTCCTGAGGAATATTGCTTAAAGACTAATATTCCAGACGATTGGCATGACCCTCTGCCTTCATCGGAATACGCCGGTGATTTTCCCTTATTCGGCCTAGGAGCGCTGGTGGATGGCGCACAGGAGGGCGTAAGCTTACCCCAAGTCATAGATCTCTTCACCATTGATGAACTGGAAGCGTATTTGGGCATGATCGTTTCCGTGGATGAAAACCTTTATTCTCTGGAGGGCGATGACGTTGAGCAATATTTTTTGCGTGAAACTGAAACAGCGATACCTGAACTCTGGGATGGAAAGATAAAAATCTGGCTTAAAGACTTAGGCAATCCGGCAGGTGTATCATTTTATTTGGAGCAGCTCTACCCTAATTCACGCGAAATAGAGGATTTGGGAGAACACGCGATCATATCTACCTCCAATACTGTTATTATCCAAGTGAAAGGTGCGGTGATTGTGGGTATCTCTGCGGAATTTAAACGCCCGGAGGATAGAGTAGCGGAACCTGCAGAAGAGAAATTTATGTTGGATTTGGCGCATTTTGTCTCTGAGAGGCTGATAGAAAAAATGTCGTCTCCCGGCCAAGCAGGTGAAACGGATACCGAAACGGGGACTGCGCAACAGGAAAACAAAAGCTTTAAGGCACTTGGGCCGGGAGAGTTCGAGGCCTATATAGACAAACTCGATTTAATCAAGAAATATGTGGATGAGATAAATGCAGAATGTTCCGCTGCTATTAATCTAAGGCCACTCCGGTACCCTGAGTTTGAAAAAATATTGACGAATTTAGCGCAGAAAGGCGGGCCGGATGTGTTTATCACATCGCAACCTTCCTTTTATGAAGAAGCCCTAAAACAAAATTTGTTCAGTGAGGGAGTGGTTGTTGCGTATGAAACGCCGGTGATTATGGTACATGTTGGTAATCCCAAAGGAATTACGGGTTTAGCGGATCTTGCCAAGAAGGATATGAGGGTAGCGATGGCTGATCAAGACACTCCCGAGGGCCAAATGATCCGTGCTATGTTGGCAAAAGCCGGTATTACGGAGGAGGATTTCAGTGTCAGATCTCAATATGAAGTCAACTTCGATGCAGCTATTGTTTACCGTAATGCTGTTAGCGCGAAGGAAAAAGAGGAGTATGAATTCGTGGAAATTGAACCGGACTATTTAATTGAAAACCCCGTTTTTCTATTCGCGACCAAGTCTACCGAGCATCCTGAACTTGTTGACCAATTTACCGGCTTTATGCTCTCCGAGAGAGTGCAGCATTCGTTTGAAGTTTTTGGTTACCGACCTGTAAAATAAGGTTCTTAAAAACAGTATAAGTCTAGTAAAACAAAGTTAATAAAGGTGGTGTTTCTTATTTGAGTATCAAATCGAGAACGCCACCTTTTTAGTTTGTGACGATCAATATTTAATCAGTTAGCAATGGTCATTAGAAATATATTTGCCAATAATTCATCTTCAGTTAACGCTAATTTTGTTAAGGAAATATCATGTTGAACATAGTCTTTTAACGCATATTTTACTCAAATATGATTAGAGTCCAACCCGGCAATTTTATAATCGAGTTGGTAATCAATCCTGTAACAAATTAGAAAGGGGATGATGGGAAATGCAAAAAAGTAAGATTTCAAAAATAATTTCGTCACTTCTGCTCGTGGCTATTTCTATTATGGTAGTAGGTATAGTCGCTTGCGATTCAAACAAAACCGAAAGCACTACCGCAGCTAAAAACGCGGAAGCTGACAATACTACTGCGGCCCAAAATGCGGAAGCTGACAATACTACCGCAGCCGAGGAGACGGAAGAGCCAAAAGCGAACACAAAGCCAATTGTTGTAACTTGGTATCCGAATGAATCATCTAATACTCATGATGAGGTACGTGCGGAAGTCGGTAAATTAATTAAACAGGCTACCGGCAGAGAGGTCGAGCACAAATTGACGACCGACTATACGATAGCCATTGAAGCAATCGCGAGCGGATCGGCGGATATCGCCATTGCGATGGGCGCAGTCGGTTATATAGAGGCAAAGGAGCGTAATCCGGAGATTGATGTTCTCTTTGTCAACAGCGACGAGAATTGGAAATTAGATGGGGCCAAGTATTTTGCCTGGCTATGCGTGCCCGCAGAGGAGGCAGACCAATATAAAAGTGGAGATACTTACTCCATTGACAATATAAAAGGAAAGAAAATGTCCTTTGTATCCAACAGTTCTACCTCCGGGTTCAGAGTTCCTACTACCTCAATAATTTCTCATTTTGCGAGTGATAACTTGGATGAAGACAAATTGATTGAAGGCGGTCCCGACATGTTCTTCAGCGAAGTATTCTTCGGCGGTTCTCACCAAGGCTCAGCTGTCAATTTGCTCAGCGGCAATGTTGATGTTGCAGCTTTCTGCGATATTGAAGTGCAGCCCTATGTTGAAGCCAAAACCGGAGATGAAAGCACAGTCGGTTCGGTTTATACCGTAAGGGAAGGTGCCGATGCCCCCTTTGACCAATATGTGGGAAGAGACTTCACCATTATAGCGTCCACTCCTGTTTTTAACGGTCCCAATGTGTATAATCCTAAAAATTTGAGTGCTGAGGAAATAAAAGCGATTCAAGATTTGTTTACTTCGGAAGAAGTTGCAAACAACAAGGTGCTGTTTTATGACGACAGCGTCGAAGGTGCGGTGGGATTGTATAAAAAATCTAAAAGTTATGGGTTTGTTCTCACGAGTGATTCATGGTACGACCCGTATAGAAAATAAATTAGAAGACATTGATAAATGCCTATCTTAGAATTTAAAAATGTAAGCAAAGTATATAACAATATTACGAAAGCACTAACAGATATTTCCTTCTCGGTATACGAGGGTGAGTTCGTCTCTATTATCGGCCCCTCCGGTTCAGGCAAATCGACCATCCTGCGTTGCATCAACAGACTTGTTGATGTAACGCAGGGGTCAATTATATTTGACGGCCATGACATCAATAAAGCGGATAAAAAAGAGATACGCCAAGTGCGCAAGAAGGCGGGCATGATCTTTCAGCATTACAATCTTGTAGATCGCCTTAGTGTCATTGAAAATGTTTTGCACGGACGGCTTGGTTATAAGTCTGTTATGAGTGGTGTTATTGGCCATTATACTGAAGAAGAGAAGGAAAAAGCCTTTCAGATTCTCGCAATGCTCGGACTTACGGAACAGGCATATAAGCGATGTGATGAGTTGTCAGGCGGCCAAAAGCAACGAGTGGGCATCGCACGCTCTCTCATGCAGGAACCAAGACTGATTTTATGCGATGAGCCTATCGCATCTCTGGACCCCAGCTCATCCAAGATTATCATGGATCATTTAAGCGATATCAATGAAACGATGAAGATTACCTGCATTGCTAATTTGCATCAGGTTGACGTCGCGTTGAAATACGCCAAAAGGATTATTGGTATCACCGCCGGACAAATAGTATATGATGGTCCGCCCGAAAAGCTGACCAGATCGAAAATCTATGAAATCTATCAATCGGACGAAGGCGAATTAATTACGGATGTCAAGTAAGCAAATGGATAAAACAACAGAAAAAGCACCCAGACCAAATAATCAAACATCCGTGTTTGTACAGAGAAAACGCACATTTACCTTGGCATTTCTTGGCGTGGCTGCGCTTTTTGTGGTATCCGCCGTTGTCACCAATTATGAAATCATTGGTGGTCTGGAATCGATTCCCAAAGCTGTCATCTGGATGGCCCAACATTTTGTTCCTAATGCCAAGGCATGGTCAAGACTCCCTTATATACTTTCCAAATTAGTAGAAACCGCGCTTGTATCGGTAGCTGTCACTGTGTGTGCTGCCATATGTGCGTTCTTCTTTAGTTTACTAGGAACAAAAACTACGAGAACGGCTCCCTGGATTGCAAGAATAGTCAGGATTATTGCAGCGTTTTTCAGAAATGTACCGGATGTAGTCTGGGCCATACTTTTGTTATTCTCTTTTGGCCAAAATATCCTAACAGGATTTTTTGCCTTATTTTTTTCCACTTTCGGTATGTTGACGCGGACATTTATTGAAACCATAGATGAGGTCAGCGCATCCTGTGTGGAAGCACTGTATGCCACGGGCGCTACCTCACTTCAAACAGTATTTAACGGTGTCATCCCCTCGTCACTGCCCGAAATAGTTTCCTGGGTTTTGTATATGATCGAAACAAATATCCGTTCATCTACATTGATCGGCATACTTACGGCAACAGGAATTGGCTATTTGTTCGATCTTTACTACAAGCGTATGGATTACAGTTCAGCAAGCCTCGTCGTCATTTCTATTGTGATACTGGTTATCGCTATAGAGATACTGTCGAATAAAATCAGAAAGGTGATTATGTAATGAGTGAGCTTGATATCGCGGGCCAGCCTCCTGTTTCTTTGGATATAGTCAAATATATGCGAAAGACTCGCGGTGGCAAAATCAAAACGGCAACCAAATCGAAAAGCAATCGCGCCATTAAAATAACGCTATTTGTCTTGCTGGCTCTTACCATATATGGTTTTTTAACCTTTGATTATAAAAACGTCGACATAGCGAAAGCCATGGCCGGCACTTGGAACAATGTCAAAGTATTATTCGGTCAACCGAAGTTGACATACGGCACTTGGGGCGGATCATTAAAGGCATTGTTTGTGACATTTTCTCTCGGTGCACTTGCTACTATTTTTGGAGCGATAATAGCTTTTTTCGGCTCCTTGCTGTGCGCTAAGAATATCGCTAATCCATATGTAGCCAATATTACAAAGAGCTTCGTTGCCTTTATAAGGGCAGTGCCGACAATATTGTGGGTCTTGATTTTTACAGTTGCAGCGGGTCTAGGCAGTGTTGCAGCCGTTATTGGCTTGACTTTCCACAGTGCCGGTTACTTGATCAAAGCATATGCCGAATCCATCGAAGAGATGGACGAAGGTACTATCGAGGCCTTAAAAGCCAGTGGCGCGAGTTTCTGGCAAATTGTGTTTCAAGCTATTCTCCCTTCCTCTATCAGCCGCATGACAGCATGGACATTCCTGCGTTTTGAAATAAATTTTACCAATGCGCTGGCCGTGGGTGCGGCAGCAGGAGTGGGCGGTATCGGCTTTGATTTGTACATGGCCGGCAACCATTACTTTGATCTTCGCGAGCTGGGATACATCACATATATTGTCGTGGCCGCGGTGATTCTGCTGGAAATGATAGCGACCAAAATAAAAGCGACTGTGAGATAAGGACGCCGACAATAGCTATTTAAATTTACGAAAGAACTCTGATAATGCAACAAACTTTTTATGATTTTTCAGCATTTGAATTATTAAAAGATAAAAAACCGTTATTGGTGTGTGATGATGCCTTTGATTCATTTGGTATTGAGTTTCCTTGTGAAGTTACCAGATTCAGTGCTTTCACTTCCAATCCGGATTATGAGGATATAAAGTCAGGAGTAAAAGTTTTAAGAAAGAACAAATGTGACTTTATTGTAGCCATTGGCGGCGGGAGCAGCATCGACACCGCCAAGAGTATTAAGTACTACAATCATATCAATCTGCCTCTAATGGCTGTCCCTACAACTTCCGGCACCGGCAGCGAAGCAACTCACTTTGCTGTCATATATAGAAATGGTAAAAAACAATCCATTGCCGATAAAAGACTCTTGCCGGAATATGTTATTTTACAAGCCGACACGCTCAAAACACTGCCCTTGTATCAAAAAAAGTGCACCATGCTTGATGCACTCTGCCAGGCAATTGAGTCTTGGTGGTCAAAAAAAGCAACGCAAGAAAGTATTCTATATTCCCAAAAAGCCATCTATCTGATTCTCAGTAATATGGAAAGCTATTTGCATAACGATAATGATGGCAATACTAAGATGCTTGTTGCTGCCAATTTAGCAGGTAAAGCGATCAATATCACTACTACAACCGCACCCCATGCTATGAGCTATAAGCTAACCTCTCTTTATGGGCTGCCGCATGGCCATGCTGTTGCTATCTGCCTGCCCAAAGTATGGCGGTACATGGAGAATTTTGATTACATCGCAAAGGCGCTGGGCACAGAACATTATGAAGATGCAGTTTCGCTTTTTGAGGAAATGCTGTTAGAACTGGAAATCTTGCCACCTCAAAATATAAATGAGGACGATTTAGATATCCTGACCAATTCGGTAAATCGTCAAAGACTAAGCAACAATCCGGTTAGACTTAATAAAAGCACCATAAAAAAATTATATAAAGAGATTTTGGAGATTGCAGATGGCGAAGAAAATTAAAGCAGTAATTTTCGATTGGGCCGGAACCACAGTAGACTATGGCTGTTTCGCACCGGTAAAAGGCTTTATAGATGGGTTTAACAGTATCGGTATAGATATTACCAATGAAATGGCGCGCAAGCCGATGGGCTTATTGAAGATCGACCATACCCGGGCGATTGCCGCCATGTTACCGGATCCGATTTCCGAAGAACAAATTTTACAGGCCTATGAAGTATTTGAGAAAACTCTCTTTACTAATATTGAACAGCACTGCGATATTAAGGACTATGTTGCAGAAACAGTTGCTGCTCTGCGGGAGCAAGGAATCCAAATCGGTTCCACTACAGGATACACAGCCGCTATGATGGAGCGCGTCTTGCCCAAAGCTAAGGAGAATGGATTTTCTCCCGATTTCTGTATCAGCGCCGACCAGGTTGCCAAAGGCAGGCCGTACCCGTACATGATCTGGAATAATCTCATGCAATTCGGCATTTCGGATCCGCGGGAAGCCATAAAAGTCGGGGATACAGTCGCTGATATAGCAGAGGGTAAAAATGCCGGTTGTTGGACTGCAGGTGTCATTATGGGCTCGTCGGAACTCGGACTTACACGCGATGAAGTTGCCGCTTTATCAGAAGAGGAGTTGAAAGAGCGCACAGCCATTGTTCGCGCGGCGTATTACAAGGCCGGGGCTGATTATATAATTGAAGATATGAACGAACTTTTAGCTGTTATTGCTGATATAAACCGAAAACTGGATCAAAATGCTGCTCGGATTTTATTGACACCAGGTCCGCTGACAACACGCCATTCCGTGAAGCATGCCATGCTTACCGATCATTGCACCTGGGATGATACATATAAAGCGATCACAACTTCTGTGCTGGACGATATTACGTATATTTCTGCCAACAATGATTATGCTACCGTTTTATTGCAAGGCAGCGGTTCATATGCGGTAGAAGCCATGATCAATAGTCTGTGCGGGGAAAACGAAAAAATCTTGTTTTTAGTGAACGGCGAGTATGGCAGACGGATGTTAACTATTGCCGATAATTCGGGCAAGGATTATGAATGTTTAGTATTTGACATGACCCGGCCGATAGATGTTTCAGTGGTTAAAGAAAGATTAAAAAAAGACCCAAACATTGCTGTGGTTGTATTCGTTCATTGCGAAACCACAACCGGTATTATGAATCCTCTGGCAGATTTGACAAAGCTCGCTAAATCATATGGCGCGAAGGTTTTTGTCGATGCCATGTCCAGCTTTGCAGCTTATGAGATCGATATGCCGGGCCTTGATATTGATGCACTGGCGGCAAGTTCCAACAAGTGTCTGGAAGGATTGCCCGGGCTGGCTTTTGTCATAGCGAAGAAAACGCTGATAGAGGAGAGTTGCGGCAATTCTGTATCCCACAGTCTTGACCTGTTTGATCAATATCAAGGTCTATATGCGGGCGGCGGCAAGTTCCGCTTTACCTCGCCGACCAATGTCTTGCTGGCTCTGAGACAGGCTATTGTCGAATATAAGAAAGAAGGCGGACTGATAGCCCGCAGAGAGCGCTATATGGAAAATAATGAAATTCTGGTGCGAGGACTCGAAAAACTTGGTATCCGACCCATAATCGCACCTGAAAATCAATCGTATATCATTACAACCTTTGAATTGGGGAATCTTAATTTCGCCAAATTGTACGAAGCGCTTAAGTCCAATGGATTTATTATCTATCCCGGCAAACTAACCTCAATGCCAACATTCAGATTGGGTAATATCGGCAATGTATATCCCGAGGATATGATTGCGCTTGTAGCTGCCATAGAAGAATGTATCTGTGAGACGTAGAGTCCGGTCGATATCTTATACTTCAGCGTTTTCTGCTATTCTGGCTGGAAGCGGCGCGGTAGCAAACATTTGTGGCGACGAAGCTAAAGACAACCGAAACTAAAAACGGACTTAAGCTAAGGGCGGGAGAGATTTGTTAATTTGCGGCTGAATCAATGCCGGGCATCGTAATCGGCGACAAGCTCACGGGCAATGGATACATCGGATTGAATCGGAACGTAGTCGTCACCGCGCATCTGACTGCTTTCATCACCTTTGCCCAGAATCAGAAGCAGAGTCTTATCCCGGGCAGCATTAAAGGCGGCACGGATAGCTTCTTTGCGGTCCGCAATAATCTCATACTTGCCGTTGACTGATTCGATATAGCGCCCAACCTCCCGCGAGATGTCCTCGACGGACTCATAGCGGGGGTCTTCCTCCGTCAGATAGATATAATCAGCCTGCCTGCCTGCGACCAAGCCCAGATCCTGCCTGCGGCTGATACCTTTGGAGCCGGGGCAGCCGAAGATTGCTACCTGTTTGTAGCCTGGGAAATCATGTCTGGTCGTTTCGAACAGCTTTTCAAATGAGAGCTTATTATGCGCGTAATCGACCAGAGTCACGATCTTCCTGTCCGCGGTGGCAAAGACTTCCATCCTGCCGGCGGTGCGGGCAGTGAGCGCTCCGGCTTGCATGAACTCAAGCGGGCAGCCCAGCAGATAGGCGATAGAGATAGCAGCCAGCGCATTTTCGATATTGAATAATCCCAGCATACCTATCTCGAAAGGGAAAGTGCCCTCCGGCAGCTTGACATCAAAGCTATAACCCAGCCCTTTACTCTGCACATTTGCAGCTACCACATCTGCCAGATCATCACGGCAGGAATAATACAGCAGCTGATTGTCTTGCTTCACTGCCGCAGCGGCGACAGTGTTCAATTCGGGCAGGTCACGATTTATCACCGCCCGCTTGCTGTGCTCGAAGATGCGCAATTTGGCAGTGAAATAATCAGCAAAATCATGATGTTCGATGGCGCTGATATGATCTTCCGCAATATTCAAGAAGGCGGCGACATCAAGCTTGACACCATCTAAGCGATTGTATTTCAAGCCCTGTGATGAGACTTCCATAACCAGATAGCGGATATCACTGCTGCGCGCCTGGTGCAAATGACGGTAGAGTTCCATAGCCTCCGGTGTGGTCAGATGCGACTCGAAACACTCGACTCCGTCATAAGTATTAATAGTTGAGATGAAGGCGATATCTGGTTGTCCGGCGTCTTTTTGCCACAGGTTAAGCATCTCTCTCAAGAAATACAAGGTGGTGGACTTACCCTTAGTGCCGGTGATGCCAATGATGCTGATATCCTGTTCCGGATGGTTGTAGTAGCGTTGAGCCAGCAGCGGCATGGCCTCGCGAACATCGTGGACTATGATATGAGGTAGATCCGACAGGGGGGCGCCTTCGGCAATATAAGCGACGGCGCCTTTGGCAATAGCTTGTTGCAGATATGCGGGCTTGAAGGCGCTGCCTTTACAGACAAATAGGCTGCCCGGCGTGACTTGCCTGGAGTCGTAGGTCAGTCCGGTGATCAAGGGATTGCCGCCCAACTTGCTCCGGCTGACCAGAACACCGAGGTCGTGGGCATATTCTGCTAGTTTATATCGTTCGAGTACAGCCATTTGTGTCTCCTCCGACCTGATTAGCCACGGCTGGCGATTTAATTTATCATAGCACGCCGGAGGTAACCGCGTACACCGGAGGCCATTATTTCCCTGAAATGTTTTGCCGGACCGGAACGGTGGAAAGTGACACTTATAACAGACAACCGAAGACAGAACAATTGCAAAGCCGACAAATGGTACAGTTGCCTCCGTTAACTGGATTATGGCTAATGCTACCGACAACTCTTTTCTTGAAGAGACATATCCTGTTATGCTAGACTGACACGCGTCAGCTGTCTTTGTGAGGGAAATATCCTCTCGGACACTGAGATAGAAACTCAAAAGACGGAAAACAAAGTATGGAAGCCCGAAAAGCGGAAGACCAAGCTGCGGAAATGCATAATTTCGGTCAACGAAGCACAGAAGCTGAAAAAACAGACCCGCCGGAGGATGGACAGAAGCCAAAGCGCACGCCCAATCTAAAACGCCGGGCGGTCATTAAAATAATCTTCTTTTTTGCCCTGGCTTGTGCCTTCTTTCTGACCTTATGGGGCGTTACTACCTACGACAGCTTGAATCTGAGTGAAATTGTTTTCCATATGCATTTGCCGTTCAAGGGAACGGGCGGCGGTCTCATAATCAAGGGCACGCTCTGGACCTTAATCCCCGCCTTTTTTGTCACATTCTGCTTTGGCTTTCTGATCTGGCCCTGGCCGGAGGATTTTGTACCTTTTGCTTGGCTCAGAAACCGCAAGTTAAAAACGCGTCTAGCCAGAGGTCTAACGCTTTTTCTGATTGTTATCGAGATTTTTCTCGTACAGTATTATCTGGACATAGTCGGTTTTATCCGTGCCGAGTTCACCTATACTTCCTTTATTGAGGACAATTATGTCGATCCGGATCGGACCCATCTGCAAGCGCCGCCACAAAAGAGGAATCTGGTTTTCATTTTTCTGGAGTCTATGGAGTCCACCTATATGTCTAAAGCAGACGGAGGGATGATGGAGATCAGTCGGATAGAGAATCTCACCCAACTGGCTAAAGAAAATGTCAATTTCTCACATCACGATCTGCTGGGTGGCTTTAGAAGCAGTAACGGTACCAGTTGGACTGTAGGTGCAGCTTTCGGTGCTGTTACCGGCCTGCCGCTCAAACTGCCTATCAATGTTAACGGCATGTCGAAGGTTGAGGAATTCTTCATTGGCGCTACGGCTCTGGGGGATATTTTGAAAGAGGATGGCTACACAAATGTGATGATGACTGATTGCGATTCCACCTTCGGCGGTCAGGCTATGTTGTACGATCAGCATGGCGATCATCTGATTCTCGATCTCAACTGGGCCAGAAAATCAGGCCGGGTGCCCAAGGACTATTTTGAGTTCTGGGGCTTTGAGGATTATAGATTATTTGAGTTCGCCCGAGAGGAGCTGTCTAATCTGGCGGCCGCCGGCAGACCGTTTGCTTTTACCCTCTTTACAATAGATACTCATTTTGAGGATGGTCATAAATGTCCGAAATGTCCCAACCGTTTTAAAGATCAATATTCGAATGTCATTGCCTGTTCAGACCGGCTGGTGACGGATTTTGTGCGCTGGATTCAGGAACAGGACTTCTATGAAAATACGACTATTATTCTGGTGGGTGATCATCTGACCATGGATAAGGATTTTATGAAAGAAGTTCCGCGCGAGGAGAGAGCTGTCTTTAATGTTTTTATCAATGCCGCCGCGACTCCGGTCAGAACCAAAAACCGTGAATTCATGGCAACAGATCTTTTCCCCACTACTTTGGCGGCCATGGGTTATGAAATTGAAGGCGATCGCTTGGGTCTGGGTACGGATTTGTTCTCCGGCAGGGAAACTCTGGCTGAAGAGCTGGGTGTTGAGGAGCTGGATCAGCGGTTCAAGGAGCGCTCCGCTTTCTACGAGCATAAATTCCTGTATAATTGGCAATAGTTTAAACCAAACCGATTTGATTAAGGTTAACCCTCTAATGTCATTAAATCGTAGAAAAGACTAGGTATTTTATCTGCAGTTATTTTAACTATTTACTTCTTGAATAATTGTTGGCATAAGGTCTACGATTAAGGCTGCAAGCTGGAAAACTGCCAGTTGGAGCCGAAGACTGGCAAGCGGCGGCAATATATTGCATAATAGAGCTTTGAGTTCACAGAGGACGGGTATTTGCATGAAGAAATATGATTTCAAGGAAATTGAACAGAAGTGGCAGCAACGCTGGGATGAGAGCGGGGTTTTCGAGGCGGATCAGCCTGCAGACGGCTATATCCCGGACAAGCCAAAGTATTATTGTCTGGTGGAATTCCCCTATCCCTCCGGTCAGGGACTCCATGTCGGACATCCGCGCAGTTATACGGCGCTGGACGCTATCGCTCGCAAGAAGCGTCTGGAGGGCTATAATGTGCTGTACCCGATGGGGTGGGACGCTTTCGGCCTGCCGACTGAAAACTATGCCTTTGCCACGAATATTCATCCTGCTATTGTCACCGAGGACAATATCCGCAGTTTCAAAAAGCAATTAAAAAGTCTTGGTTATTCCTTTAATTGGGCCCGGGAAGTCAATACTACCGACCCGGCATATTATCACTGGACGCAGTGGATCTTCCTCCAGCTGTATAAACACGGTCTCGCCTATAAGAAAGAAATGAATGTCAACTGGTGCCCGGCCTGTAAGATCGTTTTGGCCAATGAGGAAGTAATTGATGGCGCCTGCGAGCGCTGCGGCGCAGTGACCACTCATATTGTCAAAAGCCAGTGGATGCTGAGAATTACGGAATATGCCGACAAGCTATTGGACGGACTCGATCAACTGGACTTTATCGAGCGCGTCAAGCTGCAGCAGCGCAATTGGATCGGTCGCTCACACGGTATTGATATAAAATTCGCTACCACCTGCGGCGATACCCTGATTGTCTATACTACCCGACCGGATACATTATGGGGAGCGACCTATATGGTCTTATCGCCCGAGCTTGGTCTGCTGGAAGAATGGATTGAACGGGGTCTGCTGTCCAATGTAGAGGAGATCAGAGCTTATCAGGCGGAAGCGGCGCGTAAATCGGAATTTGAGCGCTCGCAACTGTCGCATGACAAGACCGGTGTCCGCCTGGAGGGTGTCAATGCCATCAATCCGGTCAATCAAGCAGAAATTCCGATTTTTATTTCCGACTATGTCCTAGCGAGTTACGGTACAGGAGCCATTATGGCGGTACCCGGACATGACGCCAGAGACTACGAATTTGCCAAAGCTTTCGACCTGCCGATCGTCGAGGTGGTAGCCGGCGGCGATATTTCACGGGAGGCTTATCTGAGTATTGATGATGGTGTCCTGGTCAATTCCGGCTTTATTTCCGGCTTGTCCGTAACCGAAGGTATAGAGCAGATCAAGAACTGGCTGACAGAACACAATTTGGGCTCACCCAAGACGAATTATAAACTCAGAGACTGGGTCTTCTCACGCCAGCGCTACTGGGGTGAGCCGATCCCGATGGTTCACTGCGAGCAGTGCGGCTGGCAGCCATTGCCGGAATCGGAGTTGCCTCTGCTGCTGCCGGAAATTCGCTCTTATGAACTGTCCGAAACAGGTGAATCACCGCTGTCTTTGCTCACCGACTGGGTACAGACTACCTGTCCTGCCTGCGGCGGTCCTGCTGTCAGAGAGACCGATACCATGCCGCAATGGGCCGGATCATCATGGTATTTCATCCGCTTTACGGATCCGCATTGCACCACCGGCATTGCCTCGAAGGAAGCGATGCAATACTGGCTGCCGGTCGATTGGTACAACGGCGGCATGGAGCATACTACATTGCATCTGCTCTACAGCCGTTTCTGGCATCAATTCTTATACGATATCGGTGCCGTGCCTACGCCGGAACCGTATCTCAAGCGCACATCGCACGGGATGATCCTGGGCGAGAACGGCGAGAAAATGTCGAAGTCGCGCGGTAATGTCGTTAACCCCGATGATATTGTCAATGAATATGGTGCCGATACGCTCCGGATGTACGAATTATTTATCGGTGACTTCGAGAAGCCTGCGCCCTGGAATACCAGTTCCATCCGCGGCGTCAGCCGCTATCTGGAACGCGTCTGGGCGCTGCAGGAGAAGCTGATCCCCGGCACAGCCTACCGCCCGGAAACAGAGACTTTGCTGCATCAGACTATCCGTAAAGTAACCAAAGACACTGACACGCTGAAGGCTAACACGGCTATCGCTCAACTCATGACACTGGTCAATCGATTCTACGAATTGGAAAGCGTCAATCACGCCGAGTACAAGACCTTGCTGATTTTGCTCAATATCTTTGCGCCCCATATCACGGAAGAGCTGTGGGAGCTGCATAACTACGGAGGCAATATAACCGATCAAGAGTGGCCGGTCTGGCAAGAAGAATTGACAATCGAAGCCACTATTGAGATTGCAATCCAGGTCAACGGCAAGATCAGGGCCAGAATTGACCTGCCCCATGATGTTTCCCGCGAGGACGCCCTCGCTGCCGCTAAATCAGAAGCGCCGATCAGCAGTGAGCTTGCCGGCAAAACTCTGATCAAAGAAATTTTTGTCCCGGGCAGTCTGATCAATTTCGTAGTGAGATAACGATAAGATAAGCGCCGGAACTTCTGTGAGGTACTAAATGCAAATTGTCAAAGGTAAAGCTTGGTTTAAAGCTCGTCACTATAAGACACTGAACGAGATGCTGCGGGCGAGTTGCTCGCGTTTCCCCGATAATCCTTGCGTCCGTTACCGTCTGAATCCACAGGATGAGACGATCACGGTTCGCTACCGCCAGATGCAGTCCGATATTCTGGCCCTGCAGTACGCCCTGCGCGGCTTGCAGATTGAGGACGGCAAGATCGCAGTAATTGGCGAGAACAGCTATTACTGGATGTTGTCCTATCTGGCCACGGTTTGCGGTGTCGGCATGATCGTACCCTTGGATCGCATGCTCAAAGGCCCTGAGATAGCTTCTTTAGTCAAGCGCGCCCAGGTCGAGCTGATCTTCTACGATGCTTCTTTCCACGATACCATTGCCGAAATCGCCGCCGAACAGGAACAATTGCGGACTCTGGTTATGATGCAGCAAGGGCGTGGCCGAGCCCAAGGCCGCCAAGAGATTTTGGACCGGATGACCAGACCTGATGCCGAAGGCATTTTGTCGAAGGCGGACAGGGTAGGCCCGGTACCCGATCAGAATTTGACCGGATTCACGAACTATACCTTTGAAGATTTGATCACATATGGTTATACGGAGATGGCCCGAGCCGCCGGTAGGCAGCAAACGGTAGAAGCTTTGCTGCAGACAGCAGACGGCACTAATCAGGCGGACCGGATCGCTGCGACAGGAGATCTGTCCTGCCTATCTGACGCCTTCGGCACACAATTACCGCCGCCACCCTACGCAGAACCCGATCCCGAGGACAGCAAGGTTCTGATATTTACTTCAGGTACCACTGATCTGGCGAAAGGAGTTCTGCTCAGTCACCGGGCACTGACGGCTGACCTGGAAGCATTGGGCGGGGTCGTGACTTTTGATGACAATCTGCGCTCGCTATCGATCTTGCCTTTGCATCATGCTTTTGAGAATACTTGCGGCTTCCTATGCGTCCTTTATTTTGGCGGCAGTATCCATATCTGTGACGGTCTGCGCTATATCCAGCAGAACGCCAAAGAATACCAAGTCGATATGATCATTGGAGTGCCGGCGATATTTGACGCCTTTTACAAACGCATCCAAGCCGCTCTTAAAAAACAAGGCAAAGAGAGACTGGTTCGTTTCATGATCAAATTATCGCGCGGTTTGCGCAAGATCGGCATTGATCTGCGCCGCGTCTTCTTCAAGCAGATTCTGGAGGGCTTAGGCGGCAGGCTCTGGATTGGCATTGCCGGCGGGGCTGCCATGGACAAGGATGTCATTATCTTCTTCAACGATATCGGAGTCAGAGTGATCGAGGGCTATGGTCTGACGGAGACGGCTCCGGTGGCGGCCGGCTGCAATCTACGCGTGCTTAAGCCGGGCACCGTCGGACATCCTTTGACGGGCATTGAAATAGCCATTGATAGCGAAGATCCGAAAGAACCCGGCGAAATTATGATCCGCGGTCCCATTCTGATGAACGGTTACCACAATGATCCGGCGGCCACGGCGGAGGTAATGGATGAAGACGGCTGGTTCCGCACAGGCGATCTGGGTCTAATCAATCCCAAGGACGATACCCTAACAATCACCGGTCGCCTTAAATCAATGATTGTACTGGAGTCAGGTAAGAAAGTTTTTCCGGAGGAGATTGAGGCAGCCCTGAAGACGCATGCCTTTATCAAGGATACGATGGTCTATGGCCTGGATGACAATAAGGGCGGAACGATCATCAGTGCCAAAATAGTGCTGGACGAAGATAAGCTGGCAGCCTTACAGGCCACGGGAGACAATCTGACCGTGAGGGAGAGACTGGACGAAGTTATCCAGAAGATCAACGCTCAGCTGCCGACTTTCAAAAAAATAAAGACCTATTTCTACAGCAAAAAGGATATGGTTCAGACAACAACCATGAAAGTTAAGCGCAATATAGAGATTGAACGCATCAAGGACTTTATGGCCAAGCACAAATTGCGCTGGCGCGATCTCAATGGTCTGGACTTCGATCAGATCGAATTTATGGATGAGGCGGAGCTGACATCACTGATTAAAGCACAAATTAGTAATTAGCCCTGAATAATTATGAACGATCCGGATGATAAGGCGGCACAAAAGACAGACTATCCTGAAGAAGAGTCTGCGACGGCTGACAGGCAGAAATTGTCGGCAGGGCGAACCCTGCTGAACAAGTTAAAATTTTTGCAACGCTTTGGCCCTATTTCATTTTTGGTGGAGTGGATCAGACGGATGAGCGAGAACAGGGTCAGCCTGGTTGGAGCCCAGCTGGCTTATTATCTGATGCTGAGTTTTTTCCCCTTTACCATCTTTTTGCTCAGTATCTTTAGTTATTCCAGATTTGGCAGCGAGGAGATCCTGGCCAATCAATTAGCCTTATTGCCGGAGGCTTCCTCCAATTTTTTGACGCCGATTCTGCTGAATATTGTCAGGACCCGCAGCACAGCTCTCTTATCAACATCATTGTTTCTGGCTCTGTGGTCGAGCTCGACCGGTATCAAGAATCTGATCAATGAAATGAGCAGAATTTTCAATCAAGGGCAGAACAAAAGACCGTTCTGGCGAACCAGATTGGTCGCAGCAGCAGCTACAGTGCTGATTGTGGTTCTTATGATCCTGATTTTAGCCAGCCAGGTTTTCGGCAACGTCATCTACAATTATCTGTCCCGCTATTTTTCCTGGAGTGAGATTTCCCACAGCATTTGGGATGCACTGGTTACCTATATCCCGCTGGTTATCTTATCTCTGGGCCTGGCTATGTTGTACCGCTATGGTCCCTATTTCGAGCCGGGCTGTCGTCTGAGCTTCGGAAAAGCTTGGGTTAGCGGTGGCGTTGCCGCTGTCAGCTGGGTCCTGATTTCATATCTATTTCGTATCTACGTCAACAATTTTGCCAATTATGCCAATGTCTACGGTTCTTTGGTCGGCATCATCTTGCTTTTGTTCTGGCTTTACCTTAGTGCCGTGGTGATTATGGCCGGTTCCGTTTTTGCCTCAGTCTGGCAAGAACGAAGCCGGAGAAAAATGATACAATGAATAATTGTGACAGAGGATTTGTCATTCGGATCATTCCGGACGACAGGTCTTTCTGTCAGTGAGGATATTGCGGAGGATTAGTGATGGGGAAAATCATTTTGACCGGAGATCGGCCGACAGGTCAGCTGCATCTGGGACATTATGTCGGATCGCTCAGGCGTAGGGTCAGCCTGCAGGATTCAGGCGAGTATGACGAGATTTTTATCATGATTGCCGATGCCCAGGCCTTGACGGATAATGCCGACAATCCCGAAAAAATCAGACAGAGCATCTTGGAAGTAGCGACGGATTATTTGGCGGTAGGTCTTGATCCTGAACAGACAACGATTCTGATCCAGTCGCAGATCCCGGAGCTGTTCGAGCTTACCACTTACTATCTCAACTTGGTTACCGTAGCCAGGCTCGAACGCAATCCAACCGTCAAATCTGAGATCAAGACGCGGGAATTCAATCAGAGTGTACCTGTAGGTTTCTTCACTTATCCTATCAGCCAGGCAGCCGACATTACGGCTTTCCAGGCTACGACAGTGCCTGTGGGTGAGGATCAGGCTCCGATGCTGGAACAGACGCGTGAAATTGTCCATAAATTCAACACCGTTTATGGCGAGACTCTTGTCATGCCCAATATACTGCTGCCGGAGAAAAAACTCTGGGCCAGATTACCCGGCACTGACGGCAAAGCCAAAATGTCTAAATCTCTCGGCAATTGCATTTACCTGGCGGAGTCAGCAGCCGAGGTGAAGAAAAAGGTCATGAGCATGTATACCGATCCCAATCATATCCGGGTGTCAGATCCCGGCCGGGTCGAGGGGAATGTAGTCTTCACCTATCTGGATGCCTTCGCTGCCGATGAGCATTTTCAAACTCTGTGGCCGGACTATGCTAATCTGTCAGAATTGAAAGCACATTATCGGCGCGGCGGGCTGGGCGATGTCAAGGTTAAAAAATTCCTCAATCGGGTTCTGGAGATTGAATTGGATCCGATCAGACAACGGCGTGCTGAATGGTCCGGCCGGATACCTGAGATCGTGGAAATCTTGAAAGTGGGAACAGCTAAAGCGCGGGAGAAAGCCGCAGAGACTTTGCAGGCTGTCAAAGAGGCCATGCAGATTGATTATTTCGGCGACAACTATCTGGGCAACAATTTCTGAGAGAGTTTAACTCTTTGCAATAGTTTTTGCTCAAGGCGAAAACATGAAATAATTAAATAACCGTTGATTTGGACGCTGTTAAATTAGGAGGGGTAATGAAACATCGTACAACCGGGGCTGTGATTATCAGCTTGCTGACATGTGTGATCTGGGGTTTCAGTTTTTTATTCACAAGGAGTATAGTTATCCGCATTCACTTTTTATCTTTATTGAGTTGGCGCTTTCTGATTGCGACACTGGCCTTTCTGCTCTTGATCCGGTTGAAGGTTTTCAAGGTCAATCTCAAGGGCAAGAAGCTCCGTCCGCTAATATATATCTCAATTGCCGAGCCGCTAATTTTTTTCACCTGTGAATCAATCGGACTGTATCTGACCTCAACCACCGAATCCAGCTTGATGATTGCTACGATTCCGATTGTTACCATGCTGATCGGCATTCCTATCGCCGGAGAAATGCCGACTAAAAAACAGGCCGTTGCCATTATCTTGTCTGTAGTGGGTGTAATGGTGATCATTCTGGGACAGAGCAGGAGACTGGATTTTAATATTCTGGGCTATATTGTGCTCTTGATAGCAGTTATAAGCGGTTCGGTCTTTGCCGCCCTGTCCGCTAAATATAAGGAATATACCAGTGTGGAGAAGAGTTTTGCTATGATTGTGATCGGACTGATCGGTTTTGGCAGTGCGGCGCTGATACGCAATCTGGTGCGAGGCACGGTAAAAGAATGGTTGCTTCTGCCTGTTCAGGACCGCGAGTTTCTGATCGCCATTCTGTATCTGGGTTTGCTGGCCTCGATCATCTGCTATGTCGGCCAGCAGTACAGCCTCTCGGTTATAGGTTTAAACCGCAACACCTCTTTCTCCGGAGTAATTACTCTAACTTCCGTTTTGGCCGGTGTTTTTATCCTGGACGAGAAACTTAGCCTTAGTATGTTAATTGGTGGTATCATTGTGGTATTGGGTGTTTACGGTGTCAATTTCTACACACCGCAGCGAGAACACGATAAAGCTATCTGTCCGCAGGACAAATAGTTAATATTTATGGAGGAAGAAAAAATGAAAAAACTATTAGCGTTTTTCCTGGTACTGGTTTTGGTTTTCCCGATCTTGGGCTGCCAATCTGATTCAGGTAGTGCCGAAACCACGGGAGCTGAGCCGGAGCAGACGGAGGCAGCCGGGGAAACCACGGTAGTTGAGCCGGAGCAGACGGAGGCAACCGGCGAGAAAAGGACATTGACCGTGGCCAACTGGCAGGGATATGGCTCTGATGCTGAATATGCTGTCAAGCCCTTTGAAGAAAAATATAACTGTAAAGTTGTGCACCAATATTTTGATTCCGAAGAGGCATTGCTGAATATGCTCAGAACCGGCGGCCTGGGCGAAATAGATGTTGTCTTGCCTAATATGGCCTATGTTGCTACCGGCAAGCGGGAAAATCTGTTTAGTCCTTTGGATAAGTCCAAACTCGAGAATTTTGAAGATTTGAAAGAAAATATCCGCGAACTTCCCGATGTCAAGGATGAAGAGGGCAATCTGTTGGGAGTTGCCTGGACCTGGGGCAGCACAGCACTCGGCTACAACCCGGATGCTGTATCAGAGCCGATTAATTCCTGGGCAGCTCTCTGGGATCCTGCCAATAAAGGCAAGGTTGCCTATTTCGATGACCATCTCACGGCTATCATGATCGCCGCGCTCTATTCCGGACAAGATCCGGAGAATCCGGATCTCAATGTCATCAAAGAAGTACTGCTGCAACTAAAAGACAATACCAGATTATTCTGGTCCAGCTATGATTCTTTTGCCAAGCCCTATACGGCCGGTGAAATTACCATGGGCAGTGTCTGGTCCGGTGCCGCTACACAGCTCAATGCCGAAGGCGTCAAGATAGAGTATGTGTACCCCGCTGAGGGTGCGGTAGTCTGGACTGACTACTGGTGCATACCGGTAAATGCACCGAATGAAGACTTGGCCTATGCCTGGATTAATTGGATGACTTCTGTGGAGTTTCAGTCAGAATATGCTTCCGATCTGGCTGCGCAGCCGCCGATCCCGGCCAATACCAAGGTATATGAGGTTCTGAGCCCTGAGGTCAGAGCAGCCCTTTATATTGATGATATTGACAAAATACCCAAGAAGGTGGCTTTCCAGAAGGAGCTGCCGCCGGAGGTCAATCAGGCCTGGCTCGATCTCTGGAATGAGGTCAAAGCTACAGATTAAGATCTATCATGGGCAAAAGGACGGGAATAACATAGTTTCCGTCTGCCGGCGCTGCTTTAGGGGGAGAGTATGATGACAAAGTCAAGGATAAAGACCTGGTTGCTCATGCTGCCTGGAGCCGGTACCTTGTTATCACTCGTCCTTTTGCCTTTATCACTACTACTCCTGTTCAGCCTTGTTACAGGTAATCAAATCAGTCTGAGCGGAGCGCTCAGCTTTAAGAATTATCTCAATATTTTTAAGCAAGGTCTCTTTGGCCCGCTGATGTGGAAGTCAATCCGCATGGGTCTGCTGGTGACGGCCAGTTCAATTCTGATCGGCTATCCGGTTGCCTACGGTCTGGCGAAAGTTGTCAAGCCCAGATGGCGCAATTTCCTGGTAGTTATGATCATCATTCCCTTTTTTACCTCGCAGCTGCTATTAATATATTCGCTGATGGTAATGCTGCAGTCACAAGGTCCGGTCATGACTTTTCTGGCCTTGTTCGGTTTGGATCCGACCCGCTCAATACTCTATAGCAATACCGCCGTCTATTTGATCTTGCTCTATCAGTTCCTGCCCTATATGGTGCTGTCACTGTTTTCCTCTCTGGTCAAAATTGATGACAATGTCGTATTTGCGGCCAGGAGCATGGGAGCCAGTCGGAGACGTGTTTTCATTGATATTATTTTACCCTTGACCGCTCCGGCGCTGCTCTCGGGCATTATTCTGGTTTTTATTCCGGTGGCGGGCAGTTTCGTCGAATCCAATCTGGCCGGCGGCACCAAGGGTATGATGATCGGTTCCCTGATTGACTCTAATTTTTCGGTTTCTCTGAATATGGGACGTGGTTGTGCACTTTGTGTTTTATTCTTGCTGATCATGTCCGTTCTGACCTTCATTTTGCAAAGAGCTATCAGATATCTGGAGAGGAGACGGCTGTGAGAAAGCGTGCTCCCTGGCTGAAGCTGATGATGGTGCTGACCTATCTGTTTTTGTTTGCACCGATTATTGTCGTGATGGTAATGAGTTTCAATACTTCACAGTACGGAACTCTGCCCTTTGTCTTTACAACCGGCTGGTATCAGCGCCTGCTGTCAGGTGTCGGCCTGGGCAAGGCCACCTGGCTCTCGATCTGGTTTTCGTTTCTGGTCACATTGGCCGGCAGCTTGGTAGGTATCCTGACCAGTCTGGGTCTGCGCAGATTGCCTGAGACTTGGGCCCGCCGCTTCATTTCCTGGCTTAATCTGGCGGTAATTATTCCCTGGTTGGTGCTGGGTATCGCCCTGCTGATGATTTTCAATTTTGTCGGCCTGGGCCGCTCATATACGGGTATGTTCCTAGGCAATTTTGTCTGTGTTTTGCCCTATGTAGTCATGCTGGTCTATCCGGCCCTGATGGCACTGGACAAGAATGTGGAATATGCGGCCCGAACCCTGGGAGCCTCACCCCGTCGGACATTGGTGACCATTGTGCTGCCGTCGTTGTTGCCGGCGATCTTGACCTCATCCCTGATGGCCTTTATGGTTTGCTTTAATAATTTTGTCATCCAATACTATCTGGCACCCTTTGGCATCAGGACTCTGCCTATGGAAATCTATAATCTGGTGCGTGTGGGTTATAAACCGGATATCAACGCCCTGGCAACGATTATGATTCTGGTTTCCGTTTCATTGGTTCTGTTGGTCAATAAATTGGGCTATGGCAGCAAAAAAGGATTATTCTGATATGAAGAGGGCCTTGCTGGTGATCGATATGCAGCGTGTCTATGCGCCCGGCGGTGCCTGGCAGACACCGGGCTTTGAGAGAGCTGCCGCCAATATCACTAAACTATGTCCTCTATTTGAGCATAGATTATTTACCCGCCATTTGCCTTTCCCAGATCCGCCGGGCCGCTGGCAAAACTATAATGCCGCTTTCGCCTCGATTAATGCAGATCAGGAAGCAGCGCTGCTAATTCCGGATCTGGATCGATTTGAATATTTGGATTTCCCCAAATATACTTATTCTGCCTTGGCGTCCGGCGGGCTTAAATCATATCTGTTGACTGAAGACTTTGCTGAAATTCTGCTTGCGGGAGTGCAAACCGAATTTTGTGTTACGGCGACTTTATTGCAGGCGGTTGATTTGGGACTGCCGGTCACCTTGGTTCCTGATGCCTGCGCCGGTGACTTGCCGATGTTCGAAGCCGCTCTGACTGCCCTGGTCAGGCGCATGCCCTGTCAAGTTCAGCTAAAATATACAGAGGAATTATTGCATGGCTAGTTTAGAGATCAGAAATGTCACTAAAAGTTTTGGTCCGAAAGTGGTGTTGAGGGATATCTCCTTCACAGCACAGAGCGGGGAATTCCTGGCGCTGCTGGGTCCGTCCGGCTGTGGCAAGACGACTCTGCTTAAGATTATTTCCGGCATTGAAGAGCAAGACAGCGGCTCGGTCCTGATCGCCGAGCGGGATATCAGCCGGGAGCCGATTGAAAAACGCAATATCGGCCTGGTATTTCAAAATTACGCACTATTTGAACATATGAATGTGTTTGAGAATATTGCCTATTCCTTGCGGATGCGCAAAGTTGCCAAAGACGAGATCAGGGACAGAGTGGTGGAAGCCCTGGAGACGGTGCGCCTGGCCGGCTATGAACAAAGACCCACAATTCAACTGTCAGGAGGTGAACAGCAGCGGGTGGCACTGGCCCGTGCCATCGTCTATAAGCCGGATATTCTGTTGCTCGATGAGCCGCTGTCAGCCTTGGATCGGCGAATTAGGGAACAGATGCAGGAAGAAGTATTGCGTATCCAGCGCGAGACAGGTATTACCACAGTCTTTGTCACGCATGACCAGGGTGAGGCTCTGGCTATGGCTGATCGCATCCTGCTGATGAACGAAGGAGAAATCGTGGAAGATAATTTGCCGACGGAAGTCTATCTGCGCCCCAGATCTCAGTTCGCTGCGGAATTTGTGGGCAATTCCAATCTTCTGAGCGGCACCTATCAGGACGGATATGTCATCGGCGATGGTTTCAAAATTCCGCTGGAGCAGACTTTCCCGGCCGGGACCGCTTTGACTCTGATGATCAAAGAGGAGAATATTATTCTTTGTCCTGCCGGCGAGGGTATGGGAGAAGGCATCGTCACTGAAGTTTTCTTCCAAGGGACTACGATGAGAGTTACGCTAACTAATAAAGAGATTGAACTTAAGATAAGATTGCTGGCCCGGGAGGGAATGTCGATCGAACAGGGTCAGGCCTTGGGCTGGCGCGTACAGTTTGTTGCCGTCTTTCCAAACGATTGAATGTAACTAGATTGAGGAGAGTTTATGTATAATATTTCTGCAGATCGTTTTATCAATACCTGGAGCACCAAAAGCCCTGCGGTGCTGGAGTTTTTACCGGCCAGGTTTCTGGTTGTGCCGGGAGCTTACAGTTTCGCCACCAGCGAATATACCGAATTCCCTTTTTCCGACCGCATCAAATTATATGAACATGATCATGAGGCTCGTTATCTGCGTCTGACCATGGAGCATGCAGGTACGGTTCTGCAGTTGCAGTATTGGAAACAAGATCCCTGGACCGTACGGGGCAGGCTGGAGGTCTTGGCGCATGGCGAGTGGGGGCTGCGGTTTATGACTACCCTGGCTTTCGGTTTTGCCGAGAGCGGCACAGTTCAAAGAACAAATGACGGTTTTGATCTGAGCTACCGCAGCTATCATTTCGGTGTCGCTTTTGCCGACAGACCGGTCCGCGCCTGTCTGGCTCAAACCAGTTCCTATATGGGCCGGGAAATGGAAAAGAACGGTTATTATGCCCCTTTCACCGATGCTACCGATCCCTTGTATCTCAATACTACTTTCAATCTGGAAGAGACACCGGTACTTGATTTTGCTCTGGCCGTGACCAATCATCCGCAGACTGCCGCCGACAAGGCTGCTGCCGCTTTGCAATTGTCAGAGGACGATTTATCCGACATTAAGTCTAATCTTAATCAAGCCCTGGCCATGGAGGGCCGTTTTGCCAGTTGTGCCGCTGCCTTGCGCGATGTCATGTCCTGGAATGCGATTGCCGACCATGTTAACAGCAGAGTGTTTACTTCTCTGACCCGTTTCTGGATCGATAAAAAGTTTGGCGGCTGGTTCCTCTGGCTGGATGATGTTTTCTATCATGCCTTGATCTCAGCCTGGTCCGGCGACTGGCAGATGGCGGAGAACAATCTGAAAGCGGCGATGGGCAATGCGGTTCCGGCCGGCAATCTGGCCTGCCTGATGTCCGAATTTACCGAATGGGTTGATCGTTCCCAGCCGCCGGTATTCAGCTTCATGGTCTGGAAATACTATCAGCTGACACATGATCTAAACTTGCTGGCTCGGGTCTTTCCCACTTTGCTGGCCGCTCATAACTGGTGGTTCGCCCATCGCGACGGCAATGGGAACGGTGTACTCGAACTGGGTAGCTCCGCTCTCTGCGGTGACGGTCATTTCAAACAGACGAAATTGGCTTGCAAAGACGAAGCGGCGATGGACAACAGCCCGATGTATGATCCGGCGGTCTTTGTGCCGCAGGCCGGCACCATGGACATGGAGGATATCGCGCTTAACAGTCTGCTGGTTCTGAACGCGGAAGCTCTGGCCCGGATTGCAAAAACACTGGGTCACTATGAGATTGCTACCGATCTGTTAGACAGACGCGAGCAACATAAAGAGAGGATCAATCAGCGCCTCTGGGATGAGGAGCGCGGGCTCTATGCCAATCGCCTCTGGAGCGGTGAATTTGTCAGTCCGTCGCCCACCAGCTTTTATCCTCTGGCCGCCGGCATCCCGGATCGGGAGCAGGCCGATATTCTGATCCGCCATATCTTTGACGAAGACGAATTCTGGACCAAGGCGCCTTTGCCCTCAATCTGGGCCAAAGACGAGGCCGTTCATGACGATGTCTACTGGCGTGGCCGCATGTGGCCGCCCTTGAATTTCTTTACTTATGTCGGCCTGCAGCGCTATGGCTATGAGGTGGAAGCACAGCGGCTGGCGGCCAGAAATGCTGAAGTTTTTACTAATGCCTTCGATAATGAAAGAGCTTGTTACGAGAACTACAATACTTTCACCGCTGTCGGTAAGAGTGTCGATGCCGATCCTTTCTATGGCTGGGGTGCGCTCCTGCCTCTGATGTGGGTAATGAATTTCGTGGACAGCAGTGACGAAGGCCTCGACTTCGGCGCCGTCGATAATGAAGCGATGGAGCTAAAACAGCTCAGAACGCATCAAGGGACTTTTGATCTGTCGCTGGGCGCCACAACAGAGGTTCGCTTGAACGGCGAAACGGTCTTTGTCTCCAATGCCTCAGGTCGCTTCAGGGATTTCAGGATGCAGGACAATTATGCATCTGTGATTGTGCCGGCGCAGCAAAGCGATGTCTATGTGGATTTCCCTCAGCTGGAACCTTTGCTGGTCAGAATTAACGGTACCGAGATCGAAGCTGCGAGCAAACTGCAACTATCAGCCGGCGAGGAGCAGAATATTGAGCTCTGGTTCTGAGCATCTGCTGTCGGAGATTAGAGTGGGTATTGTCGATTGTTTAATGATTTGGATGGTTGAGCAATTTGCTGTACCTGGATATTGGATAAGTGAGTAGATCGTGCGTGTTATTAATCTGGGATCTTTGAATCTGGACTACAGCTATCGCGTGCCGCGCTTTGTGCGTCCCGGTGAAACTATGGAGGCCGACAGTTTCTCACTCAAGGCTGGCGGCAAAGGTCTAAACCAATCCATCGCCGCTGCTAAAGCAGGACTTGAAGTTTACCAGGCGGGATGTGTCGGGCCGGATAGCGCCCTGCTGTTTGAGGAGCTGGAACAAAACGGTGTGGATACTTCGCTGATTCAGACCGGTGCGGATGCTACCGGTCATGCCATCATCCAGGTCACCGCCAGCGGGGAAAACAGCATTTTGATCTACGGCGGCGCCAATCGGACTTTAACCCTAGAGTATATTAACAGCGTACTGGCGCATTTTGCGCCCGGTGATGTCTTGCTGCTCCAAAATGAAATTAATCTCGTACCGGAGATTATATTGGAGGCTGACCGCCGCGGCCTGAGGATTGCTTTCAATGCGGCGCCGCTGACTTCTGATGTCAAGACATACCCGCTGGATAAGCTGAGCTGGCTGATGGTCAATGAAGTAGAAGGTGAGGCTCTCACCGGCGAAACGGATCATCTCGCCATCATTAAGCAGTTGAGATTAAGCTATCCGCAGACAATGCCGGTTTTAACTGTCGGTGCTGCCGGCGCTCTGGCCGCGGATAGCGAAAATATTTACACTCTGTCCGCCTATCCGCTGCAGCCCGTGGATACTACGGCGGCAGGCGATACCTTCAACGGTTATTTTCTCAGTGCGGTCCTGGCAGATTATCCCTTACCGAAGGCGCTGGAGCTCGGTACAGCCGCCAGTGCTCTCTGCGTGTTAAATCAGGGTGCAGCTGTCTCGGTTCCCCGGCGGGAGCAGGTGCTGGCTTTCATGCAGGAGAACCCCCCTGCCACATTAACGGCTGAAGTAATACCGTTCCCCATCCGAGGTTAGAACAATGAAACCACAGAAGACAAAATCAGCAGCGCTCAGGATTTGGCTGCTCCGAGTGATTATCTTGGCTCTGGCGATTGTTGGCATCATAGTCGGCATCAAGCGCCGGGAAGTAAGAACCGTGTTTAGTAAGGCGATCCGTATTTGCCTGGAATGCATTGGCTTGGGTTAGGTGGTGCAGCTGATGGCCAAGCAAAAGCGTAAAATTAAGCTCAAGAAAAGACATCTGATCCAGGCACTGGGTGCCCTGGCTCTGAACGGGCAGCTCAGCGGTTTTGTGACGGGCAATATCTACACCGGTGCCGGCAAACAAATCTGTCTGCCGGTGCTTAATTGCTACTCTTGTCCCGGAGCACTTACTTCCTGCCCTATTGGCTCACTGCAGGCTGTTGCCAATCATCCCGGCTTCAGCTTTAGTTACTATATTATGGGCCTAATCGCCTTATTCGGTATTTTGGCCGGGAGATTCTACTGTGGTTGGCTCTGTCCTTTTGGCTTTCTGCAAGATTTATTGGCCAAAATAAGTAAAAGAAAGCTGCGGGTCAAAGTCAAGTATGACCGACTTCTGCGTTACTTAAAATATATTATTTTGATTTTCTTGGTTTTGCTCCTGCCGGCAGTACTGACCAATTCCTACGGAATCGGATCACCTCTGTTTTGTAAATATATTTGTCCGTCCGGTACACTGGGAGCCGGCTTGCCGCTCCTCCTGCTGACGCCTGCTCTGCGGCCGAATGCAGGGATGCTCCTGGTCTGGAAAGTGCTCTTGGCTCTGGCTATCGTCTTGGTCTGCATATACATAACCCGCGCTTTCTGCCGCTATGCCTGTCCTTTGGGAGCGCTGCTCGGTCTGCTGCAGATTGTCAGCTTCTATCGTTTTTCTTACAACAAGGATAGCTGCATTTCTTGCCGGCAGTGCCTAAAGGTCTGCCCGATGGGAATAGATCCGATGGCAACGCCGAACAGCCCGGAATGTATCCGTTGCCGTGATTGCATACATGTCTGCCCGACTACCTCGCTGACTAGCAGCCTGGCGGGCAAAACTTTGCCGAAAGAGATATTGTTCGTGGGCGGGAAGTCGGGTCAATCCGACCCTGCCTGATGCTCCCCGCGACCGGAGATGCCGGCTCCATTTTGTAGGCGCCTTCGCAAACAGACTCCGCAAACTTCGCAAACAGATTACGGCCGCTTATTGCTGAAATCTTGCTCTGACTATATAATATTATTCGCATGTTTAATCGGGGAAGTATTCAGCGACCCCTTTTTGACAATAATTAATACATTACTGGGGGTTAGCAATGAGACAATATCAAGCAGCGGACATCAGAAATATTGCACTGGCAGGTCACGGCGGGGCCGGTAAGACAGCCTTTGTCGAGGCGGCTTTGCAGGCGACCGGTGTGGTTGACCGTATGGGGCGCAGTGACGAAGGAACAGCTGCCATGGACTTTGATGCCGAGGAAATGCGCCGCGGTATGACGATCAATCTGTCCTATGCCGCAATCGAGTGGAAGGACAAGAAGATCAATCTACTTGACACACCGGGTGATTTCGATTTCCTCGGCGAGCAGATACAGGGTTTCAGGGTCAGTGATGCTGTTCTGATTGTTATGAGCGGCAAGGATGGGCTGGCTGTCGGCGTGGAGAAAGCGGTCCGCCAGGCCGGTAAGCAGAAGCGGCCGGTGAGCTTTTTTGTCAACCGCCTGGATGAGCCTCATGCCAGCTTTGATCAGACTCTTGCTGCGTTGCAGGAGGCCTATGGCAGTAAAGTAGTGCCTCTGGCTTTGCCCATAGTCGAGGGTGAAGATGTGCTCGGTCTGGTCGATGTTATCGGACGGCAGGCTTTTAAATTCGCCGCCAAGGGCAAGATGGAAAAGATGGATGTGCCGGCTGCTTTGGCCGATCGGATGGCAGAATACTATGACCAGCTTCAGGAGCAGATCGCTGAGTGTGATGAAGATCTGATGATGAAATATTTCGAGGGCGAGCCTTTTACGGCGGAGGAGCAAAACTATGGCTTGCGCCAGGCTATCCTGACCGGCTCTATCTGGCCTGTGTTTGCCGGAGCTGCGCAGAGCAATCTGGGTGTAACTTTCGCTTTGGATGCGATCGCCGACTATCTGCCGTCACCGCTGGATACACCCCCTGTATTGAGCTCATTCCATGGTGAAGAACAAGAGATTGCCATCGATCCGGACAGCAATCTGGCAGCGTATATTTTTAAGACGATTGTTGATCCTTTTGTCGGCAAGATCTCTCTGTTTAAGGTCTACCAGGGCGTATTCCCCAGCACGGGCACAGTCTATAACAGTTCTAAGGAGCTGGATGAGCGTGTTAACGGTCTGTCCTACCTGATTGGCAAGAAACAGATTCCGGCTGATAGCGGGATTGTGGCCGGCGATATCGGCTCTGTTACCAAATTGGGCGACAGTACGACCAATGATACGCTGTGTGAGCGCAGTCATAAGGTAAGGATCGTGCCGCCTGTGATGCCTCGCGCCTCTTTGACTTTAGCTATCTTGCCGGTTACTAAGGGCGAGGAAGATAAGATTGTGCAGGGCCTGACCAGACTGGCTGATGAGGATACCGTCTTTACTATTGAGAATAATCCGGAGACCAAACAGCTGCTCTTGTCCGGTTTGGGCGAGATCCAGCTGGATGTGCTGACCAATAAGCTTAAAAATAAATACAATGTCGAGTCGACTCTGGAAGAACCGCGGGTGGCCTATCGTGAGACTATTCGCAAGCAGGTCAGAGTACAGGGTCGCCATAAGAAACAAACCGGCGGGCACGGCCAGTTCGGAGATGTCTGGATTGTCTTTGAACCCAGTGAATCCGACGGGCTTGAGTTTGAAGAGCAGATTGTCGGCGGTGTTGTGCCGAAAGGTTATTTCCCCGCCGTTGAAAAAGGACTGCTGGAAGCGATCGAAGAGGGTCCGCTGGCCAATTATCCGGTTGTAGGTCTCAAGGCTACCTTGGTCGATGGCTCCTACCATGCCGTTGATTCCAATGAGATGTCATTTAAGTTGGCAGCCAGATTGGCCTACAGAGCAGGTATGCCACAGGCCAATCCCGTTCTACTCGAGCCGATCAGCAAGCTGTCAGTCCATATTCCTGATGATTATCTGGGTGATGTTATGGGCGATATGAATAAGCGCCGCGGGCGTATCCTGGGCATTAATCCCGATCCCGAAGAACTGGGTTATCAGATTGTTGAGGCGGAAGCTCCGACTTCGGAGATACTGCGTTACTCGACTGATCTCAAATCCATGACGCAGGGCCGGGGCTGGTACAATATCGAATTCGCCCGTTATGAGCAAGCACCTCAGCCTGTAGCCGATAAGATTATAGCTGAGGCGCAGCGCGAGGAAGAAGAGTAATAACCGGCTGCCAAGCCGGGATTACCAATGTGTTTTAAAAGGAGTTTGAGTGGCAGAAGTAGTTCTTTCTGGCCCCGGGGGTGAACCCCGATTACCGACGGCACTGATTTTTCCAGGCAGCTGGCAACTTATCGTGTTGCCCTGCCTGTTTCTTATTATTTATGCTTTCTTTGCGGCTTTCGAAGCCGGAGTAGCTGCGCTTGATGACCATGCGCTGGAGGAAAAAGCGGAGAGCGGCTCTTTGTCGGGCAAATTACTGCTCAAGGAAACCAAGATGCCGGGCCGTTTTATCGGCCGAATCCACGCAGCACGCATTGTTTATCTTGCTCTATATGCTATCGTCACTGCTGACGGTATCTTAAGAGGTCTGATGCCGCAATTGTCTGCTTTTCCCGGTATCGGTCGTTTTTTGCTGGTGTTGGCTCTAATGGTTCTGTCCTTTCTTTTGCTCTATGTCCTGGGCGATCTGCTGGCCAAACAGCAGGGCCGGTCAAAAGCGGAGACTGTTTCCTATCGAGGGATTTATCTGTACCAAATTCTCATTTTGCCCATATTGCCTCTATCGACGCTGGGGGTTGTCGTTGGTTCTGCACTGAGCAAGCTCTTTAAGCTGGAAGATATGGAGATTGTGGCCGCGGCGACAGAAGAAGACTTGAGAATGATGCTGAGCGCCAGTAAAGAAGCGGGGCATATTGAAGAGCAAGATCGGGATCTGATCGAGAATATCTTTGATTTCGATGAGAAGAATGCGGCGGATATTATGACACACCGCACCGATATCTCCGCCTTCGCCGTAACTGATACCTATGATCAGGTAATGGAGCTAATCACAGATGATCAATACACTCGCTACCCGGTTTATGATGATTCGATCGACAATATAGTCGGCTTCGTGCATGTTAAGGATATCCTGAGCTGGATCTATGAGCATAAGGATGAAACATTCAATCTGACACAGCTGATGCGCAAACCGTCGTTTACTCCGGAAAGCAGGAATCTGAGGGATTTGTTTCAGGAAATGCAGCACAGTAGAGCGCAGATGGCGGTGGTGATTGACGAATATGGGGGCACGGCCGGCCTGGTCACCTTGGAGGATATCGTTGAAGAAATCGTCGGTGAAATCGAAGACGAATACGATGAGGAAGAGATCCCCATTGTTCGTTTGACAGAGAACAGTTGGATGTTGCAAGGAACGACGGAACTGGAAGATGTCGAGGAAGCCTGCGGGCTGGTGCTGCCGAAAGAAGACTTTGACACGGTGGCCGGTATGATCATCGGTCATCTCGATCGCATTCCGGAGGAGGGAGAGAATCCGGAGATTGTGGTCAACCGCGGCAAGTTCCGGGTCGAGTCAGTGCAGGATAATCGCATCACTGTGGTGCATTTGAAGGTCATGCCGGAAAAACCTTTGCCGGCAGAATAAATCTGTTATAATATACTTTCGTATTCAGAACATAATATTAATATCAATGCTGTGTCCCTTAGGACGCAGTTCGTGTTGAGGGAAAAATGAGCAGAAAAAAAACAGAGACCTGGAAGACAGATATCGCCCGTCAGGAGCGCAAGGAAAGGCTGGCCAGCCAGAAAGACAGCTCCGGTCAGAAGAAGCGCATTCGAGGATATAGTTTAACCGGCAGGATTATCGGCATTGCAATAGCTCTTGTCATCATTTTGTCCCTGGCAGTCTGGGCTCTATCTGCGACGGGCCTGATGCAGCGCTGGGTCACAGCGGCAAAGATTGGGGAGACCAGGCTTTCAGTGGCTGATGTCAATACTGTCTTCGGCTTTCAGGCTGTGAGTCCCAGTCGCTGGAATCTAGGCAATGTTTTTACCGACGCCGGTCAACAATTGCTGGAGAATGAGTTGTCTTTTGGCGAAGAAGGATTGAATAATTACCGCGACCATATTAGGAAATATTCTCTGGACGAATGGAAAGCCACTCTGGCACTTTATGAAGAGGGCCAAAGAAACGGCTTTGTCATGTCGGATGAAAAAAGCCAGGCCATGGAAGCCAGTATTGAGCAATTTAGGGCATCGATCGAACAGCAAGCTGCCCAGTATCAAATTACGGTGCCGGTGCTGTTGAAATCTACATATGGGCCGGGCAGCCGCTTTGCCGAAATTGAGAACTACCTCAAAATCAGCTTCTATGCAGAAGCCTATCTCAGTGACTATTCGCAGAATATCGATATTACTGAAACGGAAATGGAAGAGGCATATCAAGAGAGCAAAGACATGTACGATATGGTTTCCTATCATGCGGTGACCTTTATTTCTGAATATCCGGAGCAAGTGACTGATGAGGTGAAGGAAACTGTTGAGAGTCATACTGCGGCTTTAGCCAATAAAATGAAAGATGATCTCGCAGCAGGCCAGGATTTCTTCGTTGCTGCGCTTGAACATATGGAGGATACCGAGACCAAGAAGCTGCTGTCTGAGGAGCCTGCTGCATTTATCCATCAGTATCGAACAATCAATAATATTAAAGATACGGAGCTAAGAACTTGGCTGTTTGAAGAGGGACGTCAAGCCGGGGAGACGACTGTTATTGAATCGACCTCAGAAGGCACTGCCAACCCGAATCAGGAAGCCGACACAGCGGATCAAACCACTCCCACAGAGTATAAGAGTTATACCGTGGTCAAATTTGACGGTCGTTCACGCCAGAATGTAAAACCCTTTACCACCAGGCATATCCTTTTTTCAGCTGAAGATGACGAAACAATCACGGATGCTAAACTCAAGGAAGAAGCTGAATTAGTGCTGGCCGAATATAATCGGGGTGACAAAACGGAAGAAGCCTTTGCCGAATTGGCCAAAAAACACAGCAAGGACAGCAATGCGGCTGAGGGTGGCCTATATGAGAAAACCAAATTGGGTCAGTTCGTGGAAGAATATGAAACTTGGGCACTGGATCCTGCACGTCAAGAGGGCGATGTAGGCCTTGTCAAAACGCAGTTCGGCTATCATCTGATCTATTATATTGGTTCTGAAGGCGAGGAAGCCTGGAAAGACGCTACGGGCGAAAAGATTTTGACCGCCAAGATTGCTGAATGGCGCGAAGCACTGGAACAGGCAATATCTTATAAGGAAAGTTCTTTCGGCACTAATATGGTAGGGAAAATCGGCTTATTTAAGATCTTGTTCGGCTGATGGTGTCTTTGCTAACAAATGATGTCGACAAATGATTGGGACCGTCAAGCCTATTTTGTTCTGGCAGGGACATAAACCCATCATTGATGAGCGTATCTTTTTTGAATTCCACACTTAAATGTTGTTGCCAGACCTGTATAAGTGCAGCAACGCAAAACTTAAGTGTCTAAACATTGAGCAATAGTGATCTGTGAATGACAGACCAGTTGCAATATTTTATAATGTAAACAATTATTGTAACTCAGCTGAAACTGAGCCAAGGGAGCCAAACCGTTAATGCATTTGAATAGCGGAGGTACACCGTGAAAACAAGAATCAACAGCCAATTAAAAAATAAAAAAGGTTTAACACTGATTCAAACACTCATCGTTATTGCGATAGTAGTGATTCTTCTCGGTGTTGCATTTATTGGCGTCCAAAGCTTGGTTAACCGTATAAAGCAAACTAAACTGGATAACATCGCTCAGAGCATGTACGTAAGCGCACAGAACAGAATCTGGGAGTTAAAAGCATCGGGAGAAATAGACAGTCTGTTGGAGCACGAAGAGCTAACAGCGGTAGTTAACCAGCCGGCCGATTGGGGGGAAGTTGATCCTGATGATGATTCTGAGGAGGCGGTAAAATATAGTGATTTAAAGTATTTTTATCATAATAAAGACGATTCTGCTTCAAGCGACCTTGTAGATTTCATTTTTCCTCAAGGCAGTATCTCCGAGGATGTACTTGATGATAATTGGGTAATCGAACTTGACCCTGTTACCGGGTATGTCTATGCGGCCTTCTACTCGGAAACCAGATCGGCTAAGGATTTTTATATTGATAACACTGACACATTGGACCAAAGCGGTACCTCCTCGATAAGGTTCAAGGATTTCAGGCATAGCCTAAAAGGAAACGATAAGATAGGCTACTATGGCGGCAAGGCAAATATGCCTGCGGATGCCAACGGCTATATAATCCACGCATCAATGAATGTCATTAATGCGGATATTTTGGAAGTTAGGATGAACGCAATTATTCCTCTTGTTGAAGGGGTTACAAGCGATCTTGAATTTAAGCTTACAGTTAAGGGGAAAATAAGTAATAATACAGTAACTCTCACGCCGGACGTCAGCTTTGTGGATATAGTAACAGCTAGGGAGTTTTCTGCGGCAGTTATACTGGATAAGCTTGCAGACGGTCAAAACTTCAAAGCCACTTTCGGTGATGCAAATTGGAAACCAATAAATTATGTAGAGTCGAGAACAGGAGCACTCACTCCGGGTGAAGACTTAGAACTATCATTCACTGTCTCAAGCAGCGATGACAGGGTTTTAGACATTGATCCGATAGAAAGAACTGCAAACAGTTTATTCGCCTCATTAAACCAGGCTGAACCGACGGAAGCCAATATAGCTTATGGCAGACATCTCCAGAATTTGGATAACTCAACCTCCGGTTTGCCTGCAGGTGCGATTACTGCCGCCAAACAGATTTCGGATATAGATTTTAACGATGAATCCTATAAAGACTTGCCTGTCGAAAAACCATTCCTCTGGAAGTCACTTTACGGAGACAAGACATTCACACCGATTAATAACCCGAGCTTAAACAAATATTCGGGCTATATTGACGTGCCGTCGGCAACTGATTCATTCAAAATATTGAATATGCATATCGCCGGCAATAATAAACCGGCTGGATTATTCGGGGATTTCGCAGGAGATGAGATTTCCGGCCTTACCATGGTTAACACAAAGATAGAAGGCGGCACGAATGTAGGCGGCCTGGCGGGAACAACCAACTCCAGCCTTACGATAAAAGACTGCAGACTTTATGTTGAAAGAGATTATTTTGCAACCGGAAGCACATATGCAGATAATATCTTATTTAAAGGCACTACCAATGTCGGCGGACTCGTAGGAAGTTCGACTGGCGATATAACAATTAAAGACAGCTTTGCTGCAACAATAATCGAGGGAATGGGCTCGATTGGCGGTCTGATAGGCAAAGCAAGCGGCAATGCTCAGATACAGGACTCTTATGCCGACTCGTACCTGATCGGAGGCGCATCGACCTCCAAGATAGGCGGACTGGCAGGTGAACTTGCTGCCGGATCCTCTATTTCAGGCTCATACTCCGCAGGTTTCGCAATAATAAAAAATACTGTAACCGAAGAAAAAATTGCTGCGGCAGCGGGTTTTGTTCCCAACGGCATTTCAAGCGTAACCAATTCCTATTCGCTCTTTAACTGTTCCGAGTCCAAGGCGACTGATATATACAGTACCGTGCCATCCGCAACAACGGTAACCAATGTCTACTATTTCGGAGGCGGAGAAACTGTGCTGGCCGGTTCGCTCGAATATAATTTCACATCTAATGAGGAGGCAGCTGCCCAATTTATCGGAAGTAATTTTTCGGACGACAACAACGAGTATGACAGCTATCCCTATAATCAAAAAACTGACCTTGAGCCTCAG
>JAAYQX010000010.1 GCA_012519085.1 Clostridiaceae bacterium
CAGTTTTTATTGCAACTTTCGCTCATAACTTCGCTCCTTAACAAATTTTCTCAGATATTACACATATTAAAACTGAAAGGTGAATAATGACAACACTTAACTTTACTGCTTCAAAGACGGCAGCGAAGTTACTCTATCAATCCTGGTAAAATAAATTCATAGGTAATAGAAAACAGCCGTCAATACATAACTTGTATCTACGGCTGCGTTCTAGGTTGGTGCCGGTGGCCGGACTCGAACCGGCACGGGTATTCGCCCGTCGCATTTTGAGTGCGATACGTCTGCCAATTCCATCACACCGGCATTGCAGTGACTGAATATTAGCAATATCAGCAAGCGATTGTCAAATACATCTGGTGAAGTATTACCGTTTATTTATGTTTCGGCTGCTTGACCGCAGGGTACCAGCCTACTACTGCTTAAGTGAGAGAAAGCTGACCTTTTGCATTGCGGGTGGTTCATAAGGTCTATCATTATTGTCTCGTGGCAGCTTGGCAATGCGGTCTACTTCTTCCATCCCTGATATCACTTTGCCGAAGGCGGCGTATTCACCATTCAGATGCGGGCTGTTTGCATGCATAATAAAGAATTGGGAGCTGGCAGAATTGGGGTTATTTGTTCTGGCCATGGACAACACCCCTCTGGTATGCCTTAAGTTATTGTTGAAACCATTGCTGCGGAATTCGCCCTTTATAGTCTGATCGGAGCCGCCGACCCCGATGCCTTTAGGATCGCCTCCTTGGATCATGAAATCGGGAATGATACGATGGAAGATCACTCCGGCATAGAAGTTTTGGCTAACTAGATGCTGGAAATTAGCAACCGTCAATGGTGCATGTTCAGGATAGAGCTCGACTACAATATGCGCTCCGCTATCCATCAGAATATCTACATAATTGGTTTTACTGTCCGACACAACAAAGTCTGATATATGCTTTTCCATTGCTTATCCTCCTAAAAGAAACTGCCTCAGATTTTACTTTATCTGAGACAGCTCATACTTGGTGGGGGAAGGTGGATTCGAACCACCGAAGTCTGCGACAACAGATTTACAGTCTGCCCCCTTTGGCCACTTGGGTATTCCCCCCCAACCGTCAACTGTCATCAGATGGTGGGCCATCAGGGACTCGAACCCCGGACCGACCGGTTATGAGCCGGCTGCTCTAACCAACTGAGCTAATGGCCCATTCCTGCAACAGCGACAAAACGAATTATAAGAAAGTAAGTACTTAATGTCAAGTAATCACGCACTGTTCCCTAAATAAGATCTATAATTGCTTACAGGCAATGCTCCACTCGGAGCTGAATCGACAAAAGTCCGACACCTTTTAGAATGGATGGTTGAGTGATGTCACGGCAGAATGTTCTGGGCACGGAAAAGGTAAGTAAGTTGTTCTGGAAATTAGCTTTGCCTTCCGTAGTAGCTCAGGTTGTCAATATGCTCTACAACATGGTAGATCGTATCTATATCGGGCATATCAGGGATGTTGGTCCTTTGGCCCTAACAGGTGTCAGTATCAGCATGTCAATCATTATGCTGATCACCGCTTTTGTAGTCCTAATTGGTGTAGGAGGTGCGCCGCGTGCTTCAATCGCTCTGGGAGCAGGTGAAAAGGAAAAAGCGGAAAAGGTAATGAATACTGCTATGAGCGCCTTAGTTGTTACGGGTCTCTTGCTGACAATTATCTTCTTTGTCTTTGCCGAGCCTTTGCTGCGCCTAGTGGGAGCCAGCGAGGCCAGTTTGCCATATGCCATGGAGTATACACGAATATATGTCTTGGGCACCCTAGCCGTTATGCTCTCAATGGGGCTAAATTACTTTATCAGCGCTCAAGGCTTTGCCGCAACAGCAATGAAGACTATTCTGATCGGTGCGATAGCTAATATCATTCTCGACCCGATCTTCATTTTTGCCTTTGGTCTGGGCGTAGCCGGAGCTGCAATCGCCACAGTAATCTCACAGCTAATATCAGCTTGCTGGGTGATTCACTTCTTACAAGGCGAGAAAAGCCTGATCCGGCTCCGTCTCGGCAGCTGGACTCTCTCCAAAGAATATCTGCTGCCGATCCTGGCCTTGGGCATGTCACCTTTCATCATGAATTCGACGGAGAGTTTGCTGCAAATTGCTTTTAATCGTTCGCTCTACCACTATGGCGGCGACCTTTATGTAGGCACAATGGCAATCAACGCCGCCGTTTTACAGATGGTAATCGTCCCTATTAGCGGCATTTCGCACGGGACAACTTCTTTGATCAGTTATAATTACGGAGCTCGTGATCCGGAACGGATTAAGCAGTCTTTTAGATTGCTGTTAACCGTGACAGTGAGCCTGACTGTACTTGCGGCTTCAATTATTCAGATTGAGCCGCAATTGTTCACCAGATTATTCACCAAGGACCCCGAGCTTACTGCTGCCACCATCTCCACCATGCGAATTTATTGTCTGGGAATTTTCTTTATGGGCTTTCAAAACTCTTGCCAACAGAGTTTCATTGCCTTCGGCCAGGCCAGGATCAGCATGTTCATGGCCTTGCTACGCAAGGTTATTCTTCTGATTCCTCTGATTTTTATCTTGCCTAGACTGTTTAGTCCGGCAGTTTATGCTATCTACTGGGCGGAGCCCATCGCTGATTTTCTGGCTGCAGCAGTTACAACAACGATGTTCCTGAGGTTTTTGAAAAAAGAACTCGCTGAATTGGCATTAAATTAAATTGAGGCCGAAACAGTCCTTTAGGCGATTCCGAGTTGCTCCAGAATGGTCTTGCTCAATTCGCCTTTCTTTACTGTTGGCAAAGGTATTGTATCTTGCTCTGCCATATGGGAAAAAATGTCCGGTATGGCAAGTCCGATCTCTTGTTCCAGTTCGGAAATCAGAACTTTGCGGCTGCGTCCCCTGGCATAGCCTCTTCCGCGCAGCGCCTCAGCCATGGTTTGAACAAAGCGGTACGGACTGTCCAGATTGAGAATAACCGCCGGTAGATCAATCTTCTGGCGGTCACGCCAAGTCTCATAGGCCGATAGGGCGCCTGCCGTCTGGGGATCGAGCGCATAGTCTGTGCGATCATAGATCGACAGGATCAGGCCGCTAATCCGGCGGTCATCAACTGTAACGGCTTCCATGGCCGCTTTGATCTGAGCCGCATCACCGACGCTAAGCCGGATAATGCCCTCATTGATCAAATCATTTAAATACATTGTGACCTGATTACTGTCGCGCGCCAAAATCTCATAGAGCAGACGTTCGACATTCATCGGCAGATCGACATCCATGCCGGGTAGATCTGTACGTAAGATTTCTTGCTTACGTCTATAGCTGCCATCTCGGATCAGATCGGCCAGTCCTTTATTGCGATTGGTTACTACGAGGATCTTAGCGATCGGCAGACCCATCTGGCGCGCATATAGGGCCGCTACCAGCTCACTGCCATTGCCCGCCGGAACGGATAGGACAAAGCCTTCGTCAGCATTCAGACGCTCATGAGCATAGAGCCAGGAGGCTGCCCAGCAATAATAAGCGATCGCAGGCATGATCCTAACCCAGCTCAGAGAATTGGCTGTAGATAGAATCACCTGATGCTGCTTTAGCTTTTCCACCAACTCGCGGTTGGCTAAGCAGCTTCTGATCTCCAGAGACAATTCCTCAAATGAAGCCAAAGAAGAAGCGGCAAAGCAATTATGGCCGCAAGCTGCTCGCATTTCCTGTTCGGCCTGACCAGGCTCGCCACTGCTGGCAAAAAAGGCCATCACGGCAAAGTTCTCGATATCGGCCATGGTCGTCAGAGCAGCAATGCCGGCATTGCCGGTCGTGGCTGTCAACAGCAGCTGCTGCATCCCGTCCCCTGTCTTTTGTCCGGCCAGACTCAAGAGAGGCGGCACCAGCATCATGGAATAATCCTTGCCTGATGCGGTCGGACCAGAATCCAGCCGCAGCAGATGCTCGTAAGGATTATATGGATTAAGCTGCTCTAGGAAAGCCGGTCGGTCGCCGAAATTCGCTTCCGAATAAACAGTTGCACAGATCTCTTCCAACTCCTGGGCGGAAAAATCCGTCAGATACAGTTCCAAAACACTGGCTACTGCCTGATAATACGGCCTTGACGATAATGAGCGGATCCAGTCCTGATCAACTTGCGGTATAGTCTGTGGTACAAATAGTCCGCCATCTGCGGGTACACCCTGTCTCAAAGCTTCGGAAGGCGTGCAGGGTGGCTGAATGCCCCTGGTACTGATATATAGCATCTAAATCCCTATCTTCCTAATCTCTTACTAATCGAGCGGATATCTTGAGCGGTACATGTCAAGTAGATCCGCAATCTCCTGTTTAACAGGCGCTTGCTGCTCCATTTGCTGCTCCAGCCAATCAAGCTTCTGCTCTGTTCTCCGGTTGCTGATAATGCCGGGCCGGATCAGAAAATAAAAGAGCAGAAAAATCACAGCACAGATGATTACAATCAAGCTGATAAGCTGCACCTTGCGGTTGTCTGATTGTCCGGTGTCAAGTTCCAGACCTCGCGGCAGTTTGCCTTGTTCTTGCGCTCTGATCTGCTTCAGGACTTCCTCCCGTTCCCTAGCCGTAGCCATGCGCATTTTATCCGCCCTGCGCCCGCGCTCGGAACGCTCCAGAATTCCGCCCCGGATCAGATCGGCCTTGACGCGGTTGAGCATATTGTCTTTACGACGTCGTTCTTTACTTTTTGCTTTATCTCTGATCTTGCCTTCCCGGGCGACCAATTTTGCCGCCTCGACTATCTCGTATTCTTGCTCGGATAAATCAGATAGTTGGGCTTTCTGAAACATTTCCTCTGCCGCCCGCCAGTTCTGCTGTCGGCATAGGCAGAGTCCGTAAAGATAAGCAGCCTGTGAAAAGAGTGAAAACTCACTGGTCAGGCGATCCAGAGCAATCATCGCTACATCCCAATTGTCATTTTCAATTTGCTCCAGAGCACGATTATACATGGCCACAGCACGTTCGCTCTCACGTTCAGAAGCGCCAACCCTGACTTCACCGGCCTGTAATGTATGTAGTTTTTTTATTTCCAGTTCCCAATTCATGCTTAAATCCTTAATACTTCCGACTGTATCTTCTAAGATCAGCACGGATAGCACCCGCCAGATATAATGAGCCGAAAGCTACCAGGGGTAGCCCGCTGCTCCGGGCCAGCTCCACTGCTTGCCTCGTCGCTTCACCGGCAGCGGTAATTACTACAGCACGCATATTATAACTGTCTTCGCATTCATATTCTATATCAGACCTCATAAGCTGATTGATTTCCGCCGCCAATAGATCCGCCCGCAGACTCCTGGGATTAGGCGGTTCGGTCACAATAATATGCGCCGGTCGATATTTGCGGTTGATAAGAATCTCAGACAGAATCTCCCTATAGTCCTTATCTTTCAACACACCTATCAGGAAGATTACTCTCTGCCCGGCCAAAATCTGATCCAGAGTCTCCGCCAATGCCATACTGCCCTGAGGATTATGGGCGCCATCCAGCAAAATAAAAGGTTCAGCGGCAGAAATAATCTCCAACCGTCCCGGCCAAGTTGTACTGCGAATGCCGGCAACTATGCTCTTGGCTTCCAGATAGGGGCGAGCCGCAGTTGCAGCCAGCATTGCATGTAAAGGCTGATAGGAGCCCAGAAGCCGGGTGCGATAATATGCGCCTTCGGCAGCGAAATGCTGCCCTGAAAGATCACGACTTTGCGTTCTCACGGCAATATAGTTGGCCCCTTGATCTGGTCTCCCGTCAGGTCCGATCCAGGTTAAAGGACAGGACAGCTCGGCCGCTTTTTCGCTCAGTACAGTGCGGACAATGTCTTGATCAGTGACGGAAAGATAAGAAGCGGCAGGATCATAAGCATAGACCGGTGTTCCCTTCTTAAAGATCCCCGCCTTCTCGGTAGCAATCTCAGCGATGGTCGTGCCCAGTCTGTCCATATGGTCATAGCCGAGCGATGTAATGATGACTGCTTCGAGTTGATTGCAGATATTGGTCGCATCAAGCCGGCCACCCAAGCCGGTCTCCAGCACGACATAGTCACAGTTTTGTTCGGCAAACCAGAGCATGGCAGCGGCAGTTATCAATTCAAATTCCGTCGGATGCTCCAGGCCTGTCGCCAGCATATCTGTCACTGCCTGCCTTATCTTGGACAAAATTCGAGCAAAATCAATTTCGCCGATCTCCCCTGCTTGTCCGTCCCGGTCATATGCCGCCAGATCCGCGGCTCCGGACAATACCCTGATGCGTTCAGTAAAGCGCTCCAAATAGGGGGAAGTAAACCAGCCGACACGATAACCGCCACTAGCTAGAATATGAGTTAGATAACTACTGGTTGAGCCTTTGCCATTGGTGCCGGCTAAATGGAAAACTCTGAGTTTTTGCTCCGGCCGGCCTAGGTAACGGCTGAGTTCAAGCATCCGTTCCAGTCCGGGCTTAATACCGAAGCTCAAAGCGGACTGCAAGTAGGCCAATGCCTCAGGATAATTCATCTTTTGCTCCGGAGCGCCGGGTAAACACTAATAATTTGCCGACCAGATAATTGGCAATCACTACGCCGACCATGCCAAAGAATTTTGCCCAGGGCACATGTTTCAGAATCGGCATCATCTTCTGATAACCCAGCACATCATAGATCAGATATAGGCCAAAATCCTCAAAGATAAATGAGACCACTAATCTGGCGGCAGCAAAGCGTATCAATTCCGGCCAGACTTTCTCCTTGGAGCGAAAAACATAAATTCGATTGGTTATATAGGCAAATAAGATGGCAGAAACATAAGCAACTTTATTGGTGATATGGAGCCAATCCAGACCGAGATAGCGATTACCCAGCGCAGTAATGCCGATATTGACCAGAGTCGTCAGAACGCCAATAATAAGATAGCGCAGAACCTCCGCTCTGCTCAGCAGGGCTCTAAGCTTAGCCAAATATCTGCGCATCAGATCTCTCCGCGATCTCCGTAGAAATCATCAGTCTCTGCGAAATCATTGCTGTCTGATCTGCTGACGGCATTGCTTCTTCTCTGCTGACGGCGAAAGCGCCTGGTCCTATCTCTATGCTCCTCATCGACAGGATCCAACAAGGTGGAGCTATCGCTCGTTGTTTCATCAGCAATTTCTGTTGCCCGGGTTGATACTTCAGTCTCAACCTTTCTTACCTTTTTATCGGGAAGATCCACTGGAGTTGAAGGAGCTGCCGTCACCTTTCTCTTCGGATCGCTGAAACTATCGTCAAGGTACCAGGGCAGATCATTCTGGTCGGCAGGGCTTTGGATCTCAGGTTTTCTGATCCGGGTCCTGGCAGAATTTGCATTTTGTGCTACTGAGGCTCTCACATCAGCATTGTTATTCTTATAGGACCCAGGCTTATCTTCCTTAGCTAAGGGCTCATGATTATCTGTTTTGGCAGTCGGCAAGGGCCTTCTATTAGAGCCGGATGACGATTTATCCGTCGGTTTTGGCGGTTTAGACGACTTGGGCGGTACCCCGTTAGGTGGTCTTCGCTTTGCTTTTCTTCCGGTCAGGAACCAGAAAAGCAGCCAGCTGATCAACAGCAAAGCAGCCAGTACCATAATCAGCACCCTGGTGTTCTGGGCTTTGGCCTGTAGTTCATCTACTTCCGCTTGATAGTATTCCAGGTCCTCAATTGCCATATCCGGTACCGGATCAATAATATCATCCTCTGTTGGCTCCGGGATCAGACTCTCGGAAATTTCCGGCTCGGTCGGATCCGGTATGACCAAGGGCAGATAAAGATAAGGGAAGAGTGAGCCGGTCAAACTGTCATAATAATAAAAACCGGTAGCCTCTCCTGCATCAGCTTCTCCTTCGTCGCCCTCAACTGTATCAATATTTACATCGTCAGCATTTGCTTTGTCAGCAATCAAATAGAGTAAATAGATCTGTTCCGGCATCCGCACAATGCCCTCGGGCAGCTCCTTCTCAGGATCAGCCTGAAAAGCGGGATAATTCTTTCCTGCCAGATTAATTTCAGTTGCCAAAAAACCATGGGGCACCAGATCGTCCTTGCTCGGCAAGGCGATTCTGAACTTGCCTTTCGGATAGCTGATCTCTTTGTACGGCACATAGACTTCGTCGTGTACATCGAGATAATAATAGGCCCGTTCGCCCTCTGAGCTCTCCAGCCAATGCAGGCGCAAACTGGTACCTGCTTGTACCAGCTCAGTCGAATCTTCGCCGGCAGAAGCAAATCCCGTCGGGATATCCTCGGCCGCAGGCGGTTCTGCGGCCGGATAGAGCTTTTTACCGCTGTAGGAATTATAGTTCTCAGCAATCCTTGGCGTTGTCTCGGTAATCTCAGTTGTCTCAGCCGTTGTTTCCTCGGCGGTCGGTTTCTCCGTTGGTTTCTTTGTAGGCTTAGGTGTAGGTTTTGGCGTAGGCTTCGGAGTGGGTTTAGGCGTCGGCTTAGGCGTCGGCATTGCCGGCGGCGGAGCGGCAGAAACAGTTATTGCGGCTGTACTGATTCCAGCTGACAAATCATCAACACCAATCGAGATTGATGTCAAGGTAAAGACAGCTCCACTTACTTCTTTAGTGGCTTTGAAACTCAATGTCGCCACCTTTGTGCCGGTATAGGAACTCCCCTGGTAGACTGCAGCCACGACAACACCGGAATTTGCACTTTGGTCTTTAGTACCCGTGATGCCGGTATTATTTGAATGACCGGCAAAAGTGAAGGCATTGCTGTCATATTTCACAGATATACCATAGGATGTGAAAGTCATCTCAGAGTTCAGACTTACCGTAACTTTTACAGTATCGCCGATATTCACGCCGGTTTTCGAAACGCTAATTCGCGGTGCCGCAGCACTGACCTGTTGTACTTGGATTGTTAAAACAAGGGCCAGAACCAAAAATAACGATAGTATAAGCCTAAAATATTTTTGATGATTCTTTATCATGAAATTCCTCTTCAACGATTATTTTCGATTTCCATCCGTCCAAAGAAGAACTCAGCAATGATTGTGGCATCGGCAATATTGGCACTGCCATTGCCATTAACATCTGCTGCCAGCAGTTCTATGCCCTTGAGCGGACTTCGTCCAAAAAAGTGCTCTACAACTAGAGTTAAATCAGCAATATTGATCGTTCCGTTGCCGTTGATATCGCCGTACATAATCATTGGCAACGCAAACTCGGGTACAGTCTGTCCTGTCTTTAGCACCTCTAATGTACAACCGGTCGAGACTTCTCCCGCCGTGACGATCTCACCCGCTTTGTTGCGAATCTGCAGTGTATAGCCGGGGTCACTTGTTTTCAGATCCCGCAGAATATTTTCAGCCAAATGTTGTTTTTTCTTTGGATTCAGCCCTGACAGTACGCCGCCTTCGATATTGTAGACCGTTGTTTGCAGCAGCGGGCCGGTCCCGGTTCCCTGCTTGACCGTGATAGTATAAGTTCGCTGCACATCTCGCTTTTCCGCACGCACAATCAGTTTTACAACTAAAGGATCCTCAGCAGAGGCAGGTATGGGAATAGGACCCTGATGTGCTGTGCCGTTGACCTCAGTAATAATATCCGCTTTGGCATGATAAGGCGTACCTGTCAGCAGAATCTGATTTACAGCTGTGTTTAGTGTCAAAGTGTAATCATAGACCTCAGGATTAAAGGCCGGTGTCAGTGCCGCCGGCGCGGAAATACTGCGCATCCAGTTATTACGGCTCAGATTGTCTGTCGGTTTCGCTTGCGGCGTCTGGGGTATATTCCTCATTACCGGAATCTCAAAATGAAACGGCTGGTGTATCATACCCATTTCCAGATAATTACGCACCACAATTGCCGCCTCTGCCGGCGGTGCCATTATATTGCTCATATATTGATGCCAGAATCTATCGAAGTCGTATTTTTGCAGATACAGACTGTCTTGGCCCTTATTGATATATAGTTTGGCGATCCACTCTGCTCCGCCTTTGATGGCTTTCTCCGGATCTACCCATGGTCTCTGGTAGGTGGTACCGCTAGAGGCAAATTTCAAGCCGTTGGCGATGGGATTGGTGGAGGCGGTAGCACCGATATTATAGTAGTTGTAGATACCGGGGTAGGTTGCATGCACTCCTTTGACTGAATTACTCCCGCCCCTGCCGACTTCCTGAATAACTCTGCTGACCAGAAAATAGGGGCTGGCACCGCTGCTTTGAGCAGCCTCCAGGAAAACCTGGGCATAGGTCTTGTTCAGGGTTTTAACTTGTCCGGAGGCGTCTTTATAGACTATATTGCCCTGAGCATCGACATGTCCGGAATTGCTGGAGGGATCCATAAAAGTATTTTTGAGCATCTTCTCGATACCGGCTAAAGTATGGTAATCGGCATGATAGGATAATTGTTCAAATTGAAAGATCCCGGTCTCATCCAGGAAATTGCGCGGATCCATATAATATTTGATCGCTTCAATAGATGCGCCGGTAAAGCCGGCATCCAGTGCTTTCCAGGAATCGGTGCGATAATCATAGGAATCCGCCGCATAAGATTTCATAGAGGTAATCCGGTTGATCGATACTGTGGACGTTTTGCCGGGAGATTGCTTTGAGATAACATAGTCCCAGTCATGATTAATATTTTTCGCCGAAAATGTCCAATACGGGTAATCTTTATGCAGGGATTTCAGACCGGCATGGTAACTGACCGGAAACTCCCTGTCCAGCAGTGCCTGGAATTGCTGATCGGTCAGGGGTGGATTTGCCGGATCTATCTCGGGTGTTGCAACATAGGGGCCGACTTCAACTCCTTGTTCAAGGGTGATATAGGCTGAATACATATAGCCCTCTTTGTGATCCGGCTCCATTTTCACTCGGTACCAACGATTATTGCCTGCATTAACCGTCTGGCCTTCAACATAACCCAGTACCTGAAGCCTAACCCCTTTATCATAGCTCCGGATAGAACTATATTTCGTATTCGGTGTAAGCCGCAAACGGAGTCCATTGCTATTAACCGTGGCATTCCATGGTTGTGCACTGACTGTCATCCGTGCAGACCGCATCATCAGTACAGGCTGTTTCTGGATAGTCTCCGTCGTAGCAGTGGTATCGTCGGCGGCCTCAGTTGCAGCTGGCTGTCCGGACTTTACCTCTGTGCTCTCCTCAGTTTCTGCTGATTCCGCTAAGGTCGGATCAGTTTCAGTCACAACAGTCGTCGACTCCGTACTATCCGAAGTATCATCCGCCTTATCCTCACCATCAGACTGTGAGTCTGTGGTCTCCGGTGGCGGATTTGGATCCTGCGTTGGCTCAGCCTCTGTCGTCTCAGTGCTCTGTTTAGCCACATCTTCTGTCGAGCCTTCGCTAATTGTCGTAGCTCTAATGGCTTGAGTGCAAAACAGCAGTACCAGTACCAGGACAATAGAAACCGCTATATTCTTATGAAATGTTCTTTTTCTCATCATTTATGATCACACATCATTGCGCCAACTATTGCCGCCGACTGCTCGGACAGCAATTAATAGATGCCGGAAATATACCTCTCCTACTGGCCTGATTTTAGCACAAGAAATAAGACAGATTATGGCAAAAGCATGTCAGGACACAGCTTTCAGCGCCTTGTTCATGACTTGTAGGTTTAATGAAATCACTTTGAAATAATCGGCCGCTCAGTCGTCAAATTCATCCAGCGTCTTATAATATGAGGGTATGACATGAAGAAAAAACCAATCCACTTCCGGCAGCTCCATCTGCTCCAGTCGCTCTTTGACTCCCACCATCGCCTGACGGAATTCCTGATTACCGGCCTTGAGCTCATCCAGGCATTTGATATAGGCACTGAAGCGGTCGGCAGCTTTGACCAATTGCATCATCTCTTGCACGACAGGATCCGACTCGGAGGGAAAAATCAGAGGCCGATACTCATCTTGCAGAGCTGCCGGCAACATAGCCAGTAGTTTTTGGACAGCACCTTGCTCGACAATCCGATAACTAGCGCGCATTTCTTTAGTAGCATATTTAACCGGTGTGGGTATATCTCCGGTCATGATCTCCGGCAGATCATGATAAAGAGCCATGACGGCAACCTGTTCCGGCGCCGGACAAATTTTCCCTACGGCAAAATACTTGCGACGGACCAGAGCCAGAGCATGGGCAATGATGGCGACCTCATAGGAATGCTCCATGATATTTTCCTGCTCCGTATTCTTCATCAGGGACCAGCGATTGATATAGCGCATACGATGCAGCATAGCATAAAAAGCCGTAGAATCATCTTCTCCCTGCCGCACCTCCGGCTGCGTTTTCTCCTCGGCAGTCTCACTCCGCCATGCCTCCGGCCGGTCTCTTTCTTCGGCGGTCGCCGCAGTTGCCGATCCTTTATATATCTTATCTTGCCCTTTATCTTGTTCTTTGCTCACGGCTTATCTCCTTATCAGGTCTGATAGATCGCCTTGAAAGTAGCAGTGGCATAATGATCCGTCATCCCGGCAATATAATCTACGATCTTGCGCAGGGCGGAAGCCTCCGGTTCAGGATGGCGCTGCATATATTGATTAAAATTCTTCAGTGCCAGCTCGCCGCCCGTTGAATTGAAAAACGCTCCCTCACCCACTCTGAGATAGGCCACCATTAATCCTCGGATCATATTATGAACCATATCTTCATAGATCATGATCGGTTCGGACAAATAGATACGCTGATAGTTCTCCTGGATCAGTTCTTGCAGCGCTTCTCCTTTCGCCCTGCTCATAATGATGGCATCTTGCTGATAGCTCTGTGAAATCACATCCATAACCAAGGTATTGACAATGGCCGAATTGGAAGAGCCCAATTCATTTCGGATGGCTCGGGGAATATCTTCAAAGCTCATCAGCCCGGCGCGAAATGCGTCTTCGATATCGCGGCCGACATAAGCGATGCGATCGACAATGCGGACAACGCAACCCTCCAGCGTCGCAGGCATCAGATGTTTCTTCGCCCCGGGGATCAGATCTTTTTCTTGCTTGTCGCGCCAGGGCGTCAGCACAAATTCATCAATCTTCTCACCGCAGTGGCTGGCAATCCCGTCGCGCACTTCAAAGCTCAGATTGAGTCCGTAACGGTCTTTGTGCTCGGCCAGAATATCCACTGTGCGCAGCGAATGCAGCTCATGCTGAAAAGTAAATCCGCCCTGCTCTTCTTTGATAATGCGGTTCAAGGCCTCCTCACCGGCGTGGCCAAAAGGAGCATGGCCCAGATCGTGTCCCAGCGAAATGGAACGGATCAGATCCTGATTGAGATTTAGTGCTTTGCCGATGGTTTCGGCCAGATACATCACATAGAGTACATGTTCCATCCTGGTACAGATATGATCATTGCGCGGATTGAAAAACACCTGTGTCTTTTGGCGCAAACGCCGGAAAGGCATTGAATACAAAATCCTGCCTGTATCGCGCTCGAACATCGTGCGCACCGGGCAGTCCTGCTCTTCCCGCTTGCGCCCTCGGCTATGCACACTGGCTGTCGCATAGGGACTTAAATGCTGGAGCTCTGTCTGCTCTTTAAGCAGTCGCGGCAATCCGATCTGACCTGCTACTTCCATCTCAATCCTCCACTCGCGTCAACAGCGACATCGACGCTTTGAAGCGCTTGGTACCGCTCTTGAACTTGATCTCCAAGATTGCGTCCCCGCTGAAAGGCACAATCTTCTCAATCACACCTCTCCCCAGACGCTCGTGCCTGACCTGATCTCCCACAGCCAATTGCTGATAATCCAGACCCCTTTTCTCATCCCGGTCTGGACTGTTTTTGGTTCTTTCGAAAGCTGCCCCTCGCCTTCCTGCTCCTGCCATAGATGCGGTACCGCCGGCAGTGCCCACAGAGGTGAAATCTCGTCGGAAAGAGTCGCCCGTACCATAGCGAGCGCCTTCGCTTCTGCGGCTCCAAGTGGCGATACTGACACTGTCTGCTTCGAATTGATCGCCGTGGCGGGAGCCGCCTTCTTCTTCGACCAGGTCATCAGGGATCTCCCGGGCGAAGCGGGATACTTTCTGATACATGGTCTGACCATAGAGCAGGCGCTGTCTGGTTGCCGTGATAAAGAGTCTGCGCTTGGCCCTGGTCAGGGCTACATAGGCCAGGCGGCGCTCTTCTTCGATCTCTGCGCGAGAGTATAGCGATTGCTCATTGGGAAACAGTCCCTCATTAGCTCCGACCAAGAAGACGGTGTCGAATTCCAAGCCTTTGGCGCTGTGAATTGTCATCAGGCTGACCGCATCTGCTTCGTCCGCCTGATCCAGATCGCTATAGAGGGCAACCCGCTCCAAATAGGCTGCGGCTGTCTGTGCCAAAGTCAGAGGCAAAGTAAGATTGCCTTGTTCCGCCTGCAGCTCCGGATATTGGCTGAGTTCTTCCAGCTCGGCTGTCAGTCTGCTTTCAAATTCCATCGCATCAGAGACCAGCTCGTCCATATTCTGAATCCTGGTAGTCGCCTCCAGCGGCAATTTATCCAGCAGGGCTGTTTGCTCCTGCCTCAGGCCGGAATCAGTGGTGACTTGCTTGACAAAGAAGCCGAATTCAATTTCGTTTCCGGTCAGCACCTGCTGCAGATCGAGGATCAGATGGACAAAGAGGCGGATTTTGCCGACGGCGAAAGATAGTTCGGGGAATTCATCGGCCCGCCGGCAGATCTCAAATAGCGGCTGCTGCTCCCTGGCTGCGATCTGATTGAGCAACTCCAGCGTCGTAGCTCCGATGCCGCGGCGCGGGCTGTTGATAATCCGGCGCAAGGCGAGATCATCTGCCGGCTGAGTGATCAGACGCAGATAAGCCATAATATCTTTGATCTCTTTGCGGTCGTAGAAACGCATGCCGCCATAGATGCGATAGGCAATACCGTGGTCTTGCAGGACACTTTCCAGATTACGGGCCAAAGCGTTAACGCGGTACAGAACGCCGATCTCATTGCCGCTCAGCGCCGCACCCGATTTAGACATCAGGCGTCTGATCTGATTTGCCACATAGACGGCTTCGTCGTTTTGGTCCAAGGCACGGTAGAAGTTGATCTTGTCGCCCTCCTCCCCCTCGGTCCACAGAGTCTTGTGATTGCGCTTTTCATTGAGGCAGATCACTGAATTGGCGGCTGCCAGAATAGTCCGTGTTGAGCGGTAGTTTTGTTCCAGCCGGATCACGGTGCAATTCGGAAAGTCCTGGCTGAAGTCGAGAATATTCATCAGATTGGCGCCGCGAAAGCTGTAGATAGACTGATCGTCGTCACCGACAACAAAGAGATTATTATGCTTGGCGGCCAGCAGGCGAACCAAGACATATTGGGCATAATTAGTGTCCTGATATTCGTCCACCAACAGATGACGGAAGCGCTCCTGGTAATAGGATAGAACCTGCGGCTGCTCTTCAAAGAGGAATACCGTCAGGGCTAAAATATCGTCGAAGTCGAGACAATTATTTTGCCGCAGCTCCTCTTGATAATAATTGTATATCTCTGACAGCTGCTGCTTTTGCAGATCTTTTCCTACCTCTTTAGCGTACTCCTCAGGATAGATCAGCTTATTCTTGGCGCTGCTGATCTGCTGCTGGACTTGTCTGATCGGCACCATCTTATCGCTGACCTTAGCTTTTTCCATCGCTTCTTTCAGCACTCGCCGCTGATCAACAGTATCCAAAATCGAGAATGAGCGGTCATAGCCCAGCAAATGGGCATGTTGTCGCAAAATACGCAGCATCATAGCATGGAAGGTTCCGACCCAGGCTGCTCCGGCCGCCAGTCCGATCTGGCTGCTGACACGCTCTTTCATCTCATTGGCGGCTTTATTGGTAAAGGTAATCGCTAAAATCCGTCTCGGATCGACGCCGCGCCTTTGCACCAGCCAGGCAATCCGCTGCGTGATAACTCTGGTTTTGCCGGAACCGGCCCCCGCCAAAATCAGAAGCGGCGAGCCCAGATGCAGTACGGCCCGTCTCTGTTCAGGATTGAGATTCGCCAGGAGCGGGTCAACAGCGGGATCATAAGGCTCGCCGGCAGTTCCGGTAACAGGCGGTCTGCCTGCGGCAGGTTCCTGCCCGCCGGCGGCTTGATCAGCCCAGAATTGCTTGATGTCCGTTTTTTTTATCATTGTTCTACTTGTAATTTTTAAAAACGGTCGCCTGTCGGCGACCGTAAAACAGTCCAAGAGAAAATAATCTCTCTAATACTCTGGTTCGATCAATCCATAATCGCCATCTCGTCTCTTGTAGACCAGATTGACTTTGCCGGTTTCATCATTAATGAAGAGGTGGAAACTGTGATTTAGGAGCTCCATCTGCAAGACAGCCTCTTCGGCATCCATCGGTGTGATGACAAAGCTCTTGCGGCGTGTAATGGTCGGCAATTTTTCCTCATCACGATCCTCTTCCGCTTCTGCAGTTTCCAGAGTGGCTATATAATCTTTCATATAACCGAACTTGCGGTTTTTCTTCTTCATCCGTGCTTTATGCTTGCGGATCTGCCCTTCAATAATGTCGATTGCTCTGTCCAGAGCCATAATACCTTCAGGGGCAATCGCCTCGGCACGATAATAATGCGATCTTATCTTGATCGTAACTTCAGTTCGAACATCGTCATGCTCATGCTGGAAGCGAACACTGGCCACCGCTTTATCTCCGAAATAGCGGTCGAACTTTTTCATTTTGTTTTCAACTTTTGCCTGGAATTGCTCTCCGATCTTGATCCCTACGCCATGAACAGTAAGATTCATTGGTCACGTCCTTTCCAGACCGCAAAGGCGGTCGTTGCGCGATCCTCGATTTATTGCTTCGAAGATAGTTTTTATATTTATAGTTTATATATTATAACTGATTAAGTGATACTTGTGATACTTGCAAAAAATTTCTCTGCTTAAATTAAGTCTCAAAAGAGCTTATCATCACAATCAAATCCGTCCGGGGAAGAGCCGCCGAAAAGAAAACAATCATGGGCACCCTGGCATGATTCCGCCTTAGTGCAGAGAGTAGCCCGCATCTCTTCACAGTTGGATACCGCTTGAATTTCAATTTCCTTTTCCAGATCGAAGGCAGAGAAAGTAAGACCGGTCCACTCTTCCAGTTCAGAATCAGTCGGGAAAGCACCGGTTTTCAAAACGGTACCGTCAATCACAGTAACAGGAAACTTCTCGGCATCCATCTCATCTAAATAGCTGAGCAGGCATGCCTCACAGACAAAAGCCCCCGGATTGCTGGGCAGTGCATAGTACTCGAATTTAAAGCCGGTTTCGTTCAATTTTCGTCCCCGTGCCAAAGCCCGCAGCAGCTCCCTTTTGTTTTCATCCAGGACGCTGCAAGGATCTTCCAGGCCATAGACTCGTATTTCCTGCTTACGGCTGATCTGATATCTGCTGCAATTGTCCTTGCAAGATCCGTTACCGGGTTCGCTGCCGGAACAATCAGCCATGGTGCAGATCTCCTCGGCTTCTAAAACATCAGATACATTCATCGCTAAACCTGCCTCTCCAACAACCAGGCTGTGATTGAAAAATAACGCCTGCTATGCCAATATACTTGCGTACAGTACTTTAAACTGAATGCAATCATAACAGACTGGGAGATGATTAAATGCAACAAAAGATACGCTTTATGGCAGCTAATGGCTTGACCTGGCGGGCTGTTCTTCTGACCGTCCTGGGTTCCGCCCTGATTACTATCAGTTCCATGTATATCGCTCTGAAGATGAGCGCCCTGCCCTGGCCTACCATTTTTGTGGCCATCCTCTCGATGTCTTTGCTGAAACTGGGGGGCAGAATTTCCCAGCGCACCACAACTTTGAACGAGATAAATGTTACCCAGACCGGCATGTCTTCCGGCGCCATGGTGGCCGGCGGCATTGCCTTCACAATACCTGCTCTGTTCATTGCGGGAATCTATGAGCCATATAATCCGGACACTATGCAGCTCTCAGACTGGCTGTGGCCGAAATTCTGGCCCGTGATGTTGGTTTCGCTGGCAGGAGTTATCGCCGGCACTTTCCTGTGTTGGGTCTATCGCAGGCGCAATATTGAAGAACTGGAGCTAGCCTATCCGATCGGAACGGCAGCTGCGGACACCCTGGAAGCAGGCGATGAAGGCGGTAGCAAAGGGCTGATGCTGCTCTTATCTTTGGTCTTCTCTTCTATTTTTACCGTGATTCGGGACGTCGGACATTGGGTCAAAGAACTCTACAGTGGCGCTATCGGCTTTTTCCCGGTTGCGATTTATATGTCGCCTTTGGCCATGGCCACCGGCTATATTATCGGCTTCATCCCGGCCTGTTACTGGTTCGTCGGTGCCCTGGTGGGCCTGGTAATGCAGCAGGCGGGTGTCTCAGATATGATTATAACTGCCGCCGTCGGACTGATGGTCGGCGCCGGTATCGGTATTGTAGTCAGCTTTATCAGCACCAGCATTACTGCGGCCAGGAAGCATAAAACTAAGCCGGCAGATGGCAAACACAAACCACAACCCCGCCGCAGAGTCTCTTATATCTTGATCGGCGCTGCTCTCAGCTTTGTCTTCACGATTATTGCCGGTTTCTCGGTACCGGTCGCCCTTCTGGCTATGATCGGCGTAGTCTTTGCCACCGCCATGTCATCAGTGATTACAGGCCAAACCGGGATCAATCCCATGGAGATTTTCGGCATTATTATCTTGCTCTCAATCCGCCTTTTAGTCGCTGTCAGCCATGAACAGGCCATCTTGATTGCCTGCTTAGTGGCAGTCGCCTGCGGTTATGCCGGCGATGCCATGAACGATTATAAAACAGGCCATATCCTAAGCTCCGATCCCCAAGCGCAGTTTGTCACGCAGCTATTAGGTGGTCTGGCCGGAGTACTGGTTGCTGTGCCGACTTTCTTCCTCATTATCGCGCAGTACGGCAGCGTCGGCGCCGAGACGGGTCTTCCCGCAGCACAGGCGCATAGTGTGTCAGCCATGGTGAGCGGTATCGGTGATCCCTTGATCTTTACAGCCGCCTTGTTGGTCGGCCTGATTTTGTTCCTGCTGAAGATACCCTCTATGATCATCGGTATCGGTATGATCCTCGGGCTGGGCATGTCCACTTCGATTTTCCTGGGCGGCATTATTTGTTATCTGGTCACCGGATTCAAATCGGATCGGCTCACAGTCAAAGGCAATATTATTGCCGCCGGTCTGCTGGGCGGCGAAGGCATTACCTCCACGGTGATAGCCATGATTACTATGTTCCAAGACTAGTAGCCTGGTATCGTTTCAGGATTATGATGAAAACCGCCGGACCAACGCTTGTCCGGTAATATCTCCGCTCTGCCCTTAGTGAACCGCTTTCCTGGCAATAGTCTTCGTATAATAAATATTTTGACGAAGGCGCTGCCAAATCGGTGCGGCTACTCCAGTTGTTCAGGGCCGAAGGAAAAGGGCAGGATAGCATCCATCGAAAGTTCGATATAACTGCCGTCCGGTTTCAGGGCCAGAAGGACAAAGTCGGGGGCGGCAAATTCCCTCATCACCTGTCGGCAGATGCCGCAAGGTCTGGCGAAATCGTCATCATCTGTGATCACAGCCAGCATCTTGATGCGACGTGCTCCTGCGGCTACAGCGCCAAAGATAGCCGTCCGTTCGGCGCAGTTGGCAGCTCCATAACTGGCGTTCTCGATATTGCAGCCGCTGAAAATTCGTCCCTGCTCATCCAATACCGCTGCCCCCACCCGGAATTGGGAATAGGGCACATAAGCCATCTCTTGGGCGGCAAAAGCGCTGTCAATCAATTGTTGTTTCAGGTCTTTGTTCGCCATTTTCATCACCTCAGTTATTTGTGCTAGCAATTATCTGCTGTCGAATACAGTAGCTCTTAACTGTCACACTGCCTTTCAGCCTCGCCCGCCATCACCGGTCATGTTCAAGCTGAGCTAATTATAACAGCCGCCTGCAGATTTTGCAGACGGCTGTGTGGTCAATCAGATCAGGGGGAATCGAGATTATTTCCCGTCTTTTTCCGCCATATAGAGCAGCAGGTCAATACAACGGTTACTGTAGCCCCATTCATTATCATACCAGCTGACCAGCTTGAAGAAATTGGTGGCTCCGGGCAGATTATTCTGCAGGGTGGCCGCCGAATCATAGACGGATGAGCTGGCGTCGTGGATGATATCTGTCGAAACCAGCATATCCTTGGAATAAACCAGGATACCTTTCAAATAGGTCTCGGAAGCTTTCTTCATCAGGGCATCAATCTCTTCGATTGAAGTCTCTTTCTCCGTCAGTACTGTCAGATCGACAACGGAACCTGTAATGGTCGGAACTCGGAAGGACATACCGGTCATAATGCCATTGACTGCCGGCAGTACTTCGCCTACCGCTTTGGCTGCTCCTGTGGTTGAAGGAATAATATTCTGTGCAGCAGCACGGCCCAGACGCCAGTTCTTCTTATCCGGTCCATCGACAATTTTCTGTGTAGCTGTATAGGCATGGATGGTCGTCATCAGGCCTTTTTTAATACCGATGCCCTCTTTCAGCAGTACATAGACTACCGGGGCCAGGCAGTTAGTGGTACAGGAGGCATTGGATACGACATCGTGTTCTTTCGTATCGTACTCCTCCTCATTGACACCGAAGACAATTGTCTTAACTCCGCCTTTACCGGGTGCTGAGAGAATGACTTTCTTGGCGCCTGCGGTCAGATGGCCTGAGGCTGCCTCCTTATTGTTAAAAGCACCGGTGCACTCAAACACATAATCAACTCCGAGTTCAGCCCAAGGCAGGCCTTTCGGCTCTTTGGCCGCCGGAACACATTTGGTCTCATACTTGCCGTCAATGATCAGGATATCCTCTTCCTCGAGATCAGGTTGCGATTTTCTGGTCGTAACTTCATTAGCAAATCTCCCCTGTGCTGAGTCATACTTGAGAAGATATGCGAAGTAATCCGCATCAGTCATCATGTCTGCTACCGCAACGATCTCAATCTGATCCTCCAGTAGTCCCTGCTCGACAATGGAACGGTAGATCAGACGGCCAATGCGGCCAAAACCGTTAATTGCAACTTTAATTGCCATATTTTATTTATCCGTCCTTTCTTTTTTTGTTTCTTAAACATTAAGCAAGTATTCTTGCTCCGTTATAGTCTATCATTAACAGAGCAAAAATAGTAAAAAACAGCCCTTACTTTAGGAACAGCTTCTACAGCCTAGCCTAAGCTTTGACTTTCGGTTTTCTGGCTGCCAGAGTTTCGTCCGGTCTGGCAATCGGCGTATAATGCGGAGCTGTTTTGAGCAGCTCGGGATTGGTCTTGGCTTCCTCGGCAATTGTGAGGAAAGCATCCGCCAGAGCATCCAGATCCTGCCGCGATTCAGTCTCCGTCGGTTCCACCATCATGGCCTCCGGCACTATCAGCGGGAAATATACTGTCGGCGGGTGGAAACCGTAGTCAATCAGACGTTTCGCAATGTCCAGAGTCGTGCAGCCACAGTTTTGCTTCTGTCGCTCGCCGGTGATGACAAATTCATGCATCGGACTCAGTTCGGAGGCAATATCATAGGCCCGGCGCACTTTGGCCAGGACATAATTGGCATTGGCTACCGCTCCCTCGGACACTTCTCTCAGTCCGTCCGCGCCATTGGCCAGAATATAGGCATAGGCCCGGACCAAAACAGCAAAAGAACCGGTAAAAGCGCGCACTTTGCCGATAGATTTTGGCCTGTCATAGTTCAGACTGAATTTATCAGCTTGTTTTTCGACTATCGGTTTCGGCAGATAGGGTGCCAGGAAAGACTTGCAGCCTACAGGTCCTGCGCCGGGACCGCCTCCGCCATGCGGTGTCGAGAATGTCTTGTGTAAATTCAGATGCACCAGGTCAAAGCCCATATCGCCGGGGCGGGTCTGCATTAAGATAGCATTGGCATTAGCGCCGTCATAATATACCAGACCGCCACAATCATGAACTAATTTCGTTATCTCGAGCACTTCAGTCTCAAATAGGCCCAGAGTATTGGGATTGGTCAGCATCAAACCGGCCACTTCATCAGACATCAGCTCACGCAGAGCATTGAGATCCACTAGACCTTCGTCCGTCGAGGCAACTTCGCGCACCTGATAGCCGACCATAGCCGCTGACGCCGGATTGGTGCCATGTGCCGAATCGGGCACAAGAATGATTTTGCGTTTGCTATCTCCTCTGTCTTCATGATAGGCCTTAATCATCAACAGCCCTGTATGTTCACCATGGGCACCTGCCGAGGGCTGGAAAGTGAAATGATCCATGCCGAGAATATCACAGAGTTTTTGCTCCAAATTATAGAGCAGCTCCAGATTCCCCTGCACTGTCTGAACCGGCTGCAGCGGATGCGTAAAAGCAAAACCGTCCAGGGCCGCCATATCTTCATTGATCTTGGGATTATATTTCATGGTGCAGGAGCCTAAAGGATAGGTTCCCGTTTCAACACCATAATTCAGACTGGAAAGATTTGTATAATGGCGAACCACGGTAACCTCATCCAGATCAGGAATATCCGGCAGATCGGTGCTGTAATTATCGCCATAGAAAGATGACAGATCAGGCCTGTCAAATTCCAGAGGAGCGATCAGACGATTAGTCTTAGTCTTCGTTGTATAATCGAAAATCAATTTCAAATCTTTTTTCATTGGCCCACCTCCTGATCGGCAATTTCAACTACGGCAGCGACTAAACGATCAAGCTGAGCCTGGGTTTTCTTCTCCGTTACTGCCAGCAGCCAGGCCTTTTCCGGCAGCACCAGACCGCCGAGAATACCATAGTTCAAAAGTTGGCGGTTCAGATCCGTCAGATCCAGATCGCCCACCGCTTGTAGAGCGAATTCCCGGAAATAGGGGGAATCATAGAGAGGTCTGAAGAGGCCGGTTGCCACCAGTCGATCATGTAGATAAATCGCTTTGGCCGCGGATTGTTCCGCTACTTCGCGCAGTCCGGATCTTCCTTGTAAGGCCAGATAGATCGTCGCTGCTGTCGCCAACAAGGCCTGATTGGAGCAGATATTGGATGTAGCTCTCTCTCTTCTGATATGCTGCTCTCTGGCTTGCAGGGTCAGCACATAGGCGCGCTTGCCTGCCGCATCAACCGTTTCACCGGCAATGCGCCCAGGCATCTGGCGCATCAATTTTTGCTTCACAGCCAGATAGCCGAGGGCCGGGCCGCCGAAACTTTGCGCTACACCAAGTGCTTGTGCTTCTCCACTGACAATATCAATACCAAGATCGCCTGGCCGCTTGAGCAGCGCCAAACTGATCGGATCGCAAGAAGCAGCGGCCAGTGCACCGACAGCATGTGCTGCCTCGGCAAATCTTGCCAGATCTTCGACTACGCCATAGAAATTGGGACTCTGGATCAGAAAGGCAGCATAGTCACCTACTGTAGGCATATCTGCGGTTTTGCCGTCCGCAGCTACCGTGCCGACTTCGACCGTAAAACCTGAAGGCAAGAGATAAGTCTTAATAGTCTCAATATATTCCGGATTCAATCCGCCTGAGATCCAGACCTTGTCACGACGCGTCGCTCTCATAGCCAGGAGCATTGCTTCCGCCGCGGCAGAAGCGCCGTCATACATTGAAGAATTAGAGACATCAAGTC
>JAAYQX010000011.1 GCA_012519085.1 Clostridiaceae bacterium
TGGGCATCAATTTTTACCTCGTGCCTATTGGCACCGACCTCATCTGTAATTTCCACTTTCCACAGGGTGCGCTCTCTTTTCCTGTCCAGTTCCCATTGTATAGGGGTAGATACAGGGACGGCATTTAAGGCAATATCGTTAATCGTGCTAAGTGATAGCATATTTTCCAGGTTTAGTTCTTTTGCGTCTCGCCTTATCGGATCTTGGTGTTTTGGCTTAAGAGTTTTGACAGTATTTTTAATATTGTCTCCTGTTTGCGCATTGAGTTTGAGTGAATGACGATTTATGCCGTCATTTCCTACAAAGGAATATTTGTAAAATGGTCCTTTGTGAGCTAATTGTAATTTTATCAGAACATCGTCCGGATAATGCTCAAAAAATTTCTCAATGGCGTCGCTGATGGAAATAATACCTAGTTTCATCTCTAAAGTATTTGTCATTACACTCATCCTTTCTTTTAAATAAATAATTTACACTAATATTATTATACACTATGTTTTCCAAACATTAGTTTTGAACCATAATGTTACGGTTCCGGTTGATGTGACTTCAATCACAGACTTATGGCCTGTCAGAGTTTTATATTTGATTCAGAACAAATATAAGAGATGAAGGAGAATTTGGCTGCTGACAGGCAAAGATAATAACTTAAGCAACCGCAAATCCGGCAGCTAAGATGATAGCCAAAGTGACAACTAAGATGCCAACCAAGACGATAACTGAAAAGACAACAAAGATAACAGACAAGATAACTGCTAAGGCTGCGACAGAGACGGCAGCGAATACCAAGACCAAAGCTTGGGACACTTTCGTATCAGGGAAATGGCAGGAGACGATTGATGTCCGTGATTTTATACAGAAGAATTACAGGCCTTATGATGGCGATGACAGCTTTCTGATGCCGGCGACGGAGCGGACGCTCAAGCTATGGCAACAGTCGGATGCCTTGATGCAGCAGCAGGTGAGGGAGTGCAGCGTTGATGTGGCTACCGATCGCTTCAGCGGCATTGATGCCTTTGAGGCAGGATATCTGGATCGTGAGAATGAGCTGATAGTGGGTTTTCAGACGGATAAGCCCTTAAGGCGAATAATGAATCCCTATGGCGGTTTTCGGATGGTGGAGAATGCTTTGAAGGCCTATGATCTGACCATTGATCCGCAACTGGCCAGATCATTCAAGGAATACCGCAAGACACATAATCAAGGCGTATTTGACGCCTATACCAAGCAAATGCGCTTGGCGCGTTCAGCCGGACTGATAACCGGCCTGCCGGATGCTTATGGCCGTGGCCGCATCATCGGGGATTATCGCCGAGTGGCTCTATATGGCGTGGATCGACTGCTCGAGGTCAAACAAGAGGAGCTGGCAGCTGAAGTAGGGCCGGCTAACGAGGAGCGGATCCGGTTACGGGAAGAGCTGACCGAACAGATGCGGGCTCTGGAGGCAATGAAAAGAATGGCAGCTCGCTATGGCTTTGATATCAGCCGCCCGGCGGAGACTGCCCAAGAAGCGGTGCAATGGCTCTATTTTGGCTATCTGGCAGCTATTAAGGAGAACAACGGTGCCGCCATGTCACTGGGGCGCAATACCACATTTCTGGATATTTATCTTCAACGTGATCTGGATCACGATCTGCTTACTGAAGAGGAGGCCCAGGAGCTGATTGATCAGTTGGTGATCAAGCTACGCATGGTGCGCCATCTGCGGACACCTGAATATGATGAGCTGTTTGTCGGCGATCCCACCTGGGTTACCGAATCCCTGGGCGGCATGGGCGAAGACGGTCGGACCCTGGTGACTCCTACTACCTATCGTTTTTTGCACACGCTTACTAATCTAAGCCCATCACCCGAGCCGAATATGACGGTGCTGTGGTCTGAGGAGCTGCCGTGGGATTTTAAGGAATACTGTGCCAGATTGAGTCTGGAGACCGGTTCTCTGCAGTATGAAAATGATGATCTGATGCGGGAAATCTACGGCGATGACTATGCTATTGCCTGCTGTGTTTCGGCGATGCGCGTGGGCAAGGAGATGCAGTTCTTCGGTGCCAGGGCTAATCTGGCCAAGGCCTTGCTATACGCTATCAATGGAGGTCGAGATGAGCTGGTGCGAGATAAGAAGACGGGTCGGCCTTTGCAAGTACTAACCGGGATTAAGCCGCTCACGAGTGATCTCCTGGACTATGATCAGGTAGCTGACAATTTCCGCCAGGTCATGGCGCAGCTGGCGGAACTGTATGTGGATACAATGAATACTATCCACTATATGCATGATAAATATGCTTATGAAGCCGGGCAGATGGCGCTGCATGATGCGCATGTCCACCGCTATATGGCATTTGGCATTGCGGGGCTGTCTATTGTCGCTGACTCTCTGAGTGCTTTGCGCTATGCCGAGGTTAAAGCTATCCGTAATGATGAAGGCATTGCTACTGATTTTGTGATCACGGGGGAATTTCCCAAATTCGGCAATGATGACGATAGGGTTGATAATTTAGCAGTAGAGGTAGTGCGTTTCTTTTCTGATGAACTGAAGAAGCATGAAGCTTATCGCGGGGCGGAACATACACTCTCTATCCTGACGATTACCTCCAATGTCGTCTACGGCAAGAAAACCGGTGCTACTCCGGACGGACGCAAATGCGGCGAGCCCTTTGCGCCGGGGGCCAATCCGATGCATGGACGCGATGTGTCCGGTGCGATTGCTTCCCTTAATTCAGTTGCCAAGCTGCCTTACTGCCATGTCTGCCAGGATGGTATTTCCAATACACTGACCGTTGTTCCGGGCAGTCTGGGCAAAAATGATGAGAGCCGCAAACATAATCTGGCCGGCATTCTCGATGGTTATTTCCGGCAGGATGCTTTCCATCTCAATGTCAATGTCTTGGAACGCCAATTGCTGCAGGAGGCGATGGAGAATCCTGAGAAATACCCGAACTTGACGATCAGAGTTTCCGGTTATGCCGTGCGTTTTAACCAGCTCTCCAGGGAGCAGCAGCTGGAAGTGATTCAACGCACTTTCCACCAGAGAGTCTGAGATGACGACGGGCAACATCCATTCGATTGAGACAATGGGCCTGATGGACGGACCTGGTGTACGTACTGTGTTCTTCCTTCAGGGCTGCCCCTTGCGTTGTGCCTACTGCCATAATCCAGATACCTTGCCTCTTATTTCTGATACCGCTCAAGAGATGACGCCCGAGGAGATTTTGGCTGTAGCCAAGCGGCAGCAAAATTATTTCGGCGAAGAAGGCGGTGTCACATTTACCGGTGGAGAACCGCTGCAGCAAAGCCCTTTCCTGATCCGATGCCTGCGTCTGCTTAAGCAGGAGGGCATCCATACTGCGGTTGATACTTCTGGCATCGGGCCTCCACGTTACTGGCCGGAGATACTGAAATTGACAGATACTCTGCTGCTGGATGTCAAGGCTTTCGATGCTGAGAGCTTTCGCGATCTGACCGGTGGCAGTTTCGAGACTTTTTGCCGTTTCATGGCAGCTATCCAGTCACATCACTTCGCAGGCAATATCTGGGTGCGCCATGTGATGGTGCCCGGTTACACGGACAATGAAACGGATATGGAGCGGCTGGTGGATCTGATTTTGCCCCTGGGCTTTCTGATTGACCGCATTGAAATCTTGCCCTATCATACAATGGGTAGCGAAAAATACCAGCAACTAGGCCTGAACTATCGCTTAGACGGATTGCCGCCTATGGACGAGGCCCGAGCCAAAGACTTCGAGAGATTGGCCAATCGTCTGTTCATTCAAAAACTACCTCATGCCCCGCATGCACATGCTCTCTATCGCGCCGCTGCTCTGACCGCTCAGCCGTCAGCAACACCCGCGAATTCTGATAATAAGGAGGTAACCCCTACTATGCCTTCAGAAGCGCCACTTAGCTTCCGTGCTGATAGTATTGATACTTCAGTTTATCTCAGGGAGGGAATTGATCTGCGTCAGTTGCCCTTATTGCGCCATCTCAGTGTCAGCCAGTTTCATGAATTGGCGAATAGTGTCGAGGTGCGTCGAGTCAAAAAGGGTGACTTCATCTTCCGTAGCGGCGATCCCTGCAGTGTGCTGTATATTGTCTGCGAAGGTCAGTTCAAAATTCTCACCCATACACCGGACGGTCGCGAACAAATCATGTATATCTATAGTCCGGGTGATTTTGTCGGAGGTTTTAATCTGCTTAAAAGTCATAAATATCTTTACTTCGGGCAAGCACTGGAAGACAGTATTATCTGCACGATGAATAAGGAATTTTTTGACAAAGCTTGCCTGGAAAATCCGTATATTCTGAGGCAGATCCTGGAAAAGGCGTATGACCGCCTCCGCTGGGCTGAAGAGCTGATAACCCGCTTATCATCCTCCAATGCCAGCATGAAAGTGGCTGAACTGCTTACTCAGCTTGCCGATCGCCGCGGGGTTGAGACAGCTGACGGGATCCGCATCAATTTGACTTTGACCAGGGAAGAGATGGGCAATTTTGCCGGCATGACCCGTGAGACTATCACCCGCAAACTAGGTGAATTCAAGGACTTGGGCTATATTGACTTTACCAGCAATCGCATTATCTATATCAAGGACAGACAGGCTCTGAAAGACTATTTCCTAGGCTGCTGAGCCTGAAAATCCATCCTTTGTCAGGCGGAAAATACAATATGTCGTCATGTCGTCAGCTCGTAACGAAGGCTGCCGGGGCAGTCCGCCGCCACTATCATGGCGCTGTGGCCCCATATAGTGCGTCTTCGTCGCAATAGATTGGAAATTCGCTATCTCCTGAACAGAACATACAAGATCTTGTCCTTAACTATGCTGAGTTGGGTGAATTTGCTGTCCGCTGGATAGATGCGAGCATAACAGAGTGCCTATTATAGTGTAAAATATCTGCAGACGAGGATTATGATGGCTAGGAAAAAGACAAATTATTTTTGCACGGAGTGCGGCTGGGAGAGCAGCGGTTGGCTTGGCAAATGTCCGGGTTGCAATTCTTGGAATTCTTTTGTAGAAGTGGAAAAAGTGACGGGCAAAAGCCGGAAACCGGATCAGCCTTCACGGGGCAATTGGGCTGCGACGGAGCGGGGACGAACCGCCGGTCAGAATAAGCTGATGTCACTGGCGGAAGTAGCTGCCGGTGAAAATATTCGTGTGCCGACTGGTATTACTGAGCTGGACCGGGTTTTGGGCGGCGGTCTGGTCAAGGGTTCAATGGTTTTGCTCGGCGGTGAGCCTGGGATCGGGAAATCAACTCTGGTCTTACAGATTATAGGTTCTTTGCCAGCCGGATCTTCTCTCTATGTCAGTGGTGAAGAGTCTTCGGCTCAGGTCAGAATGAGGGCTGATCGCCTCGGTATTGATAGCAGCGGCATCGGATTTTTGCCGGTGACCGATTTTGCCGGTATACTCGAGGCTGTCACCGCATCCGAGCCGGAATTTCTGGTGATCGATTCGATTCAGACAGCTTATGTGGATGAGATTGTTGCGGCTCCGGGCAGTGTGACTCAGGTCAGGGAAGTAGCTGCAGGCCTGCTGCGCCTGGCTAAGAGCCGGGGAATTACGGTAATTCTGATCGGGCATGTGACCAAGGAGGGAAATATTGCCGGCCCCAGGATTTTGGAGCATATGGTCGATACCGTGCTCTATTTTGAGGGCGAGAAATTGCAGGATTATCGGATGCTCAGGGCCGTAAAAAACCGTTTCGGCGCTACGGATGAATTGGGCTTTTTTACTATGGGCGATCAGGGGCTGTCAAGTTTGGAGAAAGCGTCAGAGATGCTTCTATCCGGTCGCCCTCTGGGTGTTAGCGGTTCGGTCGTGACTTCGACGATCGAGGGTACCAGACCTTTGCTGTTGGAAATTCAGGCTTTGATTGTTCCGAGTTCTTTTGCCGCTCCTTTGCGCATGGCACAGGGGCTGGATCGGATGAGACTGTCCATGCTGCTGGCTGTATTGGACAAAAAAACCAATCTGGGTTTGAGCGGTATGGATGCCTATCTCAATGTCACAGGCGGCCTGCGGATTACAGAGACAGCTTCCGATCTCGCGGTCCTATCTGCGGCCGTCTCCAGTATTAAGGATTTGCGGACTTATTATGATGCTATTATTCTGGGCGAGGTAGGCCTGACCGGAGAAGTCAGGGGTATATCACAGATTGAAAGACGTCTCAGTGAGGCGGAACGGACCGGTTGGACTCGTTTTGTGCTGCCGGCCGCCAATAAGACTCAGTTGGATAAAACTAAGTTTGGCAACAGGCTTGAGCTTTATTATGTCAGTCAGATCAATGAAGCTTTTGATCTTTTATTTCCCTGAGGTGAGAGGCAGTATGAGCGATATGAAGCAGCAGGAACAGAGCAAGAAAAAGACCTTTGCCATTATCCTGGCTGCCGGTAGAGGTAGCCGGATGGCGGCAGATATCAATAAGATGCTGTTGCCGCTCGGTGACAGGACCATACTGGAGCATTCCTGTCTTGCTTTTGAGCGATTGCCCGAAATTGAGGGGTATCTGGTCTGCGCGGCGGAGCCGGAAATTGCAACTGTGACCAGGCTGCTGGCACCTGAGATCTACTCAAAACTGCTGACAGTAATTGCCGGCGGCAGAAGCCGTTCTGATTCGGTGCGGGCGGGTCTGGAGTGGTTGCGTGATTCAGATATTGCAAGGGATGCACCGGTTCTAATTCATGACGGTGCCAGGCCTCTGGTGACTTCAGAGGTGATAAGACGCTGTCTGCGGGCGCTGGCGCAGGAGATTTGTGCGGTGGCCGCTGCTATTCCTGTGACGGATACTATCCGCCAGATTGATGATCAGGGCTGGGTCAGACTATCGCCGGATCGTTCATATCTGCGAGCGATGCAAACACCGCAAGGAGCCAGCCTCGAGCTTTTGCTGGCAGCCTTTTCTGCCCCGCAGAATCTGAATCATTTTGCTGTCGATGATGCAGGTATCTTACTGGAGGTTGGTTGCCCTTTGCGTCTGGTCGCCGGTGACCCGGACAATCTCAAGATCACAACCCCGACGGATTTAATGTTAGCCGAGCTCTTATGGGCTGAGCGACAGACTGAGGCTGATTTTTGAACAAATGGGTACTTTATAATACGGGAATATTGCATTAAGTTAACATTATTACCTAGAGGTTAAGATTTATCTATTGTTTAATTGAAGCATTTTTTGTATTTGTGTATACTCTATAAAAAGTAGTAATACGCTGTAATCAACTGTTTAGCAGTGAATTGTATTCGGTGAACGGATGAGAGCGGATAAAGGGAGGATATTATGGCTAAAGCATCGAGAGCCGTACAAACTCGTCTGGCAATTACGGTGAATGCCCGCTATTACCCCACGGATGGAGTGTCAGATGGATTTTATATTGATGGCAGAATACCGGGGGTAAGAGAGACCAGAGCCGCAGATCTGACAGTTGATCGTGAAGACAGAAGTTTCCTTCTGTCTGTTTTTGGCAGACCCGAAGCTGATTCTGCCGATGACACCTGGGTTCATCCCTTCCAGAGTGTAGGTGAGCAGATTAAAAGCGGTGCTTCCGATATTGACACGGAAATCAATAATTTAGCGGAGCTAGCAGTAGAGGTTACAGGCAGAAGTACTTTGAAATCTGAAGACCAGCGTCAGCCCTTTTTCTCGGGATTGGTTGTGATGGACGGTGAGGTTGCTGCCGTGACTATTGGAGATGGCTGTGCTTATCTCTATCGCAATGATGTAGTTTATCCGCTGACTCGTGACGATTTTGCTTTGGAAGCGATCGACTACAATGGGAATGCCATTGATTCGCTTGATGATTATATTGCCGGGAGCGCCGGGACGATCCGCTATTCTAATATTGCGCAACTAGAAATGAATGACTGCGTTATCCTCTGTAATCTGCCGATTATGGAGGCTATTGGCCAGAAGGAAATGTTGCGGCTTCTTTATGAAGCAGAGGATCAAAGTGATGCTGCCGGTATGATCATGACCCAAGCTTCATCTAAGCTACCCGGTGAGCCCTTGCAGATTGCTATCGGTTTTGTCGAATCGGTCGTTGCCGAAGAACGTACAGGAAGACTGAACCTAGGTCGTTTTGCTACCGGTGCAATTCCGGCACAAAAGCCGGTTCAGGAAGCCAGAGATCAAGACTTGGCCAGAACCCAGCGTTTCCACAGCTCATCAATGTCTAATTTGCTGGATGAGCAAGATCGTATGTTCAAGGCGAAGACGGCCGGAGAGTCAGAGTCGTCTCCTACTGAACCCGTAGAGCCCGCCACCCCGGCGGAGCCAGCTGATGTTAGCGGTTTCCAGAGACCTCAGACAGAGGAAGCTCCTGTCGATCTTTTCTCCGATGGCTTGAAACCACAGACTGAAAGCGCACCCGTTCCTCAAAAGGAGGATGAGAATATGGCAAATGACGATTATGACCGCCTAGATGCCGGCCGTGGCAGTTATCCGAAATCAATCGAAGATCTCTACGGCGAGGCAGAAGACAATTATCAACCGGATGACGATTATCAGGACTTTACCGATGCTGATCAGATCGAATATAAGAGCGCACCCGGAAGCAGTAGAGTCAGACGGAAGGGATTCAGATCAGACGCCCAACCGACGGATAGAAGCCGTTCAGCGTACAGCAGGTCCGCTGCGGATGGCCTCGATCCCTATGCTCCGTCTTCCAGGGAAAGCGAAAGACTGAGAGGCGGATTTTCCAGCCGGACTCAGAAATCCAGATCGACTGCCTACGGTGATTATGATGACTATGATGGTGATTATGGCGATGATCCCTATGGAGATTATGGCAACAGCTACGCCCAAAAAGAGAAGACCAAGCGTATTGTTTTCTATATTGTTTTCGGCGTTCTGATCTTAGTTTGCATTTTTGCCTTAGTCAAGTTGCTCAATAAGGGCGATGCTGAAGAAACTAAGCCCGCAGCGCTGGAGAGTGTGGAAACAGATGAAGCTGAGGAACCGGCTGACAGCAATATTACCTTGCCGGAGGGTGAAGTGACGGATCCGTCCACGACTGATGATGTGGAAGAGACTGAGGCAACAGACCCTGAGCCGACAGATACAGAAGCGACAGAAGAGATGCAATATGTTGAACATGTAGTAGTCAAGGGCGATACTCTATGGGGCCTGGCCAAGAAATACTTCCCCAATGCCAATCGTACTAAGGCTATTGATGCTATCATGGCTGCTAATGGCTGGACCGATGCGGAGAATAAATCCAATCTGCAGATTGGGAAAAAGATTAAGATTCCGACCAAGCTGGAATATAATATGGACTAGTGCAGTGTATTTACATTAATATTTAATATCTCAAAGAGCTGTTCCGGACAATCCGAACAGCTCTTTTTAGTGGGAGGGAGGATTCAATCTGATTAAATAAAGATCTGAATCTGTAAAGACGACTGTCCCCAAAGAACTAAGGAAAAATTCATTGGCAACGGCAATGTCTCTGTGTCCGGAGTAGAGCTCCCGTTCGAGAGGTCCGATCACAATGTATTCAACTTGATACCGGAGCAATAGCTCTTTGACTTTGTCTTGATCAGGATCATTATATATCTGCTCCGTTTCACCGACTCTGGGTCCGACCAGCATGCCCCAGGCATCCGGAGTTTCAGGTGTTTGTCGCCACAGCCATTCATGTGTTGGCCAACCAATGATCGTAGGTAGTCCTGTAAAGGCCGAGACCAGATTAAAGTCGGAATAACTAACGGAAACGGCTTCGACAAGTACCGGTTGTTGACTGACATTCTCATTTAGCCAGTCGATTAAATTAAAATAGGATTGTAGTTCAGCTGCGTTATCGCCGCTGATTTGGGCTGAATTCTTGCTGCGCAGGGGAATAGTGCCGTCCAAAGACTGATAATTTCTAATCCGGAATTCTCCTAACCATTGTTCAGTAGCGGCGACGGGATACCACAGTGGAACCAGCATGGCAATTGCCAACATCATGGCCAGAACGCGTGCTGCCGCACTCTGCCACCAGTTGGCAATTAATCTGGCCAGACCTGCTCCCCAGGTAATCATTAGCAGTACAAAAGCCTGATAGGTAAACTTGAACATTGTATTGGATCGCTGGAAACTGGCACCATAGATATCTTTGACATAAACCAATTCCGGTATCAGCAACAAAACAATGGCTGCAGACAGCAATGCAGCCAGCAGTCTGCGATCATCAGTCAAAATAGACATCTGTCCGGAACTTAATACTGATTCAGCTTCAGAGCTATCCGAATCTGTGTCTTGGCGACTGCGCCAGCGGCTAATCAGCATTTCACCAAGCCACCAGATCAGGCAGGCGCCCAGCATTACACCCCAAACGACCAGAAATTGATAAAGCGAAGTTCGGCGGTCGGTAAGCAAAATGGTTTTGCTAAGAGCTGAAAAATTCAGATTGAAGGGCAGGGCGATTGCATGAGCTAAGACGAATAATAAAGATGTCTTGGCGGCAGCAAGGCTTAAGCGGTCAGCAGCCGGTATCAGCAGGAAATGATTAATGGCAGCAGCCGGCACATATAGTACCAAGGCCAATAATGGCGACTGGATCAATAGATAGGGGAGTAGAAGCAATCCTATCTGCAGAAGAAAGACCGGCAAGGCGCGAAGACTTAAGAGAGGCAGACCGGAGTCTCGGGTTACCAGCCAGCTCAACCAGGCGATCAGAGCAAAATAAATGACGAAATCCCAATAATTGGTAATCATAAAGGCCGCTAAAATTGCGCTTAACAGCCAGATTCGCGCATCCAGCAGGGAGTTTTTCAGTTCCGCCCAGGCCAGAGCAGTGCGTAGGCTTCTGCTGTCTGTTTGCTTTTCTACCGCCAAGGCAGAGATCAGCTTATTCTGCCACAGCTCGGCTCTCCCCTTGAGCCAGCCGTCCTGCCATAAGGCAGTCAGAATGAGTAACAGACCGATAACACAGGCGAGATTGAGCACATGGGCATGCAGATCCGCGACCAGAAAAGAATAATAGGGAAATTCATGAATCGTGAAGTCCTCCAGAGGTGGATTATGGCCGATAAAGCGTGTCGAATCGGAAAACCAGAAACTGTCGATAGTTCCGGTCAGAGCCGGATTAATTCCGGACAGCACTTGTAAAAGAGGATGGAGCGGCGACTTGGGATCATAGAGGATGGCATGTCCATTGCCGCCAAAACAGACCAACACGGCAACCAAGCCTCCCGCCAGCCAGGGGATAAATTTTTTGCGTTCTCGGCAACTGCGGGCCAATAGATTAAAGCCGACTGCAAAGCTCAGAGTGCCTGTCAGAGCCAGAGTCGAAGCCAGAGCCAAATTGTAGGAGATCTGAGGTTTGATTCCGCTCAGCTTCATCATGATGCTGGTCAGGATATGCCCCCCATAATAATAATTGATTGTGCCACCGGCAAACCACATATCTAAAGCGGGCAGGGTATCACTGCGCCAGAGACTGTTGATAAAACCGATATTCATCATTTTTTCCAAACTGTCCAGTTCAGGTTTCAGGCCGCGGGCAAAGGTCCATAAGAGCAAAAGTAGTGCAAAGATAAGTTCTTCGGCAATGATCAGCTGCGGCTGGAGATCAGCTCTGACACTCCGGTAGAATCTCTGTCTCAGTTGCGGCAGACCCCAGCAGATGACGGCAGCCGCCAGAAGGAGAGCAAAGAGGGAAAAGCGGGTAAAGGGGAGAAAGCCCGGCGTGCAGAACCAGGTCACAGTTAGCATAATCAATAAAGGACCGAGGATTTTCGCCAGGGCATAACCGGCATCCCGGCCGGGAGCAAAAAAAGCAGCCAGCGGCCAGAAAATCCAGCCGCAAAGTGTCCAGACCAGCCACCAGATTATATAGTAGGGGAGATCACCGCCCAAGATTAAACCTGCCAGCAGGGGGACAGGCAACAGCAGTAGAGCAGGCAGCCAATCTTTGCTTCTGACTAGGGACAAATTAGTCATCATCGGCTCCGATCACGGCGGCAGCAAGTTCTTCTGCCAGACGTACCGCATAATTCAGGCCGCGGTCTTCCGGATAGATCTGAGCCATACCGGCGAGCCAAAGACCGGGCAGCGGCGTTTTCATATCCGGCATTTTGCGGCTGTAATGGCGCTCAATTACAGGCTGGGCATATCTGGTCCGGATCAACTTGGCCGTCAGAACTTTATTGCCTGCCGTCCCGGGGAAAGCAGAGACGGCTGCAGTCAAGAACTGATCTCTGATGGTTGAATCCGACATATGCCAGAGCTCATCCTCTACGTCCAAATAACGGGAGAAATATACCGGATGGCCGCATTCGGGCAGCGAGCTGATCTTGTCTTGTTCAACAACAACCACGAAAGGCAGCTCGTCACAGATTGTTGTCCAATACCATGGTGAGAACTGCTGTTCATAGCAGACAATTAGACATAAATTAGCCTTGTGCTTGCTGGCGACCAGCCTGGCTTTGTAATCGTCATCAGGTAGGATGTCGTTGGCAAGAGCCAGAAATGGTTCTGCTGCGGTGGCACATATGACCTGGGCAAAGAAATGTTCATAGTTTTTCCCTGCAACTTTTATGCCATAGCGCCCTTGATTCGGTTCAGTGCTGACAAAGATTGCAGTGACTTGGCTGTTTAGATTGACCACGCCCTGCTCTGCAACAATGCCCGCTTTGAGACGGTCGGCGACTAATTGGAAACCACCTGTGATATAGCCGAGTTTTTCTTGGCCTCTTTCGCGTGATCCGCCTCTCAGCTTGAACTTATTCCAAATCCAGACCGCGGATATTTCTGTGGCATCTCTGCCGAATTTTGAGCTGAGCAGTGGTGACCACAAGGTTTGCCAGGACTCCCTGCCACAGTTTTTTATGATCCATTCGGATGCCAGTTCACCCTCTAGAGCTGACCAGTCTTTAAGGCGCTCAGCTCTCAAGACGGAGAGCCCTGTGCGCAACCGCTGCAGAAAAGGCAGGGGTCTGAAGCGGAGGAGATCAAGAGCCGAAGCAAAAGAATATAATCGCTGTCCGGACAAGAGTGCATTATTGGCTGTAGTCCAGAGCAAATTCTCGGTCAGGCCCAGCTCTTGCAATAGTTCGAGCAAATAATGATCGCTGGTAAATAGGTGATGGTAGATATCATCAAGATAGCCTGAGGGCATCTTTTCACCGGCAATCATGCCGCCGGGACGAGAATCTGCCTCGAAGAGATGTACCTCATAGCCACAGCGGCTCAATCTATAAGCGGCAGTCAGTCCGGTCAGACCTCCGCCAATAATCGCAATCCTCGATTTTTTCGTCATTTCCCACCTATGTTTATATCTTGACTATATGATACTGCTTCAGATAGTATTCCGCATCCGGCAAATTGTCTGTTGCCCAGGCAATTCTGTCAGTTATTGTCATTGGCTTTCCATCCTCAGTAACGACAACAGTCGCCCCTTTGATCAATTTAGTTTTGAGTTGGCGGGCATGACTGAATTCTGAATCTTTGTTCCATAAATAGGGGACAGGCAAGAAACCAGCGACGAAGGCCTTATATAATCCATCCGCTGAATAGAGATCGGGGATGGCCTGTTCAAGTCCCCGGATCAAAGCTGCGGCATCCGCAGTTAATGACTGTTCCCTTTTGATAACATCCGTATGTTGGCTCATATCATCGATCAGTCCTTGTCGCCTAGCCTCTCGATAATGTTTTAGCGCATGTAAAGTGATCCGGATACTGTCATTGATAATTTCGGGCGTAGCCAGATGCAAGGCCTCCGAATAACTGACAACGTGGATTATCTGGGGACTAAGTGCATTATGTGGTTCAATATCATCCATCAGGCAGGTCACCGCAGCTAATTGAATTTTGGCTTCTTCCGGATCAGGTCGGAAATAATCCAATCCGGCCCTGGGTTGCAAGATGATCCTAAATTGATTGTCTTCTAAGGATTTGACTAACTTCAGCAAAGTCCGCGATTTGGCCAGATCCTGTACACCCCAAGTGCTGCGAGGTGTATTCAGCATATTTTGTAAAATAAAAGTCTTGCAACCGAGCAATTTAGCTAGCTTAGCTGCCAGATACCCCGCTGTGATATAGGTAATATCGTCGGCACCACGGAAAGAAAAATGGTGTGATACATTGGCTTCAAGAGGCTTACCACTGTTTGCAATCCAGCGGATGGTCTTAATATGCTCAGACAGATTGGTATAGAGATCATATGGACCTCTGCCGTCAAGCTGATTGAACCACCAAAGAGAAAGGGCATGCCAGCAGATATTGATGGTTTCTTCATAAAGCTTGGCCAAATAAGGAATCCGCTTGGTACCGGCATAAGTTCGCATCAGCATCGGTCGGGCAGCTTGATAGATCAATGCCAGATCGGATGCGGAATTGACAGGTACTCCGCCGCCATTAGCCAGTCCTGCCCAGTTTTCGCCGAAATGAGATTGACTGAGCTGGGATGTGCCCAAAGACAGAATATCCAGAAGCCCTGCCGTAGCCAGTTGTTCAGCCCAGGCAGCGCATAGATGCACAGCTTCCTGCTGATTTTGTCCCGAAATGTAAGGTCCGGCATGTGCCCGAAGCAGTGGTCTGGCTGCCGCAGCAGAAGTTCTGACGGCTGCCAGTCGTTTGAGAACAGTGTCCCGGCGTGTACCGTATTCCGGATATTCCCACGTGACATTACTTTGTTCTTTGCTATATTCTCCGCGCTCGATCAGACTCTGACCAAATTGTAGGAGAGTCTCATCGTATTGACTGGTGTCCAGCAGATATTGCGGGATCAATTCAGGCGGCACTTTCATTAAGGCTAGAGTCTCTCGCACTGACTCGCCGCCTTGAAAGCAGACCAGGGGTCCGTTGATTTCTTTGGCAATTGCGGCACAAGTTTCCGGCAGCCCGGCAAAAAAAATCAGATCGATCGAGCCGCCCTGGAAGTCCAGCAGCCTCCATCTTTTAATTTCTTCGTACAGATAACCCAGCAAGCGTACGCCATCAGCTTGATCCAGGCGATAACTAATGCCCAGACGTGTAATCTGATTCTCTAGGATCCAGTCAATAATGATTTCGCGAGCCGAGGCATCACGGTAATCTGCCAGGGCTGCTTGAATATTAGAATCTGCAATTACAACAGGGAAACCGCATTCCGCCAGATGCTCGGCAGCCGACTGCAGCCCCAGTGTGTGGGCATCATTAGCAGGCTTGATCAGGCCATAAATATTATTAAACTCGGAGGTTCTCATCATTGTTTCACGGATGGGCAGGCTATCAGGCCTAATAAGGCTGCTCAGTCCTCAGTAAAGTCGCGTAGATATCTTGAATATTGATCTCTTTCAGATGTCTGCCGGTAGCTCGAAGATCAAGACGCAGCAATTTAGAGGCCAAATCAATTATCAACGAGGTATATTCGGTACCAATATCCAGAAGTTGGGCTAAAGTTTCGAGCGGTACCAGGCCATAAGAAACATCTTCCAGAATATAGCGGTGATTGAGCGTATTGGGGGCATCAATATCGTCATAGACATCAGTGCGCCTGATTACTTCATACAGATTTTCGCCTTTGATATATTGGGTATGGTATGTGCGGTGAAACCATTCTTTGGCGCTGTCAATTACGAAGCCAAGGGCTTCGGCTACCTGTAGCCGCTCGTGATCGATTTCTTCGATATAGGCGGCGATATGGGGCGTAATGCTGTCCCGGTAATACTTAAAGGTAAAATCCGGATTTTCTATCCAGCCACTATTGAGTAGAACCGGCGCGCAGTGTAGGATCATACCGATATTGCCGATGGAAGTCTGGATCATGGAAGCGGCAGGCAAAAAATATGGCCGAATGCATGCGGGCAAATAATTTACGATCTCCCGATTACTCATTCCCCCTATCCCCGCCACATATACGCTATCTTTAAGGGCTAGGACTTTCACCTTGTCCTGCGACTGTTTGCGACAGGTGTGAATTACAGTCTGTGTCTCAGCGATTGTCGGATTGAGAGGATTATCCTGCAGATGGAAATAATGATTAAACTCGATAGCTCCGCAAGTGCGACCGGGACTTAGAATGATCGGACATTCTTTACGTAGTGTTCGCCCGATCATAATTGCCAGCTCCCGATGTGCGGTGGCGGGAGTAGCGATCAGGATCAAATCAGGTTGGTGCAGTGCCTCTGCAAGTTGATCAGTAACAGCGGACAGCTTGGCCCGGCCGCTTATTTTCCCAATAGCCTGAATAATACCTGTTTTTTGTAAGATACTGATGTTTTCAATATTCCGGTTCCACAAGGTGACCTCATGACCATTTAAGGCTAGATGAGCGGCCATTGCCGTCCCCGAGTTACCGGCGCCAATCACTGTAATTTTCATGATTTGCCTCAAATTCTAATTGCAATGCAATCTCAACAATAGGTGAGTTATTCCTGGCCAAGCTTCTCTTAAAAGTTGAGCTGTTAAATGCAATATTAGGTGGCAATATTAAATGCAACGCGCTGCAGTAAATGATTTTGTTTTCTCAGGCAGCCTAAGCTGCCTGAGAAAATACATAATCATTCACTTGTAGCTACAACCGGCTTAGAAATTTCGTATCATCCGAATTACATGTTCCAATATAACGGCTCATAAGATTATATAACGCATGTGTCTTAATTCTAGCCGGTACGTAGATAGACACCGTTACTATCAAAGTAGTACCATTTGCCATCATCTAAAACCCAACCGGTTTGCATCACTCCGGAACTGCGGTTTAAAGAAGTACTACTTATCTCTATTATATATTATATATAAAATATTATTTCGGATAAAA
>JAAYQX010000012.1 GCA_012519085.1 Clostridiaceae bacterium
AAAGATGCCGTCGCCTGCGGCTGGGTAGCCAATAAAAGGGATATGGGCGGCGTCATTTTCATTGATCTGGTTGACCATACCGGCGTACTGCAGATTGTCTTTAATCCGCAAAATACGGATCAGAACTCTTTCCGCCTGGCGGAAACAGTGCGCAACCAGTCAGTAATTGCCGTTTCAGGCTGGATGCGTTTGCGCGATGAAGAGACAGTCAACCCCAAGATTAAGACGGGTACGATTGAGCTGCAGGTGCGCCAGGCCGAACTGCTGTCTGCTGCCGGCTCACTGCCCTTCAATCCCGTTGAAGATCATAGTGTGCGGGAAGATCTGCGGCTGAAATATCGTTTCCTTGATCTGCGTAGTGAACGTTTGCAGAAAAATCTGCGTTTTCGACATCGTATAGCCAAAGCGATCCGTGACTTCATGGATGAGGAAGGATTCATCGAGGTCGAAACGCCGATGCTGACTCAGAGTACGCCGGAAGGCGCCCGCGATTATCTGGTGCCCAGTCGCGTTCACCCCGGCAGTTTCTATGCTTTGCCGCAGTCACCACAGATTTTTAAACAACTATTGATGGTGGGCGGCATCGATAAATATTATCAGATTGCCCGCTGCTTCCGTGATGAAGATTTGCGGTCGGACCGTCAGCCCGAGTTCACTCAGCTGGACCTGGAGATGGCCTTCGTTGAACAAGAAGATGTTCTCGAACTGCTGGAACGTCTGTTCAAATATGTGATGAAAACAGGGATGGGTCTGGACATAGGGGAGCCTTTCACCCGGCTGACCTGGGAAGAAGCCATGGATACTTACGGTGTCGATAAACCGGACCTGAGATTTGAACTGCCGATCATTGATCTTACCGGAATTGCCGCCGAGTCGGATTTTGCCATTTTTAAGCAGGCAATCAAGGCCGGCGGTGTTGTAAGAGCCATTGTAGTGCCGGGTCAAGCCGATTTCACCCGCAGTACGATCGACCATCTGACTGAATTTGCTATCGAGCAGGGAGCAGGAGGTATGGCCTGGATCGCCTGGCGCCCTGACGGCGAGATTTACTCCATTCTGACCAAATACTTCTCCGATGAAACCATGCAAAAGCTGTTGGCGGAGGCTGGAGCACAACCCGGCGACTTCATTCTCTTTTCGGCAGACAAAGTGGCCAAAGCCCGCAAAATCCTGGGCGCCCTCCGACTTGAACTGGCAGATCTGCTGGGACTGAGAGATGATTCATATCGCTTCCTGATCATCACCGATTTCCCAATGTTCGAATACAGCGAAAGTGAAAAGCGTTACCTGGCCCAGCATCACCCGTTCACCATGCCGTATGCGGAGGATATTCCCTATCTGAAATCGGAACCGGAGCGGGCACATTCGCAGGCCTACGATGTCGTCCTCAATGGTACTGAGCTTGGCTCAGGTTCGATTAGAATCCATGACAGCGAGGTGCAGCGCCGGGTCTTCAAAGTACTGGGCCTGTCCGAAGCGGAGATTGAACAGCGCTTCGGCTTTATGCTCAACGCCTTTGCCTACGGCACACCGCCCCATGGCGGCTTCGCCTTCGGTCTTGACCGCCTGGTTATGATCCTACTGGGAGAAGATTCCCTACGCGAAGTCATCGCTTTCCCCAAGACAAAAGATGCTTCTTGCCTCCTAACCGGTGCGCCTGACCGCGTAGACCGCGAACAACTGGATGAACTCGGCCTCTCCCTGACCGCAGAATTATCAGAGAGCGACCAGCAGCCAGCAGCCGGCTCCGGCGCTAGGAGAAAGCCGATAGAGTTCGATATCAAGCGCCTGGCTCAGATCTCCCGCCTGCGCTTTGATGAGACAGAGCTGAAGCAAATCAGCGAATATCTGACCGACACCATAGACTGGGCCAGTCAGATAGACAGCATTGATACAGCGGAGTTGGCTCCAACGGATAATGTATATGAGGCCGCAAATGTGTTCCAAACTGCCGTGATCCCGCCCGGTCCGACCCGCGAGGAACTGTTGGCAAATGCGCCTGTCAGCCGCGACGGCTGCTTTTTCGTACCTGAAGTGATTGCACTGGAGGAGTAGCAGATGGATATGCAGAAGATGAATCTAACACAAATGGCGAAGGCTTTACGGGCCGGAGAATTCTCGGCTGTCGAGTTGACCCGCCACTATCTGGCACAGATCGAGGCTCAAGATGAAGCAATCAATGCCTATATCACTGTCACCTCCGACCAGGCACTGGCCCAAGCGGCTCAAGTTGACCGGGCTCTGATGTCGGGTCAGGACTTACCGCCTCTGGCCGGCATCCCTCTGGCACTAAAGGATAATATCTGCACTGAGGGGATCCTGACTACGGCAGCTTCGAAAATGCTCTCTAATTTCGTACCGCCATACAGCGCCTATGTCTGGCTGAAACTACAGGAACAGATGGGTGTGCTGCTGGGCAAGACCAATCTCGATGAACTTGCTTTGGGTACAACTACCGAGTCTTCACTTTTCGGGCCGACGAAAAATCCGCTGGACCTCACCCGCATCCCCGGCGGTAGTTCCGGCGGCTCAGCTGCTGCCGTAGCCGCGGGAACTGCGGCCTACGCTCTCGGCACTGATACCGGAGGCTCTGTACGTCTACCGGCCGCCCATTGCGGACTGGTCGGTATGAGACCGACTTACGGGCTTGTCTCCAAGCGTGGCGTCATACCTCTGGCCTCTTCCATGGATATGGTAGGTCCCCTGACGCGCAGCCTGGCTGACAATGCCCTGGTTCTGAATGCCATTGCCGGTCATGATGCCCAGGATGCCACATCCGCAGACAGAGCAATACCGGATTTCAGCGCCGGACTGAACAAGGGTGTCAACGGCCTGCGCATCGGCCTGACCCTTGACCATCTGGAAAGCAAAGTCACAGCAGACTTCAAAGCAGCTGTTCTCAAAGCAGCTGCAGATCTGGAAACAGCCGGAGCCAAAATCGTCGAGCTGGCCCCCCGGCAACTGGAAAGCGCCTTTCCGACCTATTATCTGCTGTCAAGTGCTGAGGTATCCTCCGGTCTCGGCCGTTTGGACGGCATCCATTATGGCTACCGCAGCTCTGATTATGAAGATCTGGAAGATATTTACTACAACAGTCGCAGCGAAGGCTTTGGCCCGGAGGTCAAGCGCCGCATCATGCTGGGCAACTTTGTGCTCAGCGCCGACTACTATGAAGCTTTCTATGTCAAAGCACAAAAGGTCAGAACCTTCATCAAAAACGAATTTGACAAAATGTTGGAACAAGTAGATCTGATTTTACTGCCGACAACAACGGATGTTACGCCGAAACTGGGAGCAAAAAAGAGTAAAGAAGATACCCGCAACGTTAATTTTTTCAGCGTTCTGGCACCTCTAACCGGTCTGCCGGCGCTGTCTGTCCCTACCGACTCGCGGGTAGAGAATCTGCCGGTCAGCGTACAGCTGATCGGGCCTGCTTTCAGTGAAGCTCTATTATATCAGGCAGGTGCTGCTATTATGGGCGGTGCCGGAGAGGAGACTGCACAATGACTAAATATGAAGCGGTCATCGGGCTCGAAGTGCATGTCGAGCTGATGACGGAGCGCAAGATCACCTGTTATTGCAAGAACGAATTCGGAGCTGAACCGAATGTCAATACCTGCCCGATTTGCCTCGGCATGCCCGGAGCGCTGCCGATGTTAAACCGCCAAGTGCTGGAATTTGCCATCAAAGCCGGCCTGGCTTGTCATTGTGAGATTGCACCCTATGCGCAGATGGAGCGCAAGAACTACTTTTATCCCGATCTGCCCAAAGCCTATCAGATCACCCAGGGTCAGCACCCACTCTGTATCGGCGGCTATCTCGACATTGAGACCCGCGCCGGCAAAAAGCGCGTCCGTCTCAATCGCATCCATATCGAAGAAGATGCCGGTAAGCTCATCCATCTGGAAGGCGAAGGCACCCTGGTCGATCTTAACCGCGCCGGTGTTCCCCTGATTGAAATAGTCACCGAGCCTGATCTGAGCTCGCCTGAAGAAGTCGATGCCTTCTTGCGCAAGATCCGCGCCATGGTACAGTACACCGGTGTCTCAGACGGCCGGATGGACCGTGGCTCCATGCGCTGTGATGTCAACCTCTCCATCCGCCCGGCAGGCACGGAGGAACTGGGCACCCGCACAGAGATGAAGAATCTCAACTCTTTCAATTTTGTAACGAAGGCGCTTGAGCATGAATATCAGCGACAGGTCGAAATCCTCGAATCCGGCGGCGTGATCGAGCAGGAGACCAGGCGCTTCGACTCAGCTACCGGCACTTCCTCTTCTTTGCGCAGCAAGGAAGATGCTACGGACTACCGTTACTTCCCCGATCCTGATCTGGTACCGATCCTAGTCAGCCCGGAAGAAGTGGCCGCCATCCGGGCCACGATTCCCCGCCTGCCCGACGTCCGGATCGAAGAATATGTTGAACGTTGGGAGCTCCCCGAATACGATGCCAATCTCCTGACCAATGACATCAGAATTGCCGATTTCTTTGAAGCAGCCGCTGTACACACGAACTATCCCAAGATCGCAGCCAATCTGATCATTGCCGATCTACTGCCGGGACTGGCTGAAGAAGGTGATGTGCCGCTGGCACCCGAACAGCTGTCGGTTCTATCCGATTTGCTGGGGACAGAAGAGATCAATAGCAATACCGGGCGCAAAGTCTTCAAAGCCATGATCAGCTCTCAGGATCCGATCGATCCTCTCGCCTATGTCGAAGAGCATCAGCTCAAACAGATTAATGATCCTGAAATACTGGCAGGCTATGTCGAAGAAGCCCTGGCCGCCAGCGCCAAAGCAGTCAAAGACTACCGCAGGGGTAAGGAAGCCGCCCTCAGATCAATTATCGGCCAGGTGATGCGAGCCACCTCCGGCCGGGCCAATCCCATCCTGACGGAAGAGATGATCAAAGACAAGATAGCCGCCCTGCCCGAGCCCGAATAAAACCGATTCTGCAATTATCCGAGCAGAATATCGGCTTCGGGGTAAATAATCCGGCTGGGCTCTTCTTGTCTGCTCAGGCTGAGTGCAAAGGAGATGGGGCCAACGCGACCGATGAACATGCAAAAGATCAGTACCAGGCGCGAGGTCAGATGCAGTATCGGTGTGCCGAATGCGGTCAGACCGACCGTACCGAAAGCCGATCCCACTTCAAACATGATGTCGAGAAAAGAAAGTTGCTGCTTGCCGATTATCTCATTCTCCAGGATTGAAATTGCTACTGTCGCTGATAATAGAATCAGCAAGGACAGGGCAAAAATTGTGCTGGCACGTCTGGCAGTTGATTTGCGGATATAGTGCTTAGACATAATAATCGATGGTTGCCGGCGGATATCAGAGATAATGCCGGAAGCTACAGCGGCCATTGTAGTGACTTTAATGCCGCCGCCGGTGCTGGCCGGAGCAGCGCCAATGAACATCAGGGCTACTGTTAGAAATTTCGAACTATCGGCCAGGCTCATCTGATCAATACTGTTAAAACCTGCTGTTCGGGTAGATACACTTTGGAAAAGGGCAGCAAACGGCTGTTGATACCAAGGTAAAGTGCCCAGTGCTGTGGCTGAACTCGTATTCCTGAATTCCAGCAGCCAGTACAAAACAGCCCCTGACAGGATCAAAATGGCTGTCATTTTAAGTACCAGCCTGCTGTGGAACATCAGCTTGGTTCCCCGCTTGCGCGTGAAAATATTAAGCCAGACCATGAAGCCGAGACCGCCGGACGCAATCAGAGCAGCTGTCACCATGAGAATAATAGGATCATGATTGAAAGCAGTCAGACTGACAAAGCCGCCGTTGCCGACGTTGCCATGGAGATCGAAGCCGGCATTGCAAAATGCCGAAACAGCCTGAAAGAATCCTTTCCAGATCGCCGCCGAACCATAATATGGCCAAAAACGCCAGATCAGCAATATAGAACCAATACTTTCCGCGGTCAGAGTAAAACCGATGATCCAGCGCAGCAGCTTGGTCAATTCGACCCCGCCCGGACTGGCTGTGCTTTCCCGGGTCAGCTCAATCTGCCGCCAGGAATGTACTTTAGAAAAGAAAGTATAGAAAGCGCCGACAATAGTCGCCAGACCCAGACCACCGACTTGGATCAGTAACAGAATAATAGCCTGACCGGCAGTTGACCAGTAAGAACCGGTATCCACTACTATAAGCCCTGTCACGCAGGTCGCGGAAGTCGAAGTAAACAAAGTCACACCGGGGCTGGTCCATTGTCCCGCTGCGCTGGCAAAAGGAAAGACCAGCAGCACTGTACCGGTAAGAATAACCGTCGCAAAGGAAATTACAATCAATCGCACCGGATTGCTCAGAAGTTTTTCCAGCCGGGACTTCTGTTTGGATCTGATATGCAATAATGGCATGGCTAAATATCCTCTACCGCCACCATCTCAGCGTAGATAGCGTCGTAGTCCTCGCCTCCGGCCACCAAAAACAACTGGTCGCCGGCCTGCATAATACTGCTGCCTTGGGGAACTTCGGCCTGACCGTCTTTATGAACCATAAAAACAATTTTGGTCCGGCCGGGGAAATCATATTCTGCCAATGTCTTCCCTACCGCCTGTGAACTGGGTGACAACTCAATTTCCAAGATATTGATCTCTTGATCCGGAAGATTGTACACAACCCGCATACCGTCCCAGGCAATATCCTGTTCGATAATATCGGCCAGAATGAGCGCTCGGCTATAGACCAGGTCAACTTTCAGCAGCTGAAACAGCTCCATATTGGCGGGATTATTCACATGTGCGACCGTATTGCGTACGTCAAACACAGTTTTGGCAATATGGCATCCGACCAGATTGTCCTCATCCTTGCCGGTAACTGCGATATAGTAGTCCGCCTTCAAACAATCGGCCTCAGCCAAAACTTTAAGATCAGTGCCATCGCCGTGCAGAACTCTTACCGTTTCAAATTGGCTGGCGATCTCCGCACTCACTTCTTCAATCTGTTCGATCAGCGTGATATCGTAGCCATTATCATTTTTGATCAAAGTCTCAATCAGATAATGTGCTAATTTGCCGCCGCCTACAATAATAATTCTCATTTCAGCAGCTCCTAATTCAGATCCGCCATGATGATCTGATCCCCGACCTTGAGGATCAGTTCAGCGGAAAGTGGTAAAGTTCTATTCTGACGACGAATGCCAAATATGATCTGATCTGAAGCGGACTGGACGTCCGCAATCTTCGAACCAACCAGTTCTTCCGGCACATCGACCAAAGAATAAGTGACAGTATTATTAAACAGCCGGTGCTGCATTACTGTTTCTTCATCGTCCATTGAACTCAGAAAAGCAGCGACAGTAAACTTCGTCGAGGAAATTGTTTGCATGCCCAGAGCCTGAAAAACATCTTTTTTCTGAGGATTATATAGTCTGGTCAGTACTCGAGGCACAGCAAAAATTTTGGTCGCAACCCAGGTGGCCATAATATTGATATTATCGGAATCGGCCACGCAACAGACGACATCCGCTGTCTCGATTTGTGCCCTGCGGAGAACTTCCTGGTCCGTCATATCGCCGAGGATTTTGACGCAGGGTATATGCTCTGCCAGCCGTAAGGATTCCGGCTTGATATCGACGAGGATGACCTGGTCATCTCGGTCCAGAAGCGCGGTGGCCAGTTCCCTGCCCAATTTCCCAGCGCCAATAATCAATACTTGCATATAAAATTGCTACTCCTTGATGAATTAGCTTCGGCCAAATATTAGCACTTCTGTGCCAAAAGCAACAGCTCCCGTAAGAGCGTGCAGGCCACAATGGTAGAAACACCGCTGCTATCGAGTTGAGGCGCAAGCTCAACCAGATCAAAGCCAACCAGGTTCACACCCTTGAGCGACAGCAGTGCCGTCAGCAGCTCCCTGAAGCTGACACCACCGGGCTCGGGCGTTCCGGTTCCGGGCAAGATTGAAGGATCCAGCACATCCAGATCTAAAGTCAGATAAACCGGTCTGTCGCCCAGCTGCATTTTTAATGCAGCCAGATCGGCCAGCGAGAAAGGATGAAAATCCAGATTCGCCGCCGCGAAAGCAAATTCTTCTTTCAGACCCGATCTGACACCGAAACTATGGATCACAGTACCGGCCTCTTCATGAATTCGCCGCAAAACAGTGGCATGTGAATACTTAGAGCCAAGATATTCTTCCCTGAGATCAGCATGGGCATCGAGATGAATGATATGCAATTCAGGATACTTAGTCAGCAGTGCTCGCACAACAGCTAAGCTGAGCAGATGTTCACCGCCGATCATAATCGGCATTTTCCCCTGCTTGACTACTGACAGCACATATTCTTCAATCAGCTGCAAAGCGACACGGGGATCGCCAAAGGGAAGTTCCAGATCCCCTGCATCATGTACAGGCAAGGAAAGCTCTTGCTCCTGATAAGGACTGTAATACTCAATGCCATAAGCGGCTTCCCGCATGGCGGAAGGCCCGAAGCGAGAACCGGGGCGGAAAGAAGCAGTGCCGTCATAAGGAGCACCGAAGATGATCTGCTCCGCCGCCGCCAAATCCGTCTCCAGATCAAAGAAATTGGGAACTTTCGGTTTATTCATCCCATACCTCTAAACCACTTGTAACACTATCAAAACAGCCGGCAGCCTCAGCCGGCAGCATTCTGAAGCCAATCATCGCCATCTCAAGCTACTGCTACTTGAGCAAAATCGTTCGCCACTGATTACTCTACGCCCGACTCCAGCAGTTCCTTGACATAGGTCGGCAGCTGAAAGCAGCCGGTATGGAGATCCGTATTGTAGTAGCGTGTATACAAGCCTCTGGCATTCCAGCGTTCGGCATCAAAATCCTGCAAGGGATCCCAACGCTTGGAAGCAAAACCAAAGAGCCAGTGTCCCGAGGGATAGCAAGGGATATGAGCCTGATAGACGCGGACCAGCGGGAAAGTCGCTGTCAGGCGCTGATAGATCAGCCTGGCCTCTTCCGCATCAGCAGGATAATAAGGGCTCTCGTGCTGATTGACCAGTATGCCGTCTGCACGCAGAGCGCGGTGGCAATTGCCATAAAACTCTTTGGTGAACAGACTCTCGCCTGGTCCAAAGGGATCGGTGGAATCAATCACGATCAGATCGTATTTATCAGTATTATGGCGAACAAATTTTAAGCCATCGGCAAAAATCAGGTTGAGCCTGGGATCGTCATAGGCGGCAGCGACCTGCGGCAGAAAGCGCCGGCATTGATTGACCACCTCGCTGTCTATCTCCACCATATCAATCTGCTCAATTTCCGGATAGCGGCAGAGTTCCCGCAAAGATCCGCCATCTCCGCCGCCGATCAAGAGGACATTTTGCACTTTAGGATGTACTGCCATCGGAACATGAATGATCATATCGTGATAAATAAACTCATCTTTTTCCGTCAGCATGACCAGGCCGTCCAAAGTCAATACCCGACCGAAAGTCGGAGTCTCAAAGATTTCGATTGCTTGAAACTCGCTTTGCATAGCGACCAATTCGCGAGTAACTCTCATACCCAACCGAGTATTGTCGTCATGATACTCGGCAAACCACAATTCCTTAGCCATCTTTGTTCTCCTTTCCATTACAGCCTGACCACATGCAGATACTCAACTTTGTCATCCTCAGTACCGGTCAGTAAACTGCCCTTTGCTCTGGCATATTCTATATAATCGATAACATCTTTAGTAACTTTTTCGCCCGGCGCCAGAATCGGAATCCCCGGAGGATAACACATAATTGACTCCGCGGCAATTCTGCCCTCGGCTGCCAGAAGCGGCAACAAATCTGTCTTAGCGTAGAAAGCTTCAGCCGGCGTCATTTCAACGATCGGCTTGACATATTCATTGGCCAGCAGACCGGACGGCTCTTTGCCATAGCGCTCCAGAATCTCCACCAGGGCGGCAATCAAGCGTTCAATTACCACAGCCCGATCACCCACCGAGATGATGGCCAGGAAATTCCCCAGATCACCGAACTCAACCTGAATATCGTACTCATCTCGCAGCAAATCGTGCACTTCAATGCCGGCCAGACCGATGGAACGTGTATGCACTGACAGCTTGGTCAGATCAAATTCATAAAAGGCGTCTCCATCCGTCTTCTCATTGCTGAAAGCATCATAACCGCCGATCTGATTGATCTCCGAACGGGCATAATTGGCCAGCTTGATGACCCGATCATAGATTTCCCGGCCCTTGAGCGCTAACAATCTTCTGGTTAAATCCAGAGACACCATCAGCAGATAAGAAGCGCTGGTCGTCTGGGACAAATTGACAATCTGACGAATATAGCCGGCATCGCTCCTAACGCCTTCGCCTAATAAAAGCAGCGAGCTTTGCGTCAATGATCCTCCGGTCTTGTGCAAAGAGACCGCCGCCATATCCGCTCCCGCCTCCATGGCTGATACGGGGAGGTCGGGGCTGAAATGGAAATGAGTGCCGTGCGCTTCATCGACCAGCACTCTCATACCGGCCTCATGCGCCAAGCGGGTAATTTCTTTCAGATTGGAACAGACACCGTAATAAGTCGGATGATTGACCAGGACAGCTTTGGCCCGGGGATGCTCACGGATTGTCTGCGCGACTTCCGCCGGAGACATGCCCAGAGGAATGCCCAAGCCGGTGTGAACGCCGGGATTGACATAGACCGGTGTCCCTCGGGCCAGAATCAGCGAATTGATCACACTGCGGTGGACATTGCGCGGCAGGATCAGCTCATCCCCCGGATTCAGCGAAGACATGATCATGCCTTGGATGGCACTGCTGGTACCATTGACCATGAAAAAGGCATCTGCCGCCCGGAAAGCCTGGGCCGCCAGGACTTCAGCCTCTCTGATTACGGACGTGGGATGGATGAGATTGTCCACCATTTTCATGGAGTTGACATCCACGGTCAGGCAGTCTTCACCTAAAAAGGCCCGCAGGTCGGGATTGCCCCGGCCCTGTTTATGTCCGGGCACATCAAAAGGCACGATGCGCTTGCTGCGGTAGAGACTCACAGCCTCGTACAAAGGTGCTTTGGCTTGGGGATTGCCCGGGAATAGTGCTTCATAATCGGGGATCTCGTTGCCCTGACCGAGCAGGGTGCCGTTAAGAATCCGGCGCAATCTTTCCGGCGGCACAGGGCGGGCTTTCCCGGATTCAGTCATAGACATTCACCCCGCTGTAGATCTCGATCATCTCCTTCTGGAGTGCATCGTGAATCTGCAGCCGTCGGCGGGGAGACAGCTCATAGACATCGGTATTGAAGAGATAATCCTGCAGATTTATCTCCTTGACCATCAACTTGGTATGGAAAATATTCGACTGATAGACATTGACATCCATCGCATCATAGGTCAGGAGTGTTTCCGGATTAATAAAGTTTTGAATCGAAGTCATCGGATGGTCAAGAAAGAGCTTCTTGCCCGTAGTATCGCGTGTAAAACCCCGAACCCGGTAATCAATGGTAATAATATCGGAATCAAAGCTGGAGATCAGATAATCAAGCGCTTTGAGCGGCGACACCGTACCACAGGTAGAGACATCGATATCCACCCGGAAAGTGGAAATATCCTTATCGGGATGCCATTCCGGGAAAGTATGCACCGTCACATGGCTTTTATCCAGATGGGCATGGATAGTCTCGTGCTCGGGCAGACCGGGACATGGCGGACAATCACGTTTCGCTACCTCGCCCGCATTGCAAGTAATATCGATCAACTGCCTTTCCAGCGGCTGCTCGGCAATCAATACATTGACCGAGGCACCCTGGGGTTCGTAATCTTGTTTGGAAATATTGAGGATAAAAGCTCCGATCATCTCGGTGACATGAACTAAAATCGAAGTCAGACGCTCAGAATTATACTGTTCGTCAATATACGCTATATAGTCTTTCTGTTCTCGGGCCGTCTTGGCATAACAGATATCATAAATATTGAAACTCAAAGTCTTAGTCAGATTATTAAAACCATATAGTGTCAATTTGTCTTTCAATTTTCCTGTCTCCTTAGGTCAAAATTTCCTCCCCCTGATCGTACCGGAATCAGGAATTGAATTGTACGCCATATCAATCGACAATACAAGCGTTTTGCCTCGTAATTGTATCACAGATCAGCGCACGAAATACACTTTTATTGACGAAGGCTACAACCGGCAGTCCGGCTTTTCCGAGTAATCGTCAGCGAATTGATACAAGCTGGCATAATCGTTCAGCAGACTGCGGCGTTCTGCTTCTGTCAGATCGAGAAAGCGCTTGAAATTGCACATGCTCATACGGGCGGCCGAAAACAGCAGCTCCGTATACTCTTTCCGGTCAAAACCATATTCCTGTTCCCACCGGTCTATCAGCTTGAAGCCGTAATAGTAGCAGGTAAAATAGCCAAGCATATACTCCTGAGCCCGGACCTGTCCGCGAGCCGTATTCCAGTCAAAATCCAGTTCTGAGCAGTATAGCTGCACCACATCCTTGATCGGATGGCCGAAATAGCGCAGCATTAAATCAGCCTTAATCCGAACTGCGGTATGATGCCTGCGGTAGGCCACAAAAAGCGGATAGAACGGATCTTCCGGAAAGACAAAAGTGAACAGCTCTTCCGAGCGGTGCGGTACCCCCTCCAGAATCGGAGTATAGCGCGCGCCGCGCTTCAATGTCTCCGGAATCGGATCAACAATATTGCGCACAAATTGGACATGATGTCCGGGATAAGCCTCATGCACCGTATTTATTTTAATCCAGCCGTCAGTTACAGCCCGGTAATTATAACCGTTGAGGAACATCTCCCCCTGCAAGGGTCTTCTGCGTCTGCAGCCACCGCCGTAGCCACCCCAGGGATAGGAATCCTTGAGAGACTCGGAAATATTGACGACAACACAACTTTCCTCCGGCAAGCGGACAAAATCTTTACAGGCGGCAGCGGTGCGCTTGATATATTCATTACCCCGTTGCAGCATCTCCGCCGCCGAAGCGGCCGGTCCTGCATATTTCAGCAAAATAGCATTGACATCCGCCATTGAATTGGCCGCAGCGGCCTCAGGAATCCGCAGCTGACTGGCAATTGTCAGCACAGACTGCCTGGTCTTGGCAATTTCCTCCTCATGCCAGTCCAGTAACTCTGACAAGATAACGCCATGTTGCGACAAAAGATGAGCCGCATAAACCTCGGGATCAAGCTTGAGAATGCTATCTTCCGTTGTCTGCTCCGACAGAGCAATTTGTTTTAGCCTCAGTTCCAGTTCTGCCTGCATGGTCTGATTTTGCATCACGAAAGTCCGGAAAGCAGACTGCAACCGGTCATATATATTGTCCGGCAAATCAGGCAGATAAATCTTGAGTTGACCGAGTAGGCGTGTAAAAACCTCGATATTGGCCCGGCAGGCCTCTCTGGCCTCCAGAAGATAAATCGGCTTCACGGCAGTCAGCCAGGAGTCCATCGCCCGGAACATATCCGCTGTCCGGCTCAGTTTACCTATCATCAGTTCCGCTTTGACCCGATCTTCTCTGCTGTCCTTGGTCAGAAGGAATTCAAATAACTCTCTGAAACTGCCGATCTGTATTGCAGGATTTTCGTATCTGGCCTGCAGATCACTAGCCTGAGCAGCCAAATAATCCGAGAAATGCGACTTGAGCAAAGTGGATACAGAATCCGGCGACTCCAGATTGTCAAGGCGAGCCTGAGCCGACGCTATCTGCGACTCCACCGCCAGCCTATACTCCTGATCGGGAATGAACAGATCCGCCTCAAAGGCTTCTTCGCCATTTAGCATATCCGCAATAGCGGCCAACTGAAAATCGAGCTTGCGATAGTCCTGGATTAAATCTCGCTTCATATTATTCACTATGTCTCTCCGGGTCAGCTTCATTATTAGGGATTTTTCTCTCTTGAGTGCTTCATGTTCAGCATGAACAAGCGTTGCTCTCCCTCCGCACCGTAAATATAATACTTCTGCAACTGATATTGTCAATGTCAGAGGGGATGCGGCTGTGGGAGCCGGGCTTGCCTTATTAAACCCCTATTTCCTGCCATCGAGTTAACTCTCCGTTTCGCTAAATGCGCCGAAGATCGCTTGCTTAGGAAAATAAAATGAGACCGAATATCCGCAGATACCCAGTCTCTATTTGGCGTCCCAGACAGGAATTGAACCCGTATCAGTAGCTCCGGAAACTACTGCCTTATCCATTAGGCCACTGGGACAGGGCTTGTTTATTCTATGCCAGTATCAAGTTTTTTGCAATGAAATAGCATCGCGAGCAGTCTGCCCCGTGCTAGTAGCGGGGCAGAACTGCTCGCACCGGGGAAACAAAGGACAAGAGGGTAGTATTGTGGAAAGAAATTACCTTTGTCTCTTCCCGGTTTGCTTTTAATCGCCGGCTCTATTCGGCAATGATGGCATCAATTTCGATATCGCAGCCTTTGGGCAAGGCTGTGACTTCAAAGCAGCAGCGTGCCGGCGGATCTTTAGCGAAGAAAGCACCGTAGGCTTCGTTCATCTCGCCGAAATTGCCCAAATCGGTCAAAAAGACTGTTAATTTAATGGCCTTGCTGAGGTCACTGCCCGCCGCTGCAGCTATGGCCTGCAGATTGTTCATGGCCTGTTTAGTCTTCTCGGCGATACTGCCTGTGCAGAGCTCGCCACTGGCAGGATCGATCGGGAGCTGTCCCGAAATATAGATGACGCCGTTGTGTTTAACTGCTTGGGAATAAGGCCCTACTGCCGCAGGGGCTTGGTTTGTAGCAATAATTTCGCGCATAATTCTTCTCCTTGTTTTTTAATCGTCAATACTAGCTGTTGTTATCAATACTAGCTACTGTTAATTATTATTAAAACACAATATTTGTTTTAAAACTCAGATATTTTGACTATTGCGACGGGCGGAATTTTTGCTATGTTTTTTGTACAGCGAAGCCAAGCGTTTATAAATATCGCTGAAAATATCTTCGAAGATCTCGCGGTAGATTTGATGCTGCCTGCGGTCCGGCCAAAATTCGTCACGGATATGGACCATATGCGAAACGCCTTCGTCATAATCTGAAAATACACCCAAGCCGACAAAGGCAGCGATGGCACTGCCGATGCCGGCGACTTCATTGGTGCCGGAACGATATGTGGGCAGCCCGAACATATCGGCTGTGATCTGACAGATTTCTCTGCTGCGGGAACCGCCGCCACCCAAATATAGGCTGTTTATTTTCGTTTTGACACGTTTTTCCATAATATTTTTGGCGCTGATCAAGGCGAAATTAATGCCCTCAATAATAGAGCGGTAGACATGGCTGTGCGTATGAGTATCAGAAAAACCGATTACCGATCCGCGGGCATAGGGCCTGGTGATATTGGGCGTAAAATACGGTTGAAAAAACAAACCGTCGCAGCCGGCCGGGATCTGTTCCAGAGAAGAATTCAACAGTTCTTCCGTACTGATTTCCAACTTCGCCGCTTGAATCGCTTCAGCCGTAGCGAATTCCCGGATGAACCAGGACAGCAGCCAGTAACCGCGGTAAATCTGAATTTCCGGATTATAAAAGCCCGGCATCACGGCAGAATAAGAGGGCACAAAACGTTCGGGCGTTCTATAACGTTCGGTAGTAAAAGCAATCGTGGCGGATGTGCCGAAACTGATCGCCGCTTTATCCGCCTCAATACAACCCAAGCCGAGTATTTCGCAGGCTTTATCGGCACCTGCAGCATAGAGGGGCAGGCCTTGCTTAAGGCCGGTCATATCCGCCGCCTCTCGGGTTATTGTGCCCAGGACCGTGCCGGCAGGGACGAAATCACATAGCTTGTCCCTTTCAATATCGAAAACAAAGCGAATCAGATTATTGGGACCCATCCAATCGCCCCGCTGATGATCAAATGGAACATGGCCTGTCAAGCCGGAGATAGAGTCGCGCAATTCCCCCGTCAGCCGATAGATCAGATAAGTGCTGAGAAAAACATATTTGTCTGTCCGCTCCCAGATTTCGGGCTCATGCTCCCGCACCCAATTGCAGGGCGTAAACTGGAATTGCTGTTTGACTACCTCCTGCATACCTGCGATCCGGAACAATAATCTCTCGGGTAATGAGAGATTGGGTTCGGCAGAGGCTCGGCGGCGGTCCAGCCAGACAAAAGCAGGTCGCAAGGGCTTGTGGTTCCGATCCAATAGTACGGGTGTATCGCGCATGGTGGTGATAGTCACCCCTGCGATTTTAGACCATAGTGTGGCCCCGGCTGCAATTTTAAGCTCGTTAGTGGCAGTCACTATCTTGTCATAATAAAAATCGGGATCCTGCTCCGCCCAGTCAGGCTGAAGTGAAAAGTACGCCGGTTCATGTTTCTGCTGACTAAGATGCAGAATCTCTCCCTGATTGTTGATCAGTGAAGCACGGGTACTTTGAGTGCCAACATCAAAGGCAATCACTACCTGTTCGTCCTTATTACCCATTATTTTGCCCCGTTTCTTTAGCTGAAGCCTGTAATCTGTCTACTTAGCATATTACAGACTAATCTAATCGTAAAGTTACTGTAACTAGAACTTGAGAGATTGTAGGTAGAATATAATATAAACTATTTTGCTTTAGTACAGGCGGTGAATCCCATGACCACAAATTTATCTGAAACCGGATCAGAACCAAAAATCAATCCCGAGGAGACCTATCCTTATAAGCTGTTATTTTCTCCTTTGCAGATCAATGGACTGAAGTTGAATAACCGCCTCGTTTGGGCGGCACCTTTAGAGAGCGGGCAGATCCAACGCGTCTACAGACCGAGTCCGGCCTACACGGCTTTTCTGCGCGAGCGTGCAGCAGCAGGTCTGGCTCTGGTTTTTGGCGGTTCAATCAACAATGGCAATCCCGGCGAGATAACCGATGTGGCAGAGGAATGGGGCGCCCTGGCCAAGGAATTAAATCAGTACGGTTGCCGCCTGGCTGTCGGCATTTCCCCCTTACCGCTCAACAAAGGCTTGAGTACCAGAAGGCTGAAACGCTCACTGGAGCAAATGATCGCCAATGCCATCAGTCTTGATGCAGCCGAGGTTGATGCTATCTATCTCGATGCTTCAGCCGGGACTTTTTTGAGCTGGATTCTGGCCAGACATCATGAGAGTCTGAGCTTCTATTATAAGACCGGCAGTATCTATCTATTGCAGGTAGTTGCAGCAATAAGAAAATCACTGCCTGCTGATTTACCTCTTTTCCTGAGAGCTTCCCCGATTCATCTCGATGCAAAATTACTCCGCAGCATGAAAAAACTGGGTCTGTCCGGTGTTTTGCTCCAGAGGGAGAACTCCTTTCAAGGCTCATTGCCGGCCGCCAAGGAACTGCGGGAAGCGCTAAATGATGAGGACAGCAATTTCGCAGTCCTGGCTGAGATCGGAGCCGCTGAGTCAGACCCTGATTTCTGCGAACTGGCTCTGATAGAAAATAAAACAGATGCTGTGGTGCTGAGCCGTGCTCTATTAGCAGAACCGTCCTGGCCGAAATTGGCCTATAGCGGCAGAGGTATCATGCAGAGACCTTGTATTCTTTGTCATGATTTATGCGCCCCCGCTTTTTTCCCCGGCGGTCTCCCTGGTTGCAGTGTCAATCCGCGCTGCGGCAAAGAAAATAGCTATCCTGTCGAACTAAGGCCGGCTTATCCCGGCCAGCGCCTGGCTGTAATAGGCTCCGGACCGGCAGGCATGCAAGCCGCACTCACTGCCTGGGAACGCGGCTATCATGTATCGCTCTTTGACCATCAGGCCAATCCCTTTGAGTTGGCATTGCAGAATGCAATCAGACCGGACGATGCTGCGGATGCAGATGTCACTGAAAATGCAGGTGACTCCGCACTAACAGATGTTCCTGCAGACGTTCCTGTGTCAGAAACGGAAGCTGCATCGCCTGTCGACACGGATATTATTGTCGAAGGCGTGATCAAGCTTTATCCCGACAACCAAGAGGACGACGAGGACGAAGAGGATGTTGCCCCGGAGACTGCAATCGATTTCAGTGAACTTACTGTTGGTGAGATTAAACGCGCCGCTGAAGCCAATACAATAGATCTGAGCTCAGCTTTAAGTCCAACTGAAGATGGCGAAAACTCCGAGCCGGAGACTGCCCCTTCCTCATCCTTAACCGAGACCGCGGCAGACACAGAACCAATAGCAACAACTGATTTCGCTTCCGATACCGATATACAAACAGAAGATCTTGAGCCCCTAACCGTTAAGCAGCTCGCACAAACGCCCCCCACGATCTGCGGCCAAGATTATGCCGCTCTTAACACTGGCACGCTCAAAGGGAGGGCCTGGCAAAGATATAGCTACTATCTGCTGGAAAGATTATATAATGCGCAAAGCTGCGGTGAACTTGAGACTTATTTCAAAACTGAAGTTACGCTGGCCATGCTATCGCAGAACCGTTTTGACGCCATTATTGTAGCGTCCGGCTCCGGCAGCTCCGGCAATAATTATGACGTTTTCCATCTGATACAGGATTCATATGTGTCACCGATAGTCAAAGTAGCCGGTGCCGCCGCCGGAACTAAGGACATTGCCGCAGCTGTGCGCTCAGGTTATGCCGTGGCATTAAGCATCTGAGAAAGTCGGATCGACTTATACCGTCGATCCCCAGCCTGCCCCTTGCTTAGGCATTACAGTGACATCTGAGAAAGTCGGATCGACCAATAGCGTCGATCCGCTGATGTCACCGTAGCCTCGGAGCTAGGAGTCTTCTCTGTCGCCAGTGTTATTCAAGCCGCCATGTATTTCCTCAAGATATAAATATGGATTGGGGCTGTTAATTGTCAGCAATGTGGCCGGCAAGGATGTGTGATTAGTCCAGTTATGCCGTACGGTAGAATCTATCTGCACGCTGTCACCGGCATAGAGAATGGTTGTCTCATCTTCTAAATAAAAAGTAATCGAACCCTCAAGTACATACAAAAATTCCTGACCTTCGTGGCTGTAAAGCTCAATCGGCTGATGCTCAGGCAAAGGCAGAAGCTTATATAATCTAGGCAAAAAGGTGAAATGCTCCGGCTGTGAGCTCAGAATATATTGAATTATTTGAGGAGAAACGAAAGTAGCATCCCTCTGATAGGAACGGATAACCTCAATTCCCTGTTCTCTGGGAGGTAATTTGAGCAAACCCTCCAGCGGCACTCCCAAGGCCACGGCAATTTGATTTAGTGAATCTATGGCAATATTAGTCATACCCCGCTCAAATTGAGATAAAAAGCCACTGGACAGTCCGGTCATTTCACTAAGTTGTTTCAGGGTCAAATCCCTGGAATTGCGTATTGCCTTGATTCTTTGTCCAATACTTTGCGCTAAATCCATCTTTACCTCCAAAAACACCAACATAAATAAAAATGCTTGACCTTTTTATTTATTGGAATATAATATAAACAGGCTCAAAAATTTACTATATTGAATTTTAGGCAGGTACCATGTACAGATTATTTGATTTACAGAGACTCAGCATGGAAAACGGACCCGGTCTCCGCACCACTCTGTTTTTCGAAGGCTGCCCCTTGCGTTGTGTCTGGTGTCATAATCCTGAGGGTCTGGAATATAGTCCCAAACTGCTCCATTTCCCGGATCGCTGCATCCTCTGTGGTTATTGCCAGGACGCCTGCCCTATTGGTGCTCTAAATTATGATACTACAAAAGGGCCGGTTATTGACCGCAATATTTGCAACGGAACCGGTAACTGCGCAGCCGTATGTCCTACCGATGCCTTGATAATGAGCTCAAAAGAATACACCCTGAAAGAAATCATGAGTGTTGTTCTAAAAGACAGAGCCTTTTATGACAGATCAAGAGGCGGTGTCACCTTCTCCGGCGGCGAGCCCCTGGCGCAGAATATAAAAAATCTGAGTTTCTTGATGGATGCAATCAAAAAGGAACGGATCAATCTCTGCATTGATACTTCCGGTTATGTGCCCTGGGAAAATATTGAAATAGCCGCCGGCTATGCTGACTCTTTTCTTTATGATTTCAAGCATATAGACACTGATCAGCATCGCAAGTTTACTGCAGTCAACAACGAACGTATTCTCGAGAATCTGGTCAAATTGTCTGATCTGGAGGCCAATATTCATATTCGGATTCCGGTCATACCGGGTTTTAATGGTGATAGAGATACTTTAGAGCGCATGGCAGACTGGCTGGCAGAGAATGTTACTGCCAGAACTATCGCACTCCTGCCCTATCACCGTTTTGGCAGCGACAAATACGATCGTTTAGGCTGGGGAGAGACTAAACAACTATTCGAAGTGCCTGACAGCACTTTCATGAATCAGATCGCAGAATTGTTCAAGAGCAAAGGACTGCAGCAAGTCTTAATCGGAGGAGCAATTTTGGTACCGGATGATATGCTTTAAGTTCATAAAAGATGTCAAAATGAATTCAGTAAAGCAATTCAGTAATTAAAATA
>JAAYQX010000013.1 GCA_012519085.1 Clostridiaceae bacterium
CAGGTCGACATACGCTTATCCTGGCCATTCTCCTTGAGTTTGGCGGCGATAGAATCCAGCATATATTGGACATCGCCCTCATGTCCTTCGACTTCGATAGACAAAGCGGCGGGATAGCCGTGATAGGGGCTGGGGCAGCACTGCTGCGGGAAGATGGCACCCTGCTCGTAGACGGAGCGGATCAGAGGTTCCTGCATGGCGCAGTTGGTAGAGAAGAAAGCGGTATCTTTACCATACTGGGCAATCTGACGCGGCACATCTTCAATAATGAATTGCTGTGCGCCTGATACACCCTGGTCGCCGGTGGGATCCGGTGCATTGACTTCAACCAACTCCATACCCAGCTCTTTACAGGTCTCTTTCATGATATTGAGACGATTGGCAATAGTGGCATAACCGAGGTGGCGCGGGAAAGAGTAGTGAATAAAGGTCTTGGCTCCCATTCTATGTGCCTCTGTCGGTATGGTCTTGCCCATTGAGATTTCATCGACGAGGGTACAGATATCGGATTTCTCAGACATAACACCCGGGTCTTCGGCAACAACGCCGCAGATGAACATCATATCAGGATTGGTTTCCCTGACTTTGTCAATCGATGCAGCTGTGCCGGGAACGGCCTGACCGACTACGATCGCCTTGACCAGAGGATCAGAGGCCAGATTGACGAACTGTGAAATCGTGGTTTCAGTCTCAGTTGAGAAGTTGTCAGGATAGGTGGTGTGAACGATCTTGTCAGCACCATGTTTAGCGATCTGAGCCATAGCTTCCTGGAATTCTTCTTCACCCTGAGAAACCGTACCGGTAACGATACCGATCTTATAGGGTTCGACTTCAACTGCAGGTTCTTCTCCCCCTTCATCTGCCTCTGCAGTTGTTTCTTCAGCAGGCTCCTCCTGCTCATCAGGTGCCTCTGTCTCTTCTGCGTCGTCCGGTTCAACGGCAGCATCAGTTGCAGGGGCTTCTTCTGCTTCTGTCTTCTCAGCATCTTTGCCGCGGCAAGCTATCAAGGGCATGACGAGTGCAAAGATAACGAGAAGAATTAGGATTTTCTTCAGTCCTTTCATTATTTTCCTCCTTTTAAAATATCCGTTACAACAACTGAATCACTTAATTAAGGCTTAATCCATTGCTAACGGTATCATTACAATAGTCTATCATGATCAATTAGGGTATAGCAAATGAAAAGGAATGTGAGCTCTTAGTTGTTTTGACGAAAAAAACGTCTGCTTGAAGTAGCATTTTGACTTTCCAGTGACAGTTCTGACTCTATTTTCTCATTTAAAGCTTGGCCTAGACTGAGATCCGGGTAGATAGCATATTTGGTGCAGTAGGAAATATAATCAAGTCCTGAATCAAGATAGTGTATCGCAAGATCTTTGATAAAATGGCGACTGTTGGGATGAGCAATGCTGGTAATGATTGGCACCTGACTCCAGATAATTTCCGGTGTGGGATTGATATTCTTGCTCCGGTGCAGATGTCGAGTACCATAGTTAGTATCGGAGAAATAATACTTATCTTCCAGATCAAGACATAATTTGGTCAGAGTAGTGGCAACTACGGAGCGCGGGTAGGCAAATTGCAGAGTAAGCCAGCCATGAATGTATTGAGATCTGCTGCTTAGATAGAGGATAACTTTTTCCAGCTTGTCGATCTCCTGTTTCTTTTTCAAAGTAGCCAGTACCGGAAATAGCAAAGCCTGATCTTTCCTGGAGAGTCCTACCGCAAAATCCCGCAACTCAGATTTATTGTTCAGACGGTCAAGTTTAGCCAGGAGCCAGGTGCGGGAGCTCTTTTGTTGTTCTAACTGAATTTCGCGCGGTAAACGAAAGTTCTCACGCATAAAGTCCAAAGCATTTTGGAAACCTGGGTACAACAGCTGAGCCCGTGGCACTTTCGGTATAGGATATACTTTTGTACCGGGGTCTACGTCGGGTTCAGGGAATACTTCAATTACAGCTTCACTTTCCGGATCAGGATCGGATTCAGGTGTGAAAGCGATATCACTCTGCAGGTCCGGGGTAAATTCCTGTCCGGTGTTAAGATCAGTTTCACTATCAGCCTGAACATGAAATTCAGCAGTTGCCGGGTCTACAAATTGAGCTGACTTGCGTGACTGCTCAGGCTCAGTTTCTACGGTAAAATCACTCTTTTCCGGTTCAGAGGTAGCCGGCACTATAGGAGAAGTATCGGGCAGGGGAGAAGATAATTGAGTAGTTGGAGTGCCTGATGTCTTTATCTCCTGCAAATTAAGTACACTTCTTCTAATGCCTTTGCCGTCGGGTTCAGATGTTTCAATTGTCGACAGGGGCAACTCCTGAGGCAATTCCGGCACAGCGGAATCCTCCGGAGAACGTCCTGAGTCGGGGACGAAATTGCCGGGCATATTTGCGGGCAAACGTCTCATCTATTCTGTGTTCCTTCTCCTCTTAAGCGTAGAGCGACCGGTAAACCATCGATCGCATCGCGGATCTCAGCTACGACAAAGCTCAGACGCTCAATGACTTCACCTAGACCGGCATCGTACTCGGATAGTGTCTGGTGGACAAACTGGGCAGATTCGGTTGTGAAATGTGTGGTATTGTCTTGAATGGTCCGGTTAATTTCAGACAACTGCTGTACTTGACGGTCGAGATGAGCCAGTAGTCCTGTACCGTACTCCTCTTGTTTCTTGGTCATTTCTGCCGCCTGTTCCAGTGCAGAAGCCGATTCGGTGATGGAGGCATTCAACCTGTCGCTGAAGACGCTGATCTGGTTGGCCAGATTACTAATATGCAGTGACAGTGAGCGATCCTCACCCTGATAAAGTCTGGCCAGCCGGTTAGTACTATCACCGATCTTCTCCAGATAGTCACGGATGTCCAACATCTCATTGGCCAGGTCATTTTTAGCCAGCGTCATAAGACGCAGAGCTTCGGAGATCTCTTGATTGAGAGCGATATTCTGCTCGCGGGAGGTCTCCAATGTTTGTACGGAAACACCTACATAAGCTTCGGTCTCGGCGATCAGTTCATTGAGTTTGCCGAGATGGGTATTGAGCGGTCTGAGATGATCTTCCAAGTAGCCGGTGACAACGGCAGAGAATTGTGCAGCCAGATCGGCCATGCCTTTTTCCTGTCGTTCGGTCAAATCAGTAGCCAGCAGGCTAAGGGTGTCGGCTGCCTTTATTATAGGCGGCGATACTTCTTCAGACATGATCTGACGTACACTGTGATTGATACCTTGAGCGAATTCGCCTTCAACCAGTTTTCTGGCTGTTTGCTCAAATTCGGTGAGATTGTCTTTGATGGTCTGTTCATATTCAAACATGCGGCCGGAGAGTTTGGCCAGACCGATTTGTTCAGTAAAAACGGGATAATTGTCAAGCAACGCCCGGTTCATTTGCATGATTCTGTTGTTTATCTTGTCCCGCACGGACTGGGTGATCAACTTCAACAAATAAGAAAGAGTCGCAGCTGTAACCAGAGAAGACAACAGCAGGGAAACTACGGTATTGAAGTTTTCCTTAGGTATGAGGAACAAAGAAAAGGCAGCTGCTGCAGTTGACAGTAGACCAAGCAACAGAATGATCTTGCTGTACAAACCCTTGATAATATGATTCTCGTGAGTTGTGAGCAGATCGTTCTCATTAAGTCTGCTGGCAGGATCATATAGCCAACAATTGTTGTGATAATCTTGACTGCGGTGTACAAGATCTGTCAGAGCAGAACATAGCAGCGGATCTTTGACTTCAGTTTGTTCCAGATAGTCAATCCTGGCGCTGATTTTATCTGTATCCTTAGCTTGGGGATGGGGTGCATGTTCAATTATATCTTCCAGCTCCAACAGTTGTTCAGCACTGCGGTGGCCGGCTTTTACTGTCTGCCCGATGGCAAATAAGCAAAAAGCCAGTAAAAACAACGGCATGGCCAGGATAAAAATTGAATTGATAATCGTTGAGATGTCATTGGGGTTCATACCTGTTTTATAACCTCCGCATACATATAGTAATGGCTCACTAGCGTTAAAAAATTTATAATGTGGTAATTATAGCATTATCAGGCTAAAATCAATAATCAGAGCCGGAATCGGAGTTAGTACTTGACCGCAGAAGGAAAGAAATAAGAGTTTTTAGGGCATCTGTGGTAATCTGTCTTTTGATAATGTCGTTATAAAAATGAGGTGTTAGATGTCAACAAAGTATATTTTCGTTACCGGCGGTGTGGTATCGGGCCTAGGCAAAGGCATTACAGCGGCAGCACTAGGCAGACTGTTGATCGCCCGCGGACTCACCGTCAGAATTCAGAAATTCGATCCCTATATTAATGTCAACCCCGCCTTAATGAACCCCACACAACATGGGGAGATTTTTATCACAGAGGATGGCGCTGAAACCGATCTCGATATCGGTCATTATGAGCGCTTTACCGATGTCAATCTCTCCCGAGAAAGCGATATCACTTCCGGCAAAGTCTATCTTGACATTCTTACCAGAGAAAGAGCCGGCGGTTACCACGGTGGAACCGTACAGGTTGTTCCCCATGTCATCAACGAGATTAAAGAGCATGTCTTCCAAGTTTCACGTGAGGGCAATCCGGACGTGGTTATTGCCGAAATTGGCGGCACGGTCGGAGATATGGAGGGTCAGCCTTTTATTGAGGCGATAAGACAAGTCAGCTACCAAGTGGGGAGAGAAAATGTCTTGTTTATTCATGTTACTTTATTACCATATTTAACTAAAACCCACGAACTAAAAACCAAACCTACCCAGCACAGCGTACAGAAATTGCTGTCTTTCGGAGTTCAACCGGATATTTTGGTCTGTCGTACAGAAGTGCCCTTTGATCAGGGGCTGAAACAGAAATTGGCCCTTTACTGCAATGTCAAAGAAGAGGCGGTGATTCAAAATCTGGATTGTGACTCTGTCTATGAGTTACCGTTGCTGTTGGAGCAAGAGGGACTGGCCAGAGTGGTATGCAATCATCTCGGTATTGCACAATATGTCGAACCTGATCTATCCGGTTGGAAAGATCTGGTAGCACGGATCAGAGCGGCTAGAAAGCCTCTAAATATTTCGTTGGTAGGGAAATATACGGAATTATTTGATGCCTATTATTCAGTGACGGAAGCCCTGGATCATGCCAGTATTACACATGGCGCAATTCCGAATATTGACTGGGTTGCGGCTGAAGAGCTGGAAGGTTTGACTACGGCTGAAGTGGAAGAAAGATTTAGGGAATCTGATGCGATCTTGGTTCCCGGCGGTTTCGGTCCCAGAGGTATGGAGGGTATGATTGCAGCTGCAAAGGCAGCACGTACCAAGAAGATACCGTATCTGGGTTTGGGTTTAGGTATGCAGATGGCCGTTGTGGAGGTCGCCCGCAATGTAGCAGGTATTCGCGACGCTCATACGGACGAGTGTGAAATGCCTTGCAGCGATATTTTTTATTATGCCGGGCTAACTGATGAGATGGCGAATAATCTGGCTGATATTCCCTATGCCGATCAGCCAATGCGTATTGGGTCATATCCGATGAAGCTGGAGGAGGGGAGTGCTCTGGCAACTATTTATAAGACACTGGAAACAACGGAGAGACATCACCACAGACGTGAGCTAAATCCAGCCTTTCAGGCTACACTATCTGCTGCCGGTCTTAAATTCAGCGGTACTTCACCTGATGGCCTGCTGGTTGAAGCTTTTGAATATCCGGAACATCCCTTTTTTGTGGGGATTATCTCCCATCCCGAATTTAAGTCCAGGCCATACCGTCCGCATCCTCTCTTCGATGAGTTGATCCGGAAAGCCTTAATGCACCGTAAGATCAGGGAAGATGTCAAAGTAAAGTGAGAGCTAGAGCCGGCCGACAGCTCGCTGCTTGTGACTTTGCTCTGTGGTGCTCAGCATTATGTGAACGATATTATTTGGAGGAAAGTATATTAAGGAGAAAAATATGGCTACGATCATCCCGGAACTGTCGCGTACTTTTAGTGAGTATCTGCTGCTTCCCAATTTGACAACTGAAGAATGCACACCGGACAGTGTCGACCTGTCTACACCGCTTGTGCGTTTCCGCAAAGGTGAACAGCCACGCTATCGCTTGAACCTGCCCTTGGTCTCCGCGATTATGCAGTCTGTTTCCGATGACGGCATGGCAATTGCTCTGGCACGTGAGGGGGGACTGTCTTTTATCTTTGGCTCACAGGCAATTGCTGATCAGGCCGCTATGGTGCGGCGAGTTAAGAAATATAAAGCCGGTTTTGTTTCTAGCGACAGCAATATCCGGCCGGATCAGACTCTACGAGATATCTTGGACATTAAAGAGCGGACGGGTCACTCAACGGTACCTGTGACCCATGACGGATCACCCCAGGGTAAGCTGTTAGGTATCGTAACTTCTCGCGATTATCGAGTGAGCAGGCTCGATCCTGATACACCGGTGCGGGACTTTATGACGACGATGCCTGATTTGATCACAGGCCGGGAAGGAATCACTCTGTCCGAAGCCAATGATATTATCTGGGACAATAAGCTGAACCAGTTACCTATCGTAGATAAAGAGGGCAATCTGGTTTCTCTGGTTTTCCGTAAGGACTATGACCAACACAAAGAAAATCCATATGAGCTGCTGGATAAAAGGAAGAGTTTGCTGTGTGGAGCTGGTATCAATACCAGGGATTATGAGGAAAGAGTTCCGGCTTTGCTGGAAGCCGGGGCGGATGTGCTATGTCTTGACTCGTCGGACGGCTTTACGGAGTGGCAGCGCAAGGCGCTGGCCTGGGCCAGAGAGAAGTACGGAGATGAAGTTCCGGTCGGTGCCGGCAATGTGGTAGATGCCGAGGGCTTCCGTTTCCTGGCCGAAGCAGGCGCAGCCTTTATCAAAGTAGGTATCGGCGGCGGTTCTATCTGCATTACCAGAGAGCAAAAGGGCATCGGCCGCGGCCAGGCTTCTGCCGTTATCGAAGTTGCCAAAGCCCGGGATGAGTATTTCGCAGAGACCGGGATCTATGTGCCGATCTGTTCTGACGGCGGCATCGTCTACGATTATCATATGGTGCTGGCCTTGGCCATGGGTTCGGATTTCCTGATGCTTGGCCGTTATTTTGCTCGCTTTGATGAGAGCCCGACTCGCAGACTGATGGTCAAAGGCAATTATGTGAAAGAATACTGGGGCGAAGGTTCCAATCGTGCCCGTAACTGGCAGCGCTATGATGACGGCGGTTCGGGCGGGCATATGAACTTTGAAGAGGGCGTCGATTCCTATGTGCCTTATGCCGGCAAACTAAAAGACAACCTGAAAGTGACAATGGCGAAAATCAAGTCAACTATGTGTGCTTGCGGCGCAATCACCATTCCTGAGCTGCAGGAAAAAGCCAGGCTGGTCAAAGTATCCCCGACCAGCATTGTCGAGGGCGGAGCCCATAATGTTATTCGGAAAGAGAGTGACAGTAGTAATTAGACGATCTGCTTGCTTAATTTTTGGATTTATATCGGTAAATAGTAACTAGAAAGCTATGCTCAACCAATATATGCTATAATCGTCCCGTGTATTCGTAAGATTATAGTTCCGACAGGTGCACTTGCGAAATGATCAATCCACTAGGAGGGAAGCAGATGTCAGATAAAACTTATGGCTTGACTTACCAGGGAATTAAAGAATTTCAGCAGGAGCTGGAAGAGCGAAAGACGGTTATTGCCGCTGAGATTGCGGAACGGCTGAAAGATGCCCGTGCACTGGGCGATCTGACTGAGAATTCAGAATATGATGAAGCCAAGACGGCGCAGGCGGAAAATGAAATGCGCATTCTGGAGATTGAAAATATCCTCAAACATGCCAAAGTAATCGGAGATGAGGAAATCAGTCAGGATGTAGTGACCCTGGGCGGCCAGGTCACTATTCGTGATTTGGAAACCGGAGAAGATATGGAATATGTAGTTGTCAGCTTCCAAGAAGAAGATATTTTCGGTAATCGCATTTCCAGCGAATCACCTGTCGGCAGTGCCATTTTAGGCAAGAAAAAAGGCAATACGGTAACAGTCAAAACTCCTGCCGGTATGTTAGAGTATAAAATCATGAAAATCAGTAAACCATCCTGAATTTCGATTTAGTCGGGTGACAATTACGGTTTAAACCAAGCGGCCATCCGACGGGATAGGTCGCTTTATAAATGAAAAGAGAAGAGTATGACAAAAGAACAAGAAATCAATCTTAATCCGAATCCGAACGATTCGGAGGAAAAAGTCAGTGACCAGATCCAAATCCGTCTTGACAAATTGAAAGCTCTGCAGGATGCAGGTGCGGATCCATTTCTGGAAACTTCCTACGAAGTAACAGAGCATACAGCAGAGATTGTTGAAGATTTTGACCGGATGGCCGGAAAGATCGTAAAAGTCGCCGGCAGAATCATGAGCAAGAGAGGTATGGGCAAAGTCAGTTTCTGCGATCTGCAGGACCGCTCGGGTAAAATACAGATCTTCACTCGAGTCAATGATATCGGCGAAGAAAGTTATGCCAAATGGCAGGAGTTCGACATTGGCGATATTGTCGGTGTTGAAGGTGAGGTCTTTCGCACCAAGCGCGGTGAAATATCAATCCGCAATTCTAAATTCACACTGCTGGCGAAATCCCTGCGCCCTTTACCGGAAAAATTCCATGGGCTAAGGGATACCGACACCCGCTATCGCAAACGTTATCTCGACCTGATTGTCAATCCGGAAGTGAAAGAAACCTTTGAGAAACGCAGCTTGATTATCCGCGCGATCCGCAATGAGCTGGAAGACAGGAATTTCCTGGAAGTCGAAACCCCCTTGCTGAATCTAATTCCCGGCGGCGCCGCGGCCAGACCATTCATCACTCATCACAATACACTTGACTTGGATCTATATATGCGCGTATCGCCAGAATTGTATCTTAAGCGACTGATTGTCGGTGGCCTGGAACGAGTTTTCGAGATCGGGCGCAATTTCCGCAACGAAGGCATGAGTGTAAAGCACAATCCGGAATTTACCATGATGGAGGTCTATCAGGCCTATACTGACTATCACGGCATGATGGAACTGGCTGAGGCCCTTGTCGTCCGTGCCTGCAAAGCAGTCAACAAAGGCAGCACAATCATAAACTTCCAGGGTGTCGAGATTGATCTGACCCCGCCCTTCGCCAGAATAACTATGAGCGATGCCGTGCGCGAGCATTCCGGACTGGATTTTTCTGTAATCGAAGACGCTCAACAAGCAAAACAGCTTGCTAGAGAAAAGGGTGTCGAGGGCATAGAGGAGCATATGGGTGTGGGCGATATATTGGAGCTCTGCTTTGAAACTTTTGCCGAGCCCAAGCTGATTCAACCAACCTTTGTCCTGGACTATCCGATTGAGATTTCACCTCTGACCAAGAAAAAGCCGGGTCAGCCGCATCTGACCGAGCGCTTTGAGCTGTTCATCTATGGCAGTGAATTCGGCAATGCCTATTCCGAATTGAACGATCCTCTGGACCAGGAAGAACGCTTCCGGGCCCAGATGGCCAAACGCCAAGCCGGTGATGATGAAGCCCATCTGCAGGATGATGATTTTGTCGAGGCCTTATCTCACGGTATGCCACCCACCGGCGGTCTGGGGATCGGGATCGACCGTCTGGTCATGCTCTTGACAGACAATCCCTCGATCAGAGATGTGCTGCTGTTTCCCACTATGAAGCCACTAGGCGGTCAGGCGGCTGACAATCAAACTCCCAGTTCTAGCGCGGAAGATGATAAAACTTCCGGCCAATTTCCAACCGGTTCTCAGAAATTAGATCTGTCTAAAGTAAAAGTAGAACCCTTATTTGCAGATATGGTTGACTTTGAAACTTTTTCGCAATCAGACTTTAGAGTGGTGAAGGTATTAAACTGCGAAGAGGTTCCGAAGAGTGATAAACTTCTGAAATTCACCTTGAACGATGGCTCGGGAACGGATCGGATAATCTTAAGCGGAATCAAAGAACACTACAAGGCTGAAGATCTAATAGGAAAAACCCTGGTAGCTATAACAAATTTACCGGTCAGAAAGATGATGGGTATACCGTCACAAGGCATGGTTATCTCGGCAGTGTATGAACACGATGGCAAGGAAGGGCTGAATCTTCTAATTCTGGACGACAATATACCTGCAGGAGCAAAGTTATATTAAGTTAAATAGAAACATATTGATACGGACTGAGGTTGACACTAGATTCAACCTCAGTTTTTTATTGCTTACGACTTCTTTTCCACAGACTTATCGAAACAGTCACCATCATCGCCGCCAAAGCGACCGATCCGATAAGTTGCCCGATAGCTGCCGCGGGGATAGGCTCCAGTGGCCAAGGTTCTATGAAAGCGGCCAGGCAAGCTCTGAAAACCCAGACCACAGTCAAAAACGTATAGAATACAATGGTCTCACGATTTAATGACAGTGCACTTTTACCCAATAAAATCAAAACAAAGCTAATACCGAACAACAAAGCGGAAAAACAATAGTTCGTATAATCAATTCCTACGATAAGGTTTTCATACTGCATTGGCAGATAGTCATACCAATTAAATAGATTCGGAACGAAGAAGTGCCAAAGCCCAACGAGCATACTTATAGCTAAAGATACATAGTATAGAGTTTTTTCTGCTCTTTTCATAAAGATACCTTTTTCTTGAACGTTTCGGTCCTCATACGGATCAAAGTTTAATTTTCCCGGCCAGAATTTCTCGGTAGTCCTTGAGATTAATTTTGAGCAAGCTGGGAACGTCCAACTCGTACGGGCACTTGCCTATACACTGTCCGCACTCGATACAGTTTTCGATATTGTTCATCATCATCTGAACAGAGGGAGTAAGCAATTTGGCGGATGGAGAACGCCTTATAAGCTGAGCCATCCTGGCAGCATTGCTGATCTGAATTCCAACCGGACAGGGCATGCAGTATCCGCAAGCTCTACAAAAGTTACCCGTAAGCTCTTGTCTTTCTTTTTCTATGAGGGCAAACATCTCTTCGGTTAGCACCGGCGGATTCTCAAAATACTGCAAAAACTCTTCCAGCTCACTCTTATGCTGGATTCCCCAGATGGGCAAGACATCCTTGTATTGAGTCATAAAAGCGTATGCTGCAGCTGAATTGGTTATCAAACCGCCGGAAAGTCCTTTCATCGCAATAAAGCCTATATTTGCTCTCTCACATTTTTCTACAAGTTCGATATCTTCTTGCGACGCCAGATAACAAAACGGAAACTGCAGAGTATCGTAAAGGCCGGATTCCACGCTTTCGTTAGCCACATTCGGCCGATGATTTGTTATGCCGATAAATCTTATCTTCCCCTGTTTCTTGGCTTCCAACATACATTCGTACATATCCGTACCGTCCCCCGGTTTATAACATACGGCCGGATTGTGGAACTGGTAAATGTCTATGTAATCGGTTTTAAGGAGAGAAAGTGATTTGTCCAGATCCGCCCAAAAGGCTTCGGGAGTATCGGCGGCCGTCTTCGTTGCAATAAAAATCTTGTCCCTGATTTTTTCGAAGGCTTGGCCCAGCTTTTCCTCACTATCACTATAGGAACGTGCTGTATCGAAAAAAATGAAGCCTCCTTCGTAGGCCATTCTTAAAATTTTGACGGCGGTTTCCATATCGCGCCTCTGAATCGGAAGCGCACCGAACCCGTTGCGATCGGTAATGATTCCCGTTCTGCCCAAAGTTATTTCTGCCATTATTTCTTCTCCTCAACAGTTCCTCAACAGTAAAATCATGTTCACAAATATACTATTATATTATTTTACAATTCGATCTATAATGATTGATAAATATTTGTAAAAAGAAATTAAACATATCGATTATATCAAGCTATAGAGAATTATCGACGTTTGGGTGTCAATTGGAGCTGATTTTCCAACCATTTGCACTCTATAGGTAGAAAGCAAAAATGGCAGAGTCAACCAGATTAAGACTAGATCGTGCCCTAGCCAGACTGGGGTTGGGGACACGCAAGGAAGTGCGGCGCCTGATCAAGCAGGGACGGGTTGAAGTTGACGGTGAGGTGATCACCGATCACGGCTTTATCATATCTGATCCTGCTGCTGCAAGGGTGGTTTTGGATGACGAGATGCTGACCTTAAGAAAGCACACCCATCTGATGCTGAACAAGCCGGAGGGCTTTGTGACGGCGCATAAGGACAACAGATACCCGGTCATAATGGATCTAATCCCTCCTGAATTTCAGGCAGGAGGCCTGACCAGTGTCGGTCGACTGGATATTGATACAACCGGGTTGATTTTCCTTACCACGGATGGCGAACTGGCGCACCGCTTGATGTCCCCCAAATATCAAGTTGAGAAAACATACCATTTGCTCTATCAGGGCCAGCCCTTTACGGACATCGATAAAGAACAATTCCGTCTGGGCATCAGATTAGAAGACCACACTGTCTGTTTGCCTGCCGAGCTTAAAATCCTGACGGGAAATGCCGTGCAGTTAAAGATCACCGAAGGTAAATACCATCAGGTCAAAAGAATGCTCCAAGCTACCGGTAGAGAAGTCACTTATTTGAGCCGTGTGAGCATTGGCAGTCTAATGCTGGACCCTGATTTGACAGAGGGGGACTTCCGTCTCCTAACCCGGCAGGAAATTTTGGATTTATATCATTTGGTCAGGCTTGAGGTCGATTCTAATTATCTCTAGACTATAAATGAATTAGTGCTATACTCTGCTAGTTGCTGACTTTAGATGCAGCCTAAATTTGTTCAGAGGTATAGATGCGCAGACATGGCGATTGACAATAAATTACGCAAAATTCCCCATATGCACTGGATTACTGTGCTGGCACTATTTTTGGCCCTGGCAGCACTCTGGGGCTCTACAGCCAATTCTTCCGGCATATTTATCACACCGATACAGGAATCATTGAATGCCACCAGACCGCAGATGGTTATCGCAACGACTCTCAAGGGAGTGGGCAATATCGGCGGAGCATTTCTCTGTGCCTTTCTTCTGAAACGAGTACCCGTGATACAGGTCATCAGACTGGCGGCAATATTGCTGAGCGCAAGTGTCTTTGCCATGAGTTATATACAAAATCTGTTTCACTACTATCTGATAGTGATGATACAGACCGTTTTAACCTGTATCGGTACCTATATCCCAATGTCGATTGTGATTCAAAATTGGTTCGAGAAAAATACGTCAATGGCGATAGGTGTTGCTTTTATGGGATCAGGCCTGGGGGGAATAGTATACAATTATCTGGGTGGGATCTGGATACCTACGGTTGGTTGGCGGCGAACACTCTTTCTATTTGGTATCATCACTCTGGTCAGTCTATTTCTAACCCTATTTGTGATCACCAGAGCTACTCCCTATCATCTGAACTTGCGTCCCTTTGGGGCTTCGGACAATTTAGAGTCCGAGCAGCTGCAAAAAGAGCTGACAGGGATGGAGGTTAAAGATGCTTTACGGAATGTCCGGTTTTGGTTCTTCATAACTGCCATTTTTTTGGTTACTTTGTCTACGAATGCTCTGTTCAACAATATGTCGCCGCATCTGATTGATCTGGGTTATAGTCTGCAGCAGGCAGCACAGGTTTCAGCAGCCTTTATGCTATTTCTAATGTTTGGAAAACCTGTACTTGGTTATGTTTTTGAATTTATGGGCCTGAAAATAGCCTCGGTGATAAGTACTCTGGCGGTTACCCTGGCCTTGTTAAGCTCTATCTTTGCCGGCAATGCTTACTTTCTCTGGCCGCTGGCAATAGGTTCAGGGGTGGGACTTTCATTTAGTTCGATTGCCTTTCCGGCATTTTCCAAACACCTCTTCGGCCAAAAGAACTATGCCAGTTTTGCCTCTATACTGCAGATCAGTGCCGGTTTGGCCACTTTGCTTGGTCCGATCATAACCAGCTTACTCTACAATTATAGCAAGAGCTATATCAGCACCTATGTGCTGGCTCTGATTTACACTGTCCTGACGATTCTGATTTGGCTATTTGTGCTGCCAAAGCGCGGCCATGAGCCGTTTTAAGCGGAGAGAAGTCCGTTAGCTCCGAACTGTCCAGTCTAAAAACAGGATCTGGCACTTGGCCCAGTAGAATGGTTCCCGAGTCTACGAATTGCTTGATATCTCCCGTTGTTATTAATAGGGAATTTCCCTTGCTGCCTGCAGCAAGCAGATTCTGTCGAGTCAAATCACTGTAGATGATCTCGGCAAATACAGCGGCCGGATCGAGTATAGCAATCCGATCGGGCAGATATTTGCGCAGCAGGGGAGTCAGAGCAGGATAATGTGTGCAGCCTAGCAGTACGGTATCCATCTCTTGGTCAGTAAAACGTGAGCAGATTTCCGCCACTGAAAGTTCTGCCTCAGGCCCGGATACCTTATTGTCCTCCACCAGCGGTACGAATGTCGGGCAGGAAACGCCTGTGATCTTAGCTGCAGGCAGATGAGACAAAATACCGGTTTCAAATGATCTGCTGTTGGTTGTAGTAACTGTCGCTAATACGCCGATGTTTTGAGATTTACTGGTTTTGGCAGCACCGGTGACACCTGCTTCCAGCACCGAGTAAATAGTTAACGGGGCAACCAAAGCTCTCAGTTCAGAAATTATAGTCGAGGATGCGGTATTGCAGGCAGCGACGATGGCCTTGGCCCCTCTGGCTTTGAACCAAAGGCAAATGCGCCCGGTCAACTCGAACAGATCATTTGGTAAACGGTCACCATATGGTGCATGAACCGAGTCGCCCAGATAAAGAAAAGACTCATTCGGCAACTTCTGAGTTAATTGAGCCAGAACACTTAACCCACCAACCCCCGAATCAAAAACACCAATAAATGGCTCAGAAGGCAGTTGTGATTCAATTATATCCTTGCTGTGATTGGGTTCAGTCATGACCAAAATCATATCATAGATCAGCGTATAATAGAGTACAAAAGCAAATATTTTCTGTCACCGGATTAGGAGTTATTATTGTCATTGCTGACAGAGATTGATATAATGCCGTCATGAAAAAAAATCATAATTTTTCAGCCGAAGAGCAGCGGCTGATTAACGAGTACTTAAGACAAAAAGGCTACACTGCTGACATCCCGGACTGGGATGACAATGCTCAAAACTATGAGGATTCAGAGCCGGATAGCACAGAAGAATCCTTTATCCACGACTACGGTGATCACCGCCAGCCATCTCATTTCGATGCTCAATATGAATATGAAACAACTGCCGACAACTACTATCCATCTGAGGAGGATATAGACCGTAATCACCTGTGGGAAGAATATGAAGGCGAAAACTACTACTCGTCCGAGGAATATATAGACGGATCTGATCAAGCTGAGAGTGAATACTCTCATTATAATGAGCCGCATACAGTTTCCGCTCCGACAAAGCCGAAACAGCCTACAGCACCGTCTCGGAAGCGACAACCTTTCCTGACCAAAGCTGAAGCTTCGGCCGAAAAAGGCTCAATGAGCAGAAGAGCTGTCTTTATCTTTTTGATATCTTCCTTGCTCTGGTGGGATCTCTGGTTCAGAATCTTTGTTCATAAAAGCATTGACTTTAAAGGATTATTAATTAATCTCCTATTCAGTCTAAGCTTGGCTTTCGCATTGACATTCATTATCACTTTATTCCCGAAACGATGGTGGCGCCGCCTGCTGGCTGTACCTCTTCTGGTGATAATGATTTTCTTCTGTGCTCAATATATCTATCATGCTTTTTTCCGCACTCTATTTACTTGGTTTTCAATGGTGCGTGCACAGCAGGTTGCCGAGTTTGCAGGCGATGTCTTTTGGAAAATACTGATCAATATTCCTGTTCTGTTTCTGGCCTTTCTACCTCTAATAATCTTTTTTATCGGACGACCGATTGTAAGATTCTTAAAAAACAGAGGGAAAATTCCGGAGCATTGGCTGGCGGGACCGAAAATTAAGGAGAGGGCCCAAGTCAATAAACATGATCTGGTGCTGAGAAGTCTGTTCAGCCTAACCGCTGCGATAGTATCTTTCACCTTTGGAATTTTATTTATCCATGTTGGTGATCGCGATGTCAATTCCGCTTACGATCTGTACTTTGAAACCAATGATCCTTTTGTTGCTTCTAGCAAAGTCGGTCTGATCTCGGCGATGAGCATTGATCTCAGGCACTTTTTATTTGATAGCAGTGACCCTATTGCTGTAGAAGACACTTTGCCTGAGGATATTCTGATTAAAGACCCTGAAGACGATCCGAACCATTCCGAGTCGGAATCGGCGGATCAGCCGGCCGAAAGCGGCACTCCCGATCAGAGTCAGACAGAACCGACATCAGAAATCGTTGAACCTGTGGAACAGGTCTTCCCGATCGACTTTGAGCAGATTATTGCCAATGAGAGCAATGACGGTCTGCGCGCGATGGCACAATATTTCCATGAGGTTGAACCAAGTAAAACTAACAGTCATACAGGTATGTTCAAGGGCTATAATCTGATTTTCTTAACTGTCGAAGCCCATTCCCCCTATTCTGCCGATCCGGAACTTACACCGACCCTGTGGAAAATGCAGGAGCAGGGCATTAAGTTTAAGAATTTTTATAATCCTACCTGGGGCGTCTCAACTTCGGACGGGGAATACACAGGCGTTACCGGCTTGGCTCCCAAACCGGGGGTTTGGAGTATGGTCGAATCCTCTAAAAACGATATGGCACTGGTACCCGGTAATATGCTCAGACGCCTCGGATACTATACAACCGCTTGGCATAATCATACTTATACCTACTACGGTCGGGACAAATCGCATCCTAATCTGGGTTATACTTACAAGGGACTTGGCAATGGTCTGGAAGTCAAAAAATCCTGGCCCGAATCGGATCTGGAGATGATGGAGAAAATCTTTGACGAAATGACTGCCAAAGAACCTTTTCATGCTTATATTATGACTGTCAGCGGTCATGCTAACTACACTTTCCGCGGCAACTATATAGCAACTAAAAACCGTGATGCAGTTAAGGATCTGCCCTATAACGAAGGCGGACGGGCCTATATGGCTACGCAGATTGAAGTTGATAAAGCGATGGAGTACCTGCTGGAGCGTCTGCGGGAGAAAGGCATGGCCGAACGAACCTTGATCGTGATGAATGCTGACCACTATCCTTATCAAATGGACAAAGAGGATTATGATCAGTTGGCAGGTACGAAGCTGGAAGAGAATTTTGAAATTTTCCGCAACTCTCTAATCATGTATGTGGACGGCATGGAACCGGAAGTAGTTGACAGAGTATGCTTTACATTAGATATCTTACCGACAGTCTATAATCTGATGGGCGTACCCTATGATTCCAGACTGTTGATGGGCAGTGATGTTTTTTCGGAGCGCAGACCTTTGGCATTTTTTGTCAATCGCAGCTGGATTACAGATAAAGGGCGTTATAATGCTGTGACCAAGGAATTTACTCCGGCACCGGGTGTAACCTTGTCAGATGAGCAGGACTATATTGATGCCATAACACATATAGTGAAGAATAAGTTAAAATACTCAGCCAAGATTCTGGAATATGATTATTACAAGCGCATCCTGCCGGACTCAATCTGGGATATTGTCAATAAGGACAGCGGTTATTTGACTGATAGTTAGTTAGGTTCTTTAGTCGGATTTCTCCCTAGCCTCCCTAGCTTCTCTGGTCTCTTTTCTCTGACGGATTTCTGCCATCAGCTGCTTATATTCCTGTTCATGAAAGAGGGGAGAATGCTCGAGATCTGCCGGATTTTGCATGAATTTATCGAAGACTTTGAGACTTTTGATTAAATAAAAACCATCACAGATTCTTTCATCAATGGAAAACTTTAAGTCGACGGTTTGCCGCCATTCGACCTGATTATCTTTACCTTTGTAGGGTGCATCATAGACGCGGCCGATGGTAATAAAGATAGAAGTTGTACCAAATTCATATAGATGATGGAAAGGAGCATCAGCTCCGACGCTGCCCAGATGAGAAATGTACATGGATGAGTAGAGTGGAGTTGCTTCCATCAGGGCTTTAGGCATAATCCCGTAAAAGTCCATCAGACGTACGATCCAGAGCGCGAATTGCAGGAATGAACGAGGGAGCTTCACGACAAAGCGGATTAATTTGTCGTCAGTTTTCAGCTGGTCGTCCTTGATCATATTGATATTATTTTGCATGCGTTCAGCAACATCATAGATAGTATCGGAGGGATTGAGCTTGACTTTAGCGATTGATTCCAGGGCATCATCAGTCATCCTGGTTTTGACAGCATACAGGATAGAGATGTCGTTATGCTCATAGAGACGCCGTCCGGCAACAAAACGATTAATTTTGGGACGCCTGTATATAGTTTGCAGCATTGCCGCTACAATTATATTGAACAGCGTAATTCTTTTACCTTCAGCACGTTTATCCCGGATGAATTCCTGGATAGCCTCGACATTATAAGAGCGGGCAAAATAAATAACAGATTCATTACGTCCGCGCATAATATAGGGCATAATCCTGATTAAGGAATCTTCATCTTTGACCAGTTTCCCGTCGTTTCTCTTCTTAGCAAATAATAGTCCCATTTACACCTTCATACACAACCGGGATGTTTTCAGCCAACCACTGCTTTCTTCATCCGCCGGCTATTTCCTGACTATCATAGCGGAATTGACAGAATGACTCAAGCAGAGAGCAGGCCTAATTGCTTAAAACTGTGTAATTATTGTGTAACTACTGTCAGCCGGAATTTAGTTAGTTTGATACTTTTCCAGCTCCTGCTGTTTTAACCTCATGAACAGATCGACTATACCGGCATCGCGATAACGTTTGACTGTTGATAGGGATTTCCCCATCAATACGGCTGTTTCACGCAGGGTGTTTTGCTCAAAATACAAGGAAATTAAAGTCTCACGATAAGCGGCATGTAATCTGGCGATATGATAGACTACCCCGGTCAATAGCTCTTTCCGTGCAGTCAGATGATCGATAGTATCCTGATGATTATGCTGCAAAGCAGATGATTTGTCTTCGGCCGGCTGATAGACGGATTCATTGTCAGAAACTACAAAGGACTGTGGGTTTTGCCCCGTCTCAGTCAACCAATTCGCAAGTTTTTGCAGGCTGCTGCGTTCATCCGGCAGGAAAGCCAGATAGCGACGAAGATCTTCAACATCAGAAAAAATAGCTGTGTCGCAATTTGTCCCGAGCCAATTCCGATCGCAACTCCTAGCAGGGACTGTGCCGGCAACTGCACCTTGATAATTATGCATTTGGATCTCCTTTCAACTTGAACAAGACGGTGCAAACATATTAAAGCAATATGTTACGTTAAGATTTGGCCATGATCACACAATAAGAAATAAACTGCGACAATAGGGTACAAAGCTGTGAAAAATGTTCTATTGTATATTTGAGCTGAAGATAACTGAAAAATTAATTATGTCTCTGCCCGAGATAGTTAATATAATAAGTAACACTTGTGTCAAAAATTTGATTTACTATAATTGATATTTAGATTAGAATGATGTAATCTCCATAATGATCTAAATATTGTTGGGTAAATTGACTTGGGGGAACTATGAGAAAAGAAAAAGGCAGGGTAACTACTCGAGTTGGGCTTATCAGTTTTGTTCTGGTGCTCATTATGCTGATCAGTGTGCTACCGTCTTGCAGTCTGCTTGAAGAAAAACCGTCCAGAGCTTTCGAAAATCTGGACGCCGAAACTGATGCGCCACTGATTAAGGAAACTGAGGAAAATATCTCATCCGATTCCGCAGAGCTGGCTGAAACGGCGAGACTAAATATTCAACATGACAGGCCAGTGATCTCCAAGGGTACTGTACCGGTATTTACCGCGAAAAATAATCCTCCTGATGTCAAGAGCGATTCCACTGCTGATAAGGCTACTTCGACCGGGCCGACTAAGGCCGTAACTCCCACTCCAACTCCGACCCCAACCCCCCAAGCAGCTAGACTAAGCAGCAATGTGGGAGCTGTACATGCCGGCCCGCCCTATACGATCAGGATTTTCATTGCCGAGCAGCGGGTAGTTGTTTATGGTACTACAGCTAGTGGGGTCGAGGTGCCGATCAGGAAAATGCTTACCTCTACCGGTGTCAGGCGTCATCCCACACCGCTCACAGGCGAGAACCGATATTATTTTCTAGGCGGGGGTATACCTTGGGTTAAGTTCAAGCTTTATGGTATAACTTACCATCAGTATGCAACCCGCTTCTATGGCAAAGGCCTAGGTCCTAATTTTTTCTTCCATTCTACAGCTTACAATCAGCGTGATCCGTCCTCACTTCAAGTTAGTGCATTCAATCTGTTGGGGCGCAGAGCTTCCCACGGTTGTATTCGCCTCAACACTGCCGATGCCAAGTTCATCTATTCCCTACGTGGTACCAGAGCCAAGGTCAAAGTCTTGGCCAATGCTGATGGATATAATATAGGCAGTGTGCCGGGTCTGCCGAAATTCACAATCAAGGTTAAGCGTGGTGACCCGCGCTATGGCTGGGATCCCTATGATCCCAATCCCAATAATCCTTGGAAGAACCATATTGATGCACCGCCCCGTATAGTTGGTGCGGCGCAGACAATCACGGCCGGCGAAGCTTTCGATTATCTGAAGGGTGTCAAAGCCTATGACTTTACTAATGCCGAAGTGGCGGTGACCTATACCGGCATTGTGGATGTGAATACAGCCGGAACCTATCCGGTCGTCTATACGGCAAAGGATGATACGGGCAATACGAGTACTCTGACGCTGCAACATGTTGTCAACCCTGCTCCAACATCAACACCAACGCCGACAGCGGTGCCGACTACCGCACCGCCGACGTCAACACCGACGCCAAAGCCGACGTCACCGCCGACGCCAACACCGACGCCAAAACCGACGTTAACGCCGACGCCAACACCGACGCCAACACCGACGCCAACACCGACGTCAACGCCGACGCCAACGCCGACGCCAACACCGACGCCAACACCGACGCCAACGCCAGGTGAGGAGCCACCAGGTGAGGAGCCACCAGGTGAGGAACCACCAGGTGAGGAACCACCAGGTGAGGAGCCACCGGGTGAGGAACCACCAGGTGAGGAGCCACCGGGTGATGATCCAAGCCCCTAGTGTAGGGATGATTGAAGAATTGGTGGGATATGCACTCTGATGAACAAAATGCAGGATAATAGTGCCAGCAAACAAGTTAAACGCATCTTTATGAGGCCGACTGATCTGTTGATTGTCGGCCTCTTATTGCTTGTCTTTCTGGCTTTGTACTGGTGGGGCAGACAACAAGATGATACGGCAGTAAAAAAGGCGGAGATCTATTGCGATAATAAGCTGATTGCGGTCATTGTCCTGACGGAAGGTGAGGAGCGTACTTTTAATTTTCCGGAATGCCCGGAAGTATTCTTCCATCTGTCTGAGAGAGGCACCATTGCTTTCCGAGAATCGAGCTGTCCTGATAAAGTCTGTATCAAAAGCGGCGAGCTGTCGCGGGTTAATGACTGGGCCGCCTGTCTGCCCAATCGTGTACTGCTGAAAATTGTCGCTTCTGCAGATGATGCTGATCCCGACCAATTGGATCTGATCGGATGAATAAGGACTATAATGACAAAGCAAGTCCGCCGCCAGCCGGATATTCAGTTCAAAAGCTGGTTGTTTTGGCCCTGCTCTTTGCGATGGCGATCGCCTTAGGTATGTTCGAAAATGTCCTGCCGCCGCTGCCGGCGCCGGTCCCTCTGCGCTACGGTCTTTCTAATATTGCTGTAATGTACACACTGTTTTTTCTGGGTGTGCCGTCAGCCTATACCATTGCTATACTGAAAAGCCTGTTTGCCCTCATGACCAGAGGTCTGATCGCCGGTTTGACCAGTTTGGCCGGCGGCCTGATATCTGTGACCTGCATGTATATGATAAATCGCCTGACCAAAGGCCGTGCCAGTTATTCGATCCTGGGCGTAAGCGGTGCCGTCAGCCATAATCTGGGTCAGTATTTGCTGATTGTCCTGCTGGATTATTTGCGCATACCGGCATTGGCCTTTCTGCCGCCATTGCTATTCACGGGAATAGTGACTGGTTTACTATCTTCGGCACTGCTATGCGCGGCTCTGCCGGTCCTAAAACGCTGGCGTCATTTCTCGGGCAGAATCTGATACAATGACATATCTGAATTGAGTGCGAAAGAGCGGAAGTATGAGTAAGGATCGCTGGAGATTTAATAAGGTAAATGCTGTTTTGCTGATCTGCACCATTTTGTTGGCATTTGCCGCCGCTTCCTGTGCACAGGTTGAGGGGCAGAGTACAACCGGCGAGCGCCTTCGTTTTGAAGAATCTATCATCGGTCCCTTTGATACAGTCACAACACTGATAGCCTATACGAAAGATCAAGCCGATTTCGATCAGTTTGTAGCGCTGGTGAGACAGGATCTGGACCATTATCATAAATTGTTCGATTTTTATAATACTTATCCCGGCATTAACAATATTAGTACTATCAATGAGCAGGCGGGCAAGCAGCCGGTACCGGTAGAGCCGGTAATTATTGATTTTCTCGAGCAATGCTTATGGGCGAATGAGATTTCCGGCGGCCGGGTCAATATGGCCTTGGGTGCAGTATTGTCGATCTGGCATGATTTGCGTCTGCAGGGGATAAATGATCCGGCCGCAGCCGCACTGCCTGATCCTGATGCCTTGAAACTGGCCAATCAACATACCGATATCCGTCAGGTTAAGCTTGATAAAGAAGCCGCTACGGTTTTTCTGGCCGATCCGGCTATGAGCCTGGATGTGGGTTCGGGTGCCAAAGGATATGCCTGTGAACTGGTGACTCGGCACGCAATCGAGGCCGGCTATGATTCCTTTGTGATTTCTCTCGGCGGCAATATCCGGACGGTTGGGGTTAAGGCGGATTCCGGCGGGAAATGGCGGATTGGCGTTAAAAATCCCGATGTGGAGGCGCCGGAAGAGATTATTGATGTGTTGTCGGTGTCAGATCTGGCGATTGTTACTTCGGGAATTTATGAAAGATATTATACTGTGAACGGTGTCAAATACCATCATATAATTGATCCGGATACGCTGATGCCTTCACAATACTTTGATTCAGTGACAGTAGTTGCCCCCAGCTCGGCTACTGCTGATGCCATCACCACGGCCCTGTTGAATATGTCCTGCCAAGATGGCAAAGAGATGCTGGCACAGCTGGAAAACTGCGAGGCCTTGTGGTTGAAAGGAACTGAGCGCTACTCAACTCAGGGTTATGATGAATTGCTGGGCGGACAATAGAGCCGGTCAGATCAGATACTGTTAAAGGAGAAAATGATGTCTTTGCTTTTGACAACTTTTTTAGGAGATTTCGATATCAGGGGACTTTTAATGTCCATACTGGTGTTGAGTCTATCGCTGTCCTTGCATGAATTCTCTCATGCTTGGATGGCCTACAAAATGGGTGACAGTACAGCGGCTGACCTCGGCCGACTGACGCTAAACCCATTGAAGCATCTGGATCCTATAGGATCGCTGGTATTTCTGCTTACGAGGAGAATCGGCTGGGCCAAGCCGGTGCCGATCAATCCTGCCCGCTTCAGTCGCAAGCGCAGCATGCGCTTTGGCATCATGATGGTGAGCCTGGCCGGCCCGCTCTCGAATATTCTCTTGGCGCTTGTCAGCTATCTGTCATTCCTGATTGTGCAAACGATATATCTGCTGGCCCATCAAGGCAGCATGGTTACTTTTAATACCATGAGCTTTGTAGGTGTGATCTTGGAATTGCTGTTTTTGATGTTCTGGGCCAATCTGGGGCTGGCGGTCTTTAATTTGCTGCCGGTGCCGCCTCTCGATGGCTACAAAGTGTTTGGCGCAGTGCTTCCGCCCAACATCTATTATAAGGTCATGCAGTATGAACGCTATATCGGGATGGCGTTTTTAATCTTGGTGTTCTTTGGCAGAGGGATTATTTCCAAGGTGATGGGATGGATCTTGTATCCTTTGGCCTGGATTATTCAAACGCCTTTGGATGCCCTCTTTAAAGTGATTTGGGAGGCCTTATTCTAACGATCGCTTATGACGGGATTGACAGCACAGATTGATATTCGCGCCTATGACAGTCCACTCGAGCTGCTATCTGATCTGCTGGAGAAAAACCGGATTGATATCTATGAGATTCCGATTGCAGAAATTACCGATCAGTATCTCACTGTTTTAGAGGAGCTTGAAACTTTGAATATGGACCTGGCCAGTGAATTTCTGGTCATGGCGGCTACTCTGTTGCAGCTTAAATCATATAGTTTGTTGCCGTCTCAAAAAATTGAACCGGAAGCTGAAGACGATTCGCGAGATGAACTGGTCTTAAAATTATTGCGCTACCGACAATGCCGTTTGCTGGCGGCAGAGCTCAACCGGCTGCATCAGATTTATGCTGACTCTGTGCTCAGGCTGCCGGAGCCGCCTGCCAGATTGGGCATTACGCAAGAATATGTTGAAGACAGTCTGGATTTTGCTAAATTCCAAGCAGCGGTGCTGGCGCTGGAAACCAGAAATCGCAATAAATACCATGATTTGCGTCAAAATGTACGCTACTTGCTCCGACGGGAAAGGGTATCAATCAAGGACAAAGTCAAAGAGATTCTGAAGCAAGTCTGGCGCAAGAAAAAAATCTGGTTTCATGAGCTTTATCCTCCTACTTCCTCCAGTAAGATGGAACAGGCCACAGGTTTCCTGGCCATGCTGGAGCTGATGCGGCAAAATAGGATCACAGTAATTCAAAAGATTCCTTATGGAGCTATGCGGATTGAGAAAGGTCTGCTGTTACAGGAGGAAGATATTGTAAGCGGTGTAGAAATAGTTGATGAAGACTTACTGCTGTGAACCGGCAGCAAACCGTAACTAAGAGACATTGTATAATACCGATATTGCAATGGATGCAAGGGGAATGTATAAGTAGATGGATACAGATGAACTGAGATCGGATAGTGATTTGATGGCGGCCGCCGAGGCTGTATTATTTGCTGCCGGGGATCCTATCGCTGTGGATGTTTTGGCCAAAATATTGGAGCTTTCCGTGGCCGAGACATTTTTGTTGCTGGAGCAACTGCAACGAAAATATCAGCGGGATGTTCAGACGGGCTTGATGTTAAGGATAATCGATAGTAAAGCTTTCCTAACAGCCAAGCCGAAGCTGAAAGAAATAGTGTCGCGTCTATATCGGCCGCAAAACAGACCTGCCTTATCTCAAGCCAGTTATGAGACGCTGGCTGCCATAGCTTATAATCAGCCTTGCACTAGGGCTCAGGTGGAAGAGATCAGAGGTGTTAACAGCGACGGCATCATTAGCAGATTGCTGGAAAGAAATCTGATTCAGGAAGTGGGTACTTTGGATTTGCCGGGGAAACCTGCGATTTTTACCGTCACGGATCATTTTCTGATTGAATTTGGACTCAAATCGGCTCAGGATCTACCGGCTGCTGATTTTGTTATGTATAAGACATTGGATGCGCTGGACAAGCAATTCCAGTACCAAAAATATGAGGTGGAGGATTAATGACACGGGCAATTGCGCTTGATGGTCTCTCCGGAGCAGGAAAAAGTACAATCGCCAAGGCGCTTGCCAATACTCTCGGCATCAATTATCTCGATACGGGTGCAATGTATCGGGCCTTGGCTTATGCTGCCAAGCAAGAAAAGATCTCCTTGGACGAAGAAGATCTGGTAGCATCCTGGCTGGATCATAGCGGCCTGGAGCTTGTGCTGGCCCGGACAGGACAAAAGACTCTGCTTCATGGTGTGGACGTGAGTACGCAGATACGTTCGCCGGAGATGTCAAGGCTATCATCGGCTATCAGCGCCTTGCCGTCGGTGCGCCATTACTGTGTTGAAATGCAAAGGCAGTTGGCGGATCAGCAGATGCCGCTGGTGCTGGATGGCAGAGACATCGGCAGCTATGTTTTGCCTCGAGCGGATTTCAAGTTTTACCTTGAGGCGACTGCGGCTGAAAGGGCGAGAAGACGCTGGCAGCAGATGCAGGATGGCTCGCAAGGGGCGGCGGCACAAAGTTACGACCAGGTGCTGGCAGAGATTATTAAGCGTGATCTGAATGACAGCAGCAGAGAGCTGGCTCCGGCAATTGCTGCTCCCGATGCAATTGTTATCGACACAACAGAATTAAGTGCCGCGGAGGTTCTGCAGCGGATTTTGCAATTGATGCGAGTCAGAGCGGCGGAGAATCCGGCCTTAGGTGATTTTTGGCGGCAGTATTTAGTTTTGGATCCGGTATGTGGTGCCGAGGATAAAGGGTAGATCGGATTATGCAGCAAGGCAGGGATCAAAATCGCAAAGATAAGAAGCAAGAGATAGTGCGCAGTAGCCGCATGCGATGGCCACTGGCTTATTTGCTGGGAGTTCCTACTGCTCTTTTATTTAGAGTCCGCTATGAAGGACTGGAAAATATCCCGCCGGAACCGTTTTTTGTGATTGCCAATCACCGCAGTTTATTGGACCTGATCGCCTTACAGTTTAAAATGCCGCGCTGGGTGCACTGGATCGCCAAGCAGTCCTTATTTTCGATTCCCGTGATCGGTTGGTTTGTGCGCAAATTAGGCGCAATACATCTGACCAGGGATCGCAGAGATTCCCGAGCGGTCAGAACTGTTTTGCAATTGGCCAAAGAGGGTTGCTCCATCGGCATCTTCCCCCAAGGCACGAGGGTAAAAGAAGCGGATCTGAACAAAGTGCTGCCCAGTGGCAATGCTGCCAATCTGATAAGCCATTCCGGCCTTACAGTCCTGCCGGTAGCCTTTGCCAGGGAATGGAAATTGTTCAGAAAACAGCGGATTATTTTTGGCAAACCCTTCAAAATCGATCGGCCAACCGACAAATCTCGACAAAAAGAGGAGTTTTCTCGGATCATGATGGATATAATGCGTAAAATATTTGCTCTGGCTGATTTGGAGTGGCAGCCTGAAAGAGAGAGTAAATACGGAACAGAGGGGCAACTGGATTGATGCGGATAGAACTGGCTAAATATGCAGGTTTTTGTCCCGGGGTACGTCGGGCTGTCGAGACCGCCTATCGCAATTGTCATGATGAAAACAGCACCTGGATGTTGGGTGAAATAGTCCACAATAAGCATGTCGTTCAGGAGCTGCTGAACAAAGGCCTTAAATTGGCCCGGACATTAGACGAGATACCGGATAATGCACGGGTCATTATCAGAGCTCACGGTGTCGCTCCGGAGATCATTGAAAGATTACAAGCCAAGCATTGCGAAATAATTGATCAGACCTGTCCCTTCGTTACAAAAGTGCAAAAACTGGCGGCAGAGGCGGCGCAAAGCGGCGCAGGGCTGATTATAACAGGCAATCCCGATCATCCGGAAGTGAGAGGTTTGGTGGGTCATTATGGTGCTGACCCGATTATAATTAACAATACAACTGAGGCCGAAACAGCTGATTTTGGGGGTGGCGACTGGATGCTGGTGTCACAGACAACCTTTTCTGCTGCCCAGTTTGAGCAAATTTCTAAAATATTAAATAAGAAAATTGCAAAATTACGTATATTTGATACAATATGTGTTACGGCTGAACAAAGGCAGGCGGAAGCGGCAGAACTGGCTGCCGGATCCGATCTGATACTTGTTCTGGGTAGTTCAACCAGTTCCAATACCATGAAATTGGTAGAGGTTTGTACTAGCCGTAATTCCAATGTGCACCTGATAGAAGATCCCGAACAGATTGCAGATTTGTTCGGACGGAATATTCCGGTACACAAAAATATTAATATTGGTATAACTGCCGGGGCGTCCACGCCTCAAGGCATGATCAGGGAGGTTATCCAGAAGATGAAAGAACAGGAAGGTCTCGTAGCTCAGGAAGAGAAGGAGACAGCTCTTACGCATCAGCCAGAAAAAGAGCAAGCGTCGTTGGTAGAAACAGCAGAAGAGTTTGTTGCAGCTGAACCTGAGGTGCAGGCAAAAACGGAAGATTTGCCGGAAGCAACTGTTGAAGAAGAAGTTGCGGAGCCTGAGGAGACAGCTGAACCGGTGACAGAAGATGCCGAGGCAGCTGAAGTGCCTACCGAAGCTACAGAAACAGCAAATGAAGCACTAACAGCCGAAACCGAGGCGGAAACTGCAGAGGTGCCGGAAGATGCAGCAACGGCAGAACCTGAGGCGGCAGAAGCTACAGAACCCGCAGAAGAAGCGGCAACAACCGAAGCTGAGGCAGAAGTTGCAGAACCTGCAGAAGAAGTTGCAGAAGAAGCAGCAACGGTCGCAGCGGAGGAGGAAACCGCAGAATCCTCAGGCGAGGAGCCAACGACAGAAGCCGAGACAGAAGCTACAGAGTCCGCAGAAACGGATGCAGTGGCTGAAAAGGCAGAGGCAGAGCAAGAAGACCATGCTGAGGTCAGCTTTTCAGATTTTATAGACAGTATTCCTCAGTTGAAGCGCGGCAGTATCGTAACGGGTATTGTAGTACGCAAGGACGACAACTATGTCTATGTCGATGTTAAAGATAAATCTGAAGGCAGGATACCCCTGAAAGAATTTGAAAACGATCCGGAGTATGATTTAGAGGCAGCTGTCAAGAATCATGCCGAGATGGAAGTCTATGTGCGCCATATTCGCAATACAGATATGGGCAAAGAGATTACACTTTCCAAAGCCAGGGTAGATTTTTCCAAGCACAAGGCTCAAATCGAAAAAGCATTTAAGGAGAAAACACCGGTTCAGGTAAAAGTAGTCAATGTCGTTAAAGACGGTGTTATCTGTGCCTATGGCAGTGTGGATATTTATGTCCATCGCACTCAGCTGGAACTCCATATGGTCGATGATCTTGAGCCATATCGTGGCGAATCCTTTGAAATCCTGGTCACGCAATTTGATGCCAACCGCAAGCGCCCCAAAGTCGCCGGGTCCAGACGTTCTCTGTTGCAACGCGAACGTCGCAAAATGGCGGAAGATTTCTGGAATAATATCAGCATTGATAAGTTTTACACAGGCACAGTCAGGAATCTCACCGATTTCGGTGCTTTCGTAGATGTCGGCGGTGTGGACGGACTGGTTCACATCAGCGAGCTGTCCTGGAATCGTATTAAGCATCCGAGCGAAGTCGTCAATGTAGGTGATAAGATCGAAGTTTTCGTCAAGGACTTTGACCGCGCTGCCAAGAAAATATCCCTTGGCTATCGCCTGCCCGAGAATGATCCTTATAGAAATATCGAGGAGAAATTCCCGGTTGGTTCTATCGTCCGCGGTATTGTAGTGCGTATGTTCCAGTTTGGCGCTTTCGTCGAGATTGCTCCGGGCGTAGATGCACTATGCCATATTTCACAAATTTCTGATTATAGATTGAATCGTCCTAATGATGTTTTGGCCATCGGCATGGAGATTGATGCCAGGGTGCTGGAAGTCTCCAATGAAAGCAGACGCATCAGCATCAGTATCCGCGAAGTTGAGCCCATAAATCCGTCTGAAGAACTCCGGGCTGAGATTGAGGCTAAGCAGCAGCGTCGCCGCGAACAGCGTGAAAGTAAGCAGCCGAAGCGCGAAAGACGCGAGCGCCGCAGCAAACGTGAGCCCAGAGAAGAGGCGATGCCAACCAGCTATGTTGACAGTCATACTCCGACCTCAATGGCTGAACTTGCCAATATTTCTGCCGTTACAGATGGGGGCGCCGAATTATTGGATAGGCTGATGGGCGATAAAGCAAAACCACTGAAGAGAAAGTTACAGAAGAAGTTGAAGAAGAGAAAGTCACAGAAGAAGTTGTAGAGAATATCAAAGAAGAAGTCGAAGAAGAAGTCGTAGAGGATGCCAAAGAAGAACATCCTGATGATACGGAAGTAGTGGCTGAAGAAGCTGAACCGGATGCAGAGACGGCAGAAGCCTGCTGTGAAACAGAGGTGCCTGCGGAAGAGTAGCACTGCAGCTGTTTCCTGAATCCTAAAAGAATAACTAAAATAAACCAAGAGATTATCTAAAAAAGCCGGAGCTATAAGAAAGTAATTACATATTTGCAAGATGGCATAATTGGAAACTATGCCATTTTGCTTTTTTGCCGTTCAATTGTCTGCGTGTTCTCACGGCTATTATGCTGTAATACAAATGATACCGTACGGAACGGAAAAATTATCATTGTCAGAAAGATTTTCAGTACTGTCAAATCATGTTCGCAACTTTGGACTCCTATGTGGAATGCAAGTGTGGATAAATTAGGTTAAAGACAAGTGATTTGGTATACTTTAATTGAGACCTGAATTGTCCTTTTATTTTTATTACTAGAGACATTTCAGATCCTTTTTATAATTAACGGAACTATTTTCATTCTAAGGGAGGTGGCTATGTTTAAGAAATCCCGGCATCTTCTGTTTTTGTTTCTCTGTATTATCTTAGTTTTTAGTGTTAACACGAAAGTCTATGCAGAAGAGACCATCACAGAAGAAGGAGACTAGTAGAGACAACAGTAGAGTCATCAACTGTTGATGGAACGGCAGCAGAAGAACCGACTACAGAAGAAGCTACTGTAGAAGACGAGAACGAAGAAACGAAACCTGAAGAAGAGCCGGAAGCAGTTGGTGATGAAGTGCTAGTAGAGATAACAGTAGAGTCATCAACTGTTGAAGAAACGACAGCAGAAGAACCGACTACAGAAGAAGCTACTGTAGCAGACGACAACGAAGAAGAAATACCTACAGAAGAGACAGAAACAGAAGCAGTTGCAGAGGAAGCACTTGCGACAGAAGTAATCCCGGAAGAGACGCAAGTAGAAACAGCAACAGAAGCCAAGTCTGAAAAAAGGCTTATAGAAGAAAATCCTGAGCAAACCGAAGAGACCGTTCCAAAGGTTGGTTTGAGGGGAGGCTCCAGGCCGCCCGGCTGGTCTAAGGATGAAGATGGCAATTGGTACTATTACGAGGATTATGGAATACCCTATCATGGCTGGTTACTCTACGATGGTCATTGGTATTACATTTTTTACGGTTTAATGTGCACAGGCCCAACTTGGGCAGAGGATTCGCTTGGCGAAATGTATTATTGGCGCTTAAATGATGATGGCCGCTTGGAAGCGAAAGCCGGTTGGGTCGGTCGGCATGGTCTTTGGTATTATTTTAATTCTAACGGTAAGGGTCATGATGGCTGGTTAAAATATAACAACAAATGGTATTACTTTAAGAGAGGCTCCATGTGCATAGGCCCAACTTTGGTAGAGGATACTAGTGGCGAAGAATATTATTGGCGCTTAAATAACGACAATGGCCACTTGGAAGAGAAAGCCGGTTGGGTTGAGGATTTTTATGGTCTTTGGCATTATTTTGACACTAATGGCAGGGGTTACACTGGCTGGTTGTCCTACAACGGCTATTGGTATTACTTCTTTAGAGGCTCCATGTTCACGACAGGGAGATACCTTATATATGATGAGAGTACCAACGAATATGACTATTGGCATTTCGACGAAGAAGGACGATTGATCACTACTACAGAGTGGTATCAAGCTTCAGATGGTAATTGGTTCTATAGATCTGGTGGGAAAGACCATGATGGCTGGTTAAGATATAACAATAAATGGTATTTTATACACGTATACCATGGCATGTATTCTGACGGCATGAGATGGGTAGGTGATGTTCAATATAATTTTGCCGCAGACGGACAAGTGATTGAAGAAGGCGGTTGGGTTAAAATCGATGGTGCTTGGTACTATTATGATCAAGATGGTTCATTCCATCATGGCTGGCTACCCTACAATGGAAAATGGTATTACCTTGAAAATGGTTACATGTGTACCGGGATAAGAAACATTGACGGATATTACTGGTGGCGATTTAATGATGAAGGACACCTAGTAGCCAAAGCCGGTTGGGTTGAGGAATATGGTTTTAAGTATTATTTTGACCATAACGGTAAGGGGCTCAATGACTGGTTATTATATGATGGAAAATGGTATTACATTTCTTATGGTGAAATGTGCACAGGCCCAACTCCAACTTGGGCAGAAGATTCGCTTGGCGAAATGTATTACTGGCGATTAAACAACGCCGGCCAATTGGAAACCAAAGCCGGCTGGTTTGAGGATAAAGACGGTGGTGAGTGGTATTATTTTGACCATAGCGGCAAGGGTTTTAAAGGCTGGTTACCCTACAATAGGCAATGGTATTACTTTGATGCCGGGAAAATGTGTAGAGGGCCAGCCTATGTATCTGAAGACGGATATTACTGGCGATTCAATGACAGTGGAGAATTGGAAGCGAAAGCCGGTTGGGTTGAGGATAAATACTGGAATGATTGGTATTATTTTAATTCTAACGGTCAGGGTTATGATGGCTGGCTACTTCATAATGGGAAATATTATTACCTTAAGAAAGGCTATATGTTAAAAGATGGTTTTGGAAATGCAGGTGGTAAATTATGTGAATTTAGTAAGGATGGTGTCTGGATCAGAAATCTTAAGGGCTGGGTAAAAAACAAAAATGGCTACTATTATTACGCCAATCAAGATAGTACAATTCCTGCCGGCTGGTTAAAATATAACAACAAATGGTATTATATCTACGAAAATGGCCAAATGGCGATAGATTATGCTTTTGCAGATGATAATATCTATGTTTTTGAAAGCTCGGGAGCATTAGCCAGCGGTTGGTTCAGAAACATCTATGGAAATCTATGCTATGCCAGTAGTAATGGCACCGTCTATCATGGTTGGTTACAACAAGGCAGCAAGTGGTACTATATCTATGGAAGCATTAAAGTAATAGATGCTGCACGGAGAATCAATGGCAAGGCTCACAAATTCGACAGGTATGGCGTTTGGCTCTCAGAGAAATGATGCGGATTGATTTCTGATTTGTTAACTAAGGCTTCGGTATAATCAGTTGAATAAGTGTCAATCTAACTTTAATTCAAGATTGTACATATCGAAACAACTATTCCAAACCGAACCAAACAAACTTATAATATGAGAAGGGGTTTCCTTGATTAAGTTAATCAAAGGAAACTCCTTTTTCTAAAAAATAGTGCAATGTTTTTCCTTGTAATACTTTAAAAATTTATATGGTCATAATGCCCGACATAATTCTGACGAGATGAAGAATAAGCGGTCGGCGATGATTTCCTGCAAAGACGACTTTCGTCCTGTTAGTTTCTTGTTGGAAGCTTTGGACGAAGACGCTGTAAAATGAGTATCGTTTGAATTAAATTTGTTTTCCGAAGGCGCTATGCAATCAATTCCGGCGCTTTGGCGATTTCCTACGTTTTGAGTGGCTGTTACTGGTCTCGGGGCAGCCGGACCTGTTTTTAGTGCCTTCGAATAAGATATTGATGTGAGCGTCAACCCTAGACGTGTTTCTATCGTAACTAGGTGAGGTTTTTGAAATATGTCGGCGTCAGATCGGAAATTTTCTTTTGTTCGCTGGCATTTCGTAACATTGCCGCCTCTGTCAGGATATAAATAAAGTAGTTGTAGGGATCAACTCCCGTTTCTTTGGCAGTCTCAACGAGAGAGTCGAGAACCGCGCTGGCAGCAGCTCCTCTGGGCGTGTTGGCAAAGAGCAAGATCAACAGTTTGTTGAAGCTCAGATTGTAAGGCTCGACCGAGAGATTGAAGAGATTTTCATATTCACTTATTAAATTAATATCGCCAATAGAATAGAAGGCAATCTAACTTGAATTCAAGTTCTGCTATATTGAAATACTATTCCAAACCGAACCAAATAAATTTATAATATAAGAAGGGGTTTTCATTTGATTAGCTAAATCAAGGAAGCCCCTTATTTTTCCTTAAAATGAGCATTCATTTGGAAGGAGGTATCTATGTTCAAGAAGTATCGGCATCTTCTGTTCTTGTTTCTCTGTTTAATTATAGTTTTTAGTGTTGGCACGAAAGTCTATGCAGCAGAGACAATTACAGAAGAAAGACCAGCAGAGACGACAGCAACAGTAGAAACGATATCGGAAGAAACAACTACCGAAGAAACAACTTCGGAAGAAGTAACCGCAGAAGAAAGTGCAGAAACGATATCTACAGAAGAGCCGGAAGCAGTTAGAGACGAAACATTAGTAGAGACGACATCGGCAGAAGAAACGACAGCAGAAG
>JAAYQX010000014.1 GCA_012519085.1 Clostridiaceae bacterium
AGTCAGTTCACACCTAAATTGGTCGGCACACGTCCTGAAGCCAACGGCTTCAATGTCAACCGCGATATGACCAAGCTGGAGTCTCCGGTTGGCCGCACCATTGTTCAGATTATGAATGACTGGGATCCCCTGCTGTTCGTCGATGCCCACGCAACCAACGGCTCCTTCATGCGTCATCCCGTCAGCTATAACTGGGGACTGAATGCCGGCACCGATCCTGAACTACTGGCCTACAACCGCGATGTTTTCTGCACCAGAGCCATGCGTGCAGGCTCCTATCTTGAATCCCAGGGTAAAATCGCAGTACCTTACGGAAACTGGGGTTTCTACTACAGCGGTATCGTAGAAGAGGGCTGGCGTACCTTTGAGGATTATGCCCGTTACACCACGAATTATGCCGGCGTCAGAAACCGCCTGGCTCTACTGTTGGAAGTCTATTCCTATGACGACTTCCCCACACGCGTCGAGACTCAGTATGATTGCATCTACAGTGCACTACAAGTAGTAGCCAAAGACAAGGACGAGATCAAAGCTTTGATCGCTGCTGCCGACGAGCGCTCAGAAGCACGTGCCACCAATGGCATTGATCCTGAAAAAGATATCGTCGCTCTGAATTCCGAAATGACTCCCCTGAAATTCGAAGGCAAAGACAAGCTGACCATCAAATCCTATGCGGTGGATGAAGAAGGGAAAGTCGCCGGCACACGCCTTTATGATGAAGAAGGCGATCCCTATGCCCTGGATCTGGGTGAGGAAGTGGACTATGAGACCGATTATTGGGGCACTTTCATCCCGATTGATGTCGAACCCATGGGCGCCTACTATCTGATCGATGCCGACTGCTCCGAATTCATCGAATTGATGCAATTCCACGGTGTTGAAATGACTCAACTGAAAGAGGATGTCACACTCAAAGCCGAGGATTATCAGCACTATGGCATCAAATCCTATACCAGCGGCGGTGCCGTAATCGACGGCACACCCCGCAGAGAATATGAAGGACATTTCCAGACCCTGGTCAAAGGCGAATGGTTAACAGGCGACAAAGAAATCGTGATCCCTGCCGGTACCTGGGTCATATCTACAGCCCAGCGCTTCGGTTCTTTCGCAGCTCTTATGTGTGAGCCGGCCTGTGTTGATGGCGGAGTAGCTTGGAACTTCTTCGATGAGTACTTCGATGCCAAAGAAGGAACTTTCCGTGCCAACTTCAGCAATACTGTCATTGCTGCTGAAGGCTCTGAAGAAGAGGAAACCAAGGAAGTCTCCATTCCCATTCTCAAGATCCCCAAGTTTGAGACTCTAGCGCCTTAAAAAGCGATGTAAGTGATTATAGGCAAGCCGCCCCGAATCGGGGCGGCTTGTTCTTATTCGTTGTGATTTTTCTATCGTGCGGGCAAAAATTAATTATTGAAAATGTCTCTTGCCTCAGCAGACGTCCTCTTGCGCTAATGCAGAATGGGCGTCTGGTAGTGTCAATATTAGAAGCAAACTACTATCCGGAATTTTCTTCTTTATCTCCTGAAATTAAGAAGAATGAAAGAAGCGCAAATAACAAAAGGACTATGCAAAACAACACTGCCTTTTCGAGAATAAGTTTGGTTAAATAATATCCAACTATAACACCGAATAGAAAAGTTAGATTTATTGAATAATAGAATAGGCCTTTTCGGAGATGCGTCAACTCTCCTTTTTGAAAATAGCAATTCAAATGTTCTGTTCCGCTTCGAAGATTTCCAGTACACATAGTTGAAGCAAAAACAGCATTATGAATCTTTCTAAACCCTTCTACTTGGATAGCGCAAACAAAAGAGATTAAAACTGTGGCAACCACATCCCACTTTTCGAGAGGAATCACTGCAACAAATAGCAACAACATAATTTCCAGTAATAAAATAAGCTGCCGCCAATGAATAGTATTAAGCTTATTAATATCAAAAAAATTTCTGATTCTTATGACTAAAGTTACACCAAGAACAAAAGATAAGACAGGTATACAGTATCTAATTGTCTTTCTAATATCACCAGATGCCAAACAAATGCCCATACGAGCAATGTTTCCTGTCTGAGCATTAGCAAAAACACCGTCACGAGTTATGAAAGTATAAGATTCAAGGAAGCCGCCCGAAAATGTTATTAAGACAGAAACGAGAAATTGTTGTTTGTTTTTAAATATAGTTAGTAGTTTCATCCCTAAGAAAACTGATTCGGTGGGCAGTACGACTTCATAATTTTGAAGTACCGCCAGTGGAATGACCACTGGCGGTTAAATAATTTTTAGTTATTCTCGGCTCTTCTGACAGTTAACACATCAGAACAAAACAGCCAATTTAATTGTCTATGAAACATTTTCTCCTGAACATAAATTTTCGCCTACAATTTGCTTACTAATAAGTCCTTCATACTGCAATGCTTTTGATCAAGTCCAGCCGATCGCGGTCATAACGACTAGGAAAACGATCGCGGCAAGAGACAAAATTATCGTGCAAGGCAATGCGAAACGCAACCATTTGTCATAAGGTACTTTGGCAATTCCGAGAGTACCCATCAACAAGCCGGCGGTAGGGACCAGAGCGTTGCCAAGACCATCGCCAAATTGATAGGCAGAAATGGCTACCTGGCGAGATATTCCCAGAAGATCGGAAAAAGGTGCCATAATTGGCATTACCACATAAGCCAGCCCTGAACCGGAGGATATAACTAAATTAAAAAGAACATTCGTAATATACATACCTATTGTGGCAAGGTAAGTCGGTAAATTTTGTAATGGCATTGACAGATGGTGTATGACAGTATGGATGATGTTGGACTCGGTCATCAATACGTTTATTGCTGAGGCAAAGCCTATTAGCAGGCCAGAATAAACCATTTTTTGGGCACCACGAACAAATGAATTCGCCATTTTATTCGGACCTAAGCCTCCAATAATTCCTGTAACAAAAGCCATGGCCATCATTGCAGCCCCGAGTGCCGGCAAACCCCAGTCGTATTTAACTCCCCCCCAGGCATAAATGATGAAAGTGATAGTCAACACAAGTAAATTCAGAGTGTGACGAATAGACATTTTTTCTGCTACAGCATCTAGGGCTGAGTCTTCATCTGTATCTAAATCGTCTTCGCTATACACTCCCACTAGAGATTTGCTGGGATCTTTATAAATCTTTTTACAGTAACGCATAGTCCACACGATCGTAATGGTTACAAAGATGAACCACATCAATATCCGTGGCCCACTTCCGGACATTATCTGAACGCCGGCGATGTTTTGCGCCAAAAGAACAGTGAAAGGATTAATGGGAGAGGCAGAAAATCCGCTGTTAGCAGCGAAATACATGGTAGCCACAACGACGATTGGATCAAGTTTTAATTTTGCACAGAGAATAACCATAATAGGGGCAAAAGCTAAAGCGACATTGTTGCCGGTACCAAGTGCACCTAAAATTGCCATCATAATCATTACTGCCGGAATAATGATTTTATAGTTTCCTTTAGTTTTACGAATCAGAGCTGCCAGAGCGGCATCAATGGCACCGGTATCCGTGAGAATTTGAAAGGCACCACCGATCATAAAGACCAGGAAAATAGTGGTACTTCCTTTCTGCATACCTTTAAAGAAACTGTTTAAGAATTCACCAATTCCTGCCGGGTTATCCTCGACATAATGATAGGTTCCAGGTAAAACTGTTTTACCATCTTCAGCAAAATCATAGGTGCCGGCTGGCAGAATATAGGTTAATGCAATGACCAGTAAAATAAGAATAATGACAATGACATAAGTATCTGGAAATTCAAATTTGCGACTTTTGGTTGTGCTGTTTTTCATTGTTCAATCCTCCAAATATGTCTCCAAATATGGATTTTACACGATGACCGTCAAGAGAAGAATTACGGTCATCGTGTAAAGGAATCAAATAGGATGTCTAATAAGTTTTACAAACTACCAAACTCTTCACAGCTCAAGGAAGTATTGGGTTCATTCATGCCTATTCAACGGTTTTTGTTGGATATTCAACTCCATCTTTCATTACGAAAGCACAATCGAGCAATGCTTTAGGATCGGTTAGTAGATCTCTTCGCCAGGCGGAAATATCAGCAAGCATACCTGGCTCAATTTTGCCAATATCTTTGCGCCCGCAGATTTCCGCATTCACAGAAGTTGCAGCTTTGAGAGCTCTAAAGGGATCTATACCGCTCAGCATCCAAGATTCGTACTCATAGCCGCCTTCATAAGCATTATGTACGGTAACAAAGTCTGTGCCATAGCCAAGACGAATTTTACTATTAATAATTACTCTTCTACCTTCAATTAAGCGATCTGCATATTGTCTCAGCTTGGCTTGGAATTCCGGTATTTTCTTAGCCAAATTTTCTTCATCCAGTCTGATTATTTCGTCGTAAGGGCAGAAAGTAGGAACAAGATAAACATCTCTTTCTTCCATCAACCTGGCTACTTCTTCCGTAATGAGGGAACCATGCTCCATGCCGTCAATTCCCATCAATACAAGTTTTTTCATCAGATCCGCTCCGTAAACATGAGCAGTAACTGTTTTATGTAGTTGGTGTGCTGTTTCGATGATAGCTAACATTTCACTGTCATTGAGTTGCTGATCATCCGGGGTGTCGTTAGGGGTTGAAAAACCGCCTGTTGCCATAATTTTGATGAAATCCGCACCATATTTTACTTGTTCCCGAACTGATCCGACAAAGAAATCCGCTCCCACGCCGTGCGTCGGAAACGTTTGATGGTAGGCCTTGGATAAGGGTGGATTTGAAGCCAGAAACTGACTTTGATCTCCGTGACTGCCAACACTGGCATGATAGTGAGGTAAGACTACAAGTCTTGCCCCCTCAAAGAATCCTAAATCGATCAATCTTTTCGCGCTGATTCCACCATAATCGTCAAAAGTTGAGCTGCCTACATGGCGCATCGTAGTAAATCCACGGTACAATCCTTCCCGTGCATTGTATAGAAAGGCCATTGCTTTCCAAGAAGGTGAGCCATAGATAGTTTCTCTAGGCCGGTTTTGCCATTCAAAATGCTGCATATGAACATGCGCATCAATCATGCCTGGTGTAACAGTAAAATCTGTTAGATCCTTCACTACTGTATCGGTAGGAGCATTAATATTTTTCCCTACTTCAACTATCTTGTTTCCCTGCACAAGGATGTCAACATTATCTTGTAGTTCTTCATTTACTCCGTCGAACATCTTGCCACATTTAATTAAGATACTTCTGATAGACATTTTGACCTCCTTCTGACATAATAATTTGCTGTTTTCTACTAAAAAACAGTCTAATCTTGTTTATAGTCTACAAAATTGTTATCATTAGTCAAATATCAAATATTAATGCTAAGATAAATTTTATTTATGTAGGAAGTGAAGTTATGACATTACAACAATTAAGTTATTACTACTATGCATGTATGTATAAGAGCATAACTGAAGCTGCAAAAGTTCTTCATGTCACTCAACCTACAGTGACACAAGCCATTAAAGAGTTAGAGCGTGAGTTAGGTGCGATTTTAATAATAAGATCTCCTCGTCAGTTTTTATTGACTAGAGAAGGCGAAATATTGCTAATTAAAGCCAAAAAAGTTCTATCCCAAATCGACGACATTATTAATGTTTTCGATGATATTTCGCAAACGGAAAAGACTATACGCATGGGAATTCCACCAATGTCTGGAGCCTATATTCTACCCTCAATAATTAGTGCTTTTCATAAGCTTTTCCCGGAAATTAAGTTTGAAATTCAAGATTACGGATCCTACGAGTCGGTTGATAAACTAAAGAATAACGATCTTGATGTAGCAATAATAAGTCATGATGCAATTAATTATCCTTTCCTATCCAGCACTTTAATTAAACAAACAGAACTTATGTATTGTGTCGGATGCAACCACCCCTTAAAAGATCGAAATAAAATTAAAATATCAGAAATGGCTAAAGACAAATTGGTTTTATTTAAAGAAGGATATTTTTTGCGGGAACAAGTTTTAAAGGGTTTGATTAGTCATAATATCAAACCTGAAATTTTTCTTTGTTCAAATGAAACATCTACAATCAAAGGTTTTGTCAAAGCTAACTTAGCCTCATCCTTTTTATTGGAGGAAACTACACATGAAGAAGGGATCTTTCCGATTCATATTTCCCCACCCATAAAAAATAATATATTTATAATTTGGAATAATATAAACCCCTTGGACTCACATGTTAAAGAGCTCATTGATTTCGTAGGTAAAATGTTCTCCCGCGTCTGAATTTACATTATTTAAATTTTAGCGCATACATATTGCGCAGTTGTTCCTGTGCTTTAACTTACATTCCACAAGTATTGATCGGACAAAAATCGTGCTTGCCAAAAATTTATCCCTGTGTTAATCTTGCTGGCAAATGCCATGATGAGGAACAAGTAGACCCGTCTTCGGCTTGGAGAGAAGTGCCGGTTGGTGCGAGGCATGAAGTCGAAACGGAATCGAATACATCCTCGGAGCAGCGTCCTGAACATTGCAGTAGGAGACGACGGGTGCGCCCGTAACAGCGTTAGGGTATAAACTGTCATGCAGTCGTACCTGTCGAGGCTTTCAATGTGAGTTGAAAGTGAAAAGAGGTGGTAACACGTCTCAGCGGACGTCCTCTTGCGCCAATGCAGGATGGGCGTTTTTATTTTCTCTTTCATCCTGTAGCGGCATCGACTAATTTATCTTGCCTGAATGGATTGGCAAGAAGGAGGAAAGAGACATGAAAGAAATTCGTTTATTTAATGGGGAGACCATCCCGCTGGAGCGCCACAAGGTGCGCATCGTTCAAAAGCTGGAGCTGCTGCCGGTTGAGGAGCGCCTGCAAAGGCTGAAGCAGGCCAAGAATAACCTCTATCTGCTGCATAATCGGGATATTTTCCTGGATATGCTGACCGACAGCGGCGTCAATGCCATGAGCGACAATCAACTGGCTGCCATGCTGAACGCCGATGATTCCTACGCCGGGAGTGCAACTTTTTTCGAGCTTGAAGCCAAGGTCAAAGAACTCTTTGGTATGGAGCATTTCCTGCCCGCCCATCAAGGGCGCGGCTGTGAGAAAGTGCTGGCTGATCTGCTGATTAAGCCCGGTCATCTGATTCCCATGAATTACCACTTCACCACCACTAAAGCTCATATCATGCGCTGTGGCGGCCAGGTTATAGAGCTGCTCTGTCCCGGCGGCGAGGAATGCGAGAGTGACGCACCTTTCAAGGGCAATATAGATAACGATGCTTTGCGTAAGTTCCTTGGTGCCAATGCTGAGAAGATTCCTTTTGTGCGCATGGAGGCCGGAGCCAATCTGGTCGGCGGCCAACCTTTTTCACTTGCCAATCTGCGGGAAACTGCCGCTATTACGCATGAGTTCGGTCTACCCTTGGTTCTCGACGCTTCGTTATTGCAGGATAATCTCTATCTTATTAAGAAGCGTGAAGCAGCTTGTCAGGATATGAGCGTACGTGAGATCACACGCGCCATTGCCGACTGCTGTGATATTATCTATTTCTCCGCTCGCAAATTCGGTTTCGCCAAAGGAGGCGGCATTACCCTGCGGGACAATGATTTGGCCAATATACTGAAAGAATTAATCGTCCTCAACGAAGGCTTTTTGACTTACGGCGGTATGTCAGTCCGTGAGATGGCTGCAATCACTGTCGGCCTCGAAGAAACTATGGATATGTCCATAATCTCCCAAGGTCCTGAGTTCATCGCTTTTATGGTTGATGAGCTGGTCAAGCGCGGCATCCCTGTCGTCACTCCGGCCGGAGGTCTCGGTTGTCACCTCAATGCTAAAAAATTCGTGCCCAATATTCCCGGCGAAGAATATCCGGCCGGCGCCCTGGCTTCAGCTCTCTTTATCGCCGGCGGCATCCGCGGCATGGAGCGCGGCACTATGAGTGAGACCAGAAATCCCGACGGCAGCGAGAAAATCGCCCCCATGGAGCTCCTGCGCCTGGCCGTACCTCGCCGAGTCTTCACTCTCAGCCAGATCAAATACGCTATTGACCGCATCCACTGGCTGTGGGAAAACCGCTCCCTGATCGAGGGTATACGCTTCACTAGGGAACCCAAGAT
>JAAYQX010000015.1 GCA_012519085.1 Clostridiaceae bacterium
GGTGGTTGTTTAATGCAGCCGAATTTTCTAAAGAAAGGGCGTGACTTGCTTGGATTATCGACCTCGATGTATCAGCATTAATAATCCGGTTTCCCGCGGGAGATTTTCCAGTCTGCGCTCTTTTAGAGAGAGCATTGTCGGACTTGCTCTTTGAGTGAAAATTTTCTTCGAAGATTCTCCTGTGGCTAACCAACAGCAGAAAGGAGAGTCTCATGAAATTTCTCACAAGAAATCAGAATACTAAGGCTTGCACTTATATGCAGGAACAGGAGCTGCGCAGATTATCGTCTGTGTCGATTGATGATGTTGTGCGCCAATACGGCTCTACAGTTCAGGGTCTTACCGCTGTTGAAGCTGCAAATAGGCTGGAAGAATATGGTCCTAATATTGTCAAAATTAAAAAGCAGCATACAGTTGTGTCAAGAATTATCGAAGCCTTAGTCAATCCCTTTAACATCATCCTTGTGATCATTGCAGTTGTAACTTATATCACTGATGTTGTGATGTCGGATGTAGCTGACTATGCGACTATCCTGATTATTCTCTTAATGGTATTCTTGTCAGCCTTGGTAGCCTTTATCCAGAGCCGCAATTCGGACAAGGCTGCCGAAGGCCTTAAACAAATGGTTGCCAACAAAACCGACGTGATCAGAGATGGTAAATTAGTCGAAATCGATATTGCCGATGTAGTTCCCGGCGATGTCATCAAATTTTCTGCAGGCGATATGATTCCTGCGGATGTCAGATTTATCTCGACAAAAGATACCTTCGTATCTCAAGCCGCTTTAACAGGCGAATCGGCGCCTGTTGAAAAGTTTGATCATGCCGGTGACACGGATGTAACTTTAACCGATCTGGCAAATATCGGCCTGATGGGCACCGATTTGGTCAGTGGTACGGCAAGCGCTATCGTTTTATTTACAGCTAAAGACACATTCTTCAGTTCAATAGCAACTTCGTTAACCGGTGAGAAAGCTCAAACAGGCTTTGAGCGCGGTGTCTCTTCGGTCAGTGCCATGCTGATTAAAATGATGTTAGTCATCATTCCGATCATATTTTTAATAAATGGCATTATCAAAGGCGATTGGTTCAGTGCCTTATTGTTTGCTATCAGTGTGGCAGTGGGTCTGACTCCGGAAATGCTGCCGGTAATAATGACCTCTACACTTGCTAGAGGTGCACTTGCCATGTCCAAAAGAAATGTCATTGTACGTACTTTAGGTTCAATTCAAACTTTCGGTGAAATGGATATTCTCTGTACGGATAAGACCGGTACCTTAACTGAAGATAAAATCGTCCTGGAAAAATACATGGATTTAAACGGGCAAGATGATACCAGGGTATTGCGTCATGCCTATCTGAATTCATATTTTCAAACCGGATTAAAAAATCTGATTGATATTGCCATAATCAATCGGGCAGAAAAATATAATTTCCCGGAACTCATCGCCAACTATACCAGGATAGATGAAGTGCCTTTTGACTTCTCGCGCCGACGCATGAGCGTAATCCTGCAGGATAAAACCGGAAAGCGTCAACTGATCACCAAAGGCGCCGTGGAAGAAATGCTGGCGATTTGTTCTTTCGTTGAAATCGATGGTCAAGTTAAGACCATAGGTGCTGATGAACGTAGACTTGCTACGGATACGTATGAAAAATATAATAGCGCCGGTTTGAGGATGCTGGCTGTTGCACAGAAAAATGAAGTCCCGGATGAAGAGCACTTTTCTGTTTCCGATGAGAGCAATATGGTTTTGATCGGATTCGTCGGATTCTTAGATCCGCCCAAAGAGAGCGCCCGGGGTGCAATTGAAACACTGCGGGAACACGGTGTGCGTACAGTTGTTTTGACCGGCGATAGTGAAGGTGTCGCCTTGAAGGTCTGCGAGAAAGTCGGCATTGATGTTCAGACCAATGTGCTTGGTACTGATATTGAACAGATGAGTGATTCTGAATTAAAAGAAGTCGCTCAACACTGTAATTTGTTCAGCAAATTATCGCCGATGCAAAAGAAACGAGTGATCAAAGCCTTACAGGGAGATGGGCATACTGTCGGCTATATGGGCGACGGCATCAATGATACACCGGCCCTGCGTCAATCTGATGTCGGGATTTCCGTGGACAGTGCAGTGGATATTGCTAAAGAAACTGCGGATATTATTTTATTGGAAAAAGACTTAATGGTGCTGGAAGAAGGCGTTCTTTTGGGTAGACGCACTTTCGGCAATATTATGAAATACATCAAAATGGCAGCCAGTGGCAATTTCGGCAATATGATTGCTGTGGTAATAGCCAGCATTTTTCTGCCTTTCTTACCAATGTTGCCGGTACATATTTTGACGCAAAATCTCTTAAATGACTTTGCTCAAATGGGGCTTGCCTTTGATAATATGGATGCTGATTATGTTTTAAAACCGCAAAAGTGGGATGTTAAATTATTAAAAAGCTTTATGTGGATAATGGGTCCCTTAAGTTCGATCTTTGATATTTTGTGCTATCTAATTCTTTGGTTTGTATTCGGCTATAATTCAATGGCGAATTCTGCCTATTTCCAAACCGGCTGGTTTTTATTCGGCACCTTATCACAGATTTTCATTATCCATATGATCAGAACAAGAAAAATTCCGTTTATTCAGAGCATGCCGGCAGCAGCTTTACTGTTTTCAACTTCATTGGTCGCAGTAGTCGCAATGGTTATCGGCTTTACACCATTAGCAATCGTGTTGGACCTAAGGCAAATGCCCATCAATTATTTGTTTTGGCTTTGTATTCTTTTGGCCCTGTACAGCTTGTCCGTACAAGGAGTCAAAAAATTCTATCAACAACAGATCGGACCCTGGATTTAAGCAAAACCGATGCTACACAAAACTGATGCTAAAATTGACAGTCGTAAAAGCGTCATGCTAGAATGCTAAGGCTGCTTAAATGAGACATTTGAGCGGCCTTAGCATTAATACAGCAAATTCTGTGGAGAGTTGTCCGAGCTGGCCGAAGGAGCACGACTGGAAATCGTGTATACCCCAGAAGGGTATCAAGAGTTCAAATCTCTTACTCTCCGCCACAAAAAGTCCGAAACTCCTAAAAACAAAGGGGTTTCGGACTATTTTATGAGTCTATTCATATAATTTCTTTGGCAATTAGATCAGCTCAAGCGAATGACTCCATCGTCCGCTGATAGACCTCTTTAACCGCAGTACCGGAGGCGCAGTCTATATCTACAATAGTCTGACCATTATTAATCGCCTTTACTGCTTCAAAATCAAAGGGTATCATGCCGACAAGGGGCAAATCATGCCGGCGGCAAAATTCTTCAATCTGCTCCGTAATTTCAAGATTGGTGTCATATTTATTAATGCATACGACAGTTTTGGTACCGAACTTTGCTGCCGTTTTAATGATGCGCTCCATATCGCTGATACCGGACAGAGATGGTTCAGCAACAATCAATACCATATCCACGCCGTTAAGTGAAGCAATAACCGGGCAACCTATACCGGGAGAACCGTCAATAATAGCCAGCTGGGCACCAACATTTACTGACTTCAACTGTTTTTTAACTTCTGTCACCAATAGTCCGGATGTACCGCTGCCCATTTTGAGTTGAGCGGTAGAAAAAGCTTTTTCGACGTCAGAATAGAGCATTAATTCACCATCCACTGATGGCACCATTTTTATCGCCTGCGCAGGACAAATATATTCACAAACACCACAACCCTCACAACTGAAAGGATCAATCATATATTTCTCGGCTTTTGAGATGGCGTCAAAGCGACAATTTTGTCGGCACAGATCGCAACCGGTACACAATTCATCATTTATCTCGGCTCTGGGCAAACCATAATAGTCTCTTTTTTTAGGTTCGGTTTTCCATTCGTTGACCAGATGTAAATTAGGCGCATCGACATCACAATCTGCATAGGCTTTGGCAGTGGCCAGTTTAATAAATGCACTAGCTATAGTGGTCTTCCCGGTACCGCCTTTACCGCTGAGAATAAGCAGCTGCTTCATGCCGCACCTCCTTGGCTACAGTATTGAGCAGGGCGGAGAACTTTTCGCGGTATTCTTCCTTCTTCCTCACCGCGATCTCTGCATTGGAATTGAGTAATCCGAGCTCTCTGTCAAAGGGAATACGCGCTAAGATATTAATATTATTTTCGACGCAAAACTTTTCTGCCGGATTCTCAGTCTCCAAGCATTTATTAATAACGACTCCAAATGGCTTATTAAACAATTTGACCAATTCATAGACCAGATTGAGATTGTGCACACCAAATATTGTAGGCTCGGCAACCAATATGCAATAGTCTGCCTCTTTTACGCTTTCCATTACATTGCAGGCGCTGCCCGGTGGCGAGTCAATGATAGTCAGTGAATCAGCAGTTGTTTCTAATCCGGCCAGCAGTTGCTTGATAATAGGGACACCCGAGGCTTCACCGATATTCAAGAAGCCGGTTTTGACTGTGACTGGGTCAGAAATTCCTGTTTGAATTTTGCCAATGGGCCTTTCGATCTCGGCCAGGGCATTTTGCGGACAAACCAAATTGCAACCACCGCAGGAATGACAAAGTTCAGCCAGGACGATCAGCCGTTCTTTAATATAAGCGAGAGCATTATATCTGCAAAAATCAATACACCGGCGACATCCGTCACACAAATCATGATTGACTTGAGGAATCAAAACCGCTACTTCCTCTTCTCTTACAGCTTGAGGTTTAAAGAAGAGATGGCCATTCGGTTCCTCTATATCACAGTCGATATAGGTCGATTTTTTTGCAACAGACGCTAAATTTACTGCTACCAGCGTCTTCCCTGCTCCGCCTTTGCCACTTAGAACAGCAATTTTCATAATTAATTGTCTCCGTGCTCGTGAAATCCGGCGTGAACTTCATCAAGCAAAGAAAGCTTTCCGTCACCAAAGGCATCAATATTTTTCCGGGCCGAAGCATTTATTGCTTGATAAATTTTGATTCCGGCTGCTTCTAAGATGTCAGCTGCATTTTCTCCCAAGCGAGGCGTTAGTAAAGCATTCACCTTCTGGTCTACAACTGTTTGCGCAGCTTTGATGCCCGCACCGCCGGCGCTCGATTGCGCAAGATTGTCTACAAATACACTCTCTTCCCTTTCTGTATCATAGATAAGAAAGTAATTGGCACGTCCAAAAACTGTACTGACATTGGCCTCCAAGGTTTTATTTTCTACCGGAATTGCTATTTTCATAATATACCTCCATTAATATTATTGGCATATGCCATTTACTAGATTATAGCTTATTTATGGCATATGTCAATAACGTTTCTGTTTTTTAACAGTTACCTCCTGTAGCAAAAACCACCTGCTCTTTCGGGCAAGTGGTTTTCAGCTGAGTTTCTGTTCCAAGCAATTTATAGCAGGTTCTCCGGATTTAATGCCTTTAATTCTTCCAAGACAAATACTCCGTCTTCCCTGACCAATACATCATCGAAGTAGATATTTCCACCGCCGTATTCCGGCCTCTGGATTGATATCAGATCCCAGTGTATGGCGGATTTATTACCATTGTATGCGTTGTCATAGCATTGTCCGGGAGTGAAATGGAAACTGCCGGCAATTTTTTCATCAAATAAGATATCGTCCATGGGATGCATGATAACCGGATTGACCCCAAGGGCAAATTCGCCAATATAGCGAGCCCCCTCATCGGTATCAAAAACTTGATTAATCCTGTCCGTATCATTGGCGGAAGCCTCGACAATTTTGCCGTTTTCAAATCTGAGAGTTACATCTGTAAAGCGAAATCCCTCATAAGTAGAAGGGACATTGTATTTTATGGTACCGTTGACAGAATCTCTGACCGGTGCCGTATAAACTTCTCCGTCCGGAATATTATGCTTGCCGCTCATACCTAAGACACTAATTCCTTTGATGGAGAAAGTTAAGTCAGTGCCGGGGCCGGTAATTCGCACTTTATCCGTCCCTTCCATCAGCTCTACAAGACCCTTCATTGCTTTATCCATCTTCTCGTAGTCAACCAGGCAGGCCCTAAAATAGTAATCCTCATAATCTTCCGTGCTCATACCGACTAGTTGAGCCATCGCATCGTTGGGATAACGGAGTACAGACCACTTGGTATGATTGCAACGTTGATCCATATGAATCGGCTTCCAGTATTCCTTACGGTATGCCTCCATGCCTTGTGCGGGAACACTCTTCCACTGGCTGATATTCTCCGAGGCGCGGATAGCAATATAGGCATCCATATCTCGCATGCGCTGCAGTTCATAGGAAGCAATATTTGCCATATGTTCATTATCTGCCCCGGACAGTATCGCCGCCTGCAGCTTTAAATCAAACATCTCAAAGTACGGCTTGCCCCCGGCTTTATATACTTCTTCAATCAGAGCCTTGGCTAATTCCGGTGCGCTGCCATGCATCTCAATTAAGATCTTGTCATTGGGCTTCAGATCCACTGCGTTATTGATCAGGAACTGAGCAAACTTTCTAATTCTCGGATCTTCCATATTCACACTCCATTGCTTAATTTTTATTAACTACGTTGTACTCGATCTTATTCAACATATTAGACGAAGGCAAAATACAGCAGCACGACCATGCCGAGTGCGATCCGATAATAACCGAAGACTGTAAAATCATGTTTGCGGATAAAGCTGATCAGGAAATCGATTACTTTGAGGGAGACTAGGAATGCGACCGCCATACCTGTGAGTAAAACCATTAGACTCTGTAGGCTCCAGCCGCCTTGATAGGTCACTAGTTTGAGCAGGCTGGCCCCGAACATCACCGGCACAGCGAGATAAAAAGTGAACTCAGCTGCCAGGACACGACTCAGACCTAGAATCAGACCGCCGATGATTGTAGCTCCGGAGCGTGAAACGCCGGGAAAAACTGCCGCTACCAACTGAAAGAGACCGATCATAAAAGCCGCACTCCAACTTAGATCTTTCATCCGCACTATTTTCGACTCGGTGCCGGCCAGAATTTTTTCGACAAGGATGAAAATCACGCCCACAATGATTAAGGCTCCGGCAACTACCCAGGGATTATAAAAGAGGCGGTCAATCGCATCGTCAAAGATTAGCCCGATAATTGCTGCAGGAACACAGGCCACTAAAATTTTCAGCCACATGGTAAAGATATCCGGGTCGAGGATGATCCTTCTGCGCCGGGACACCGCGCCATCCGGACTGAGACTGCCTGCAGTCCCTTGTGATAGATCCGGCTGTGGCAAAGCTCCGTTTCTACCCACGCCCAACCGGTCCGAGCCGGTCGCAGCTGTCTGCCAGGCAAAAGGCCACAGACGGTGCCAATATGTCACAACCACGGCCATGATGGCTCCCAGTTGAATCACGACCAGATACATACTGAAAAATTCAGCGCTCTGATCCAACGGCAACCATTCTTCCAGCAGGATCAAATGGCCGGTAGAGCTGATCGGCAACCACTCCGTGATCCCCTCAACCAGACCGTAAATTATTGAACGAAATACATCCCACCAGCTCCCCATTTAACTCTCCTCCGGGTAGCAAAACCTATTTTCTAGCGACTTCGTCTAAAGATCAATAGTTTTGCAGTTATTATACTATCATCCGTCGTCCGGAACTCAATCAGCAGCAGATACTGTTTCGGTCAGAACCAGCATACCGCCGGGCAGGACTCGGTAGATATGACTTGATGAATTGATCTGATCCTGCGCCAGCAATGTCGCCCTGGCATCATAGCTATAAAGCTCGCCCTGTGAGATCGGTGCATTGCCACCAAGCCTGAGCGAGATATTTTGGCTGCCGAGATTGAGCATGATCACCGTCCTTTGCTCACCGGACACAAATGAGAATAATAGCAGTTCTTCCGCATCCGGGTCAATCCCATTTCCGGCTTCCGGCCCCTCCGGGTCAGTCTCGGCCTCAGGATCGGCATTTGACGTTGTAACGGCAGTATCAGACGCTTCCGTATTTGCTGCGCTCTTATCAGTTGTCATCCGGTCTGCGGTTAAAAGCTCTACAGGCGGCGACAGAGCCCATTTATTGCTGATTTCTCTGCCGGCGTGCAGCAATGCCGTGTAAATCCTGGCCGCAACTTCAGAGTCCATCTGTTCGCCGTCAATTAAAACCAGATTGATTCTTCCTCCCGCTTCACCAAAGACCAGCGCGGCATAATCAGCCAGCCGCAGTGATTCACCATAACTGCTCCAGCTGAAGCTTTTAATCATCTCCGGTGCATTAGTGCCGGCCAATACGCGTCTGGTAGGTACATTGCGCAAAAATTCCGACCAAGTTGTAGTGAGTTGGCCGACATTATTGATGACATCTGTACCTGTCAGAATTCCGGCATGGTAATCAGCTTTAGAAGCCAGTATCTGCCCATCATAATTCATGCCATCGATGACGATCAGCTTATTCTCCAGATGACTATAATCTGATGCCGACAGCAGAGTATCAATTACATGATTAACATAGGTAGTGCGCGAAGTATCATTTGTGAACACATCGGTCGGATCACAGATCTCCAGATATAACAGATTAAACTGATCACTCCAGCGCCCCACTGCCCCCTGCTGTGAACGCAAGCGGCCGAAATCACTGCTGTGCGAGCCGGCCAAAAATTCAACCAGATGCAATATTTCAGCATCCGTAGCCATGGCATCAACCACCAGCCAAGGATCGGCGCCTACTTGTTGGGACAGCTTGAGCGCTGCACTCAGATTATGTACTTCACTTACCTGTGCCGGATGATAGTGGTCTGTAACATTGTCTGTAACCGCAGTTGCTTCAGCGAAGGCGCTTATGCGCAATCCGGTACCCTCAGGCAGGAGCCAACTGTGGTTGCCTTGCCCCGGAGCGCCGATTGGCACAAAGCCAAAACGCACGACCTCCGGCTCGATCTGTCCTATTTGTTCGATCAATGTAGTAGGCAACGATACCGGTTCATCGCCGGCACTGCCGAACCAAATCTGATCCAGCCAGAGAGTGCCCTTCCCGGCAAAACCGATATTAAGCCAGACTTCACTGTCAGTGCTGTGCCGACCCAGTACAAAGATAAACTGATGTCTTTCCCAGTCGTTGCCCAGCTTATGAACCGTATGACTGGTATCAACTTGCAGACCGGACAGCCAGGCTACAACACTATTGTTATTCAGACCTTCCTGGCGCAAATAGACTTCCAAACGATAGAATGACTCTGTCAGACCGCCACTCTGCTTCAGATCCAGCTTTTGGGCGAGTCGGGAATCCAGCCAGACCGGCATGCGATTATAGATTGAATTAACCACCTGCCCCGATGATCCAATCAAGAGCTCGTTAGCCATTTCCTCCGCTCCGTCCGCTGCGACATTGGACAAGCGGACACAGCCGCGGCCCAGCTCGCGGGGACTGTCGGCAGCAACTTGTTGCATCGTAAGTTCAGAACCGCCTGACACATACCAGATGCCGGGCACGGATCCGTCTTTAGATATCACCTCTTGTGACTCAGGCTCAGGTACAGCTTCCGAGTCGGTACCGGCTTGACCAAAAGCCGGCGGCAGGGATACTTTCTCCAGCAAAATCATATCCCCGGACTGCACCTCACCCTTGTCCAGAGCAGGTGCAAAAGTCACAATATCAGACAGATTGGCCATCTCCAGCGAGCTGTTCTCATAGACGGAAAGAATGCGCCCCCCGGGGAGAGTATTAATAAAATTGACGCTGCCACCGCCCTTAAAATAGGGACTGACAAGCAAGGACTCCCCCGGTGCTTCTGACAGCCAGGATTGACCGGACGCCGTCTGGAACAGAACAGCTTGGTCGGTCAACCAGGTACAATTGACCAGGGCCGGCCAGATAATACTTTCATGTTCTGACTGATCTGCAATCGGGTTCACTCCATAGACTTCTGCCAGGACATCGGGCTTGATCAATTCAAAATTCAAACCGTCCGCCGAATAAGCCATCCCCCCCTGAGTACCACAGCTGACAAAACCCTCCGTACCGGCAGCTATCGACAGCCAGTTATGTGACGAGTTTAAGTTTTCAACCGGCCGAAACTGAAGGTCAAGATCACCGGACAAAATTAGACCGTTGCTGGCCGCCAGCACAATCCGCTCGCCATAAATCGCAATAGCATTGAGGTCATTATGTAGATCCAGATTGATTTCCTCAAATCCGCTGTAGCCGATACGATATAATTTACCATCGTCGGCACAGGCCAGATAATCCGCTTTGCCGTCTGCAGTAAGCGAGATAATATCATTAAAAGAGATATTAGCAATCCGCTCTCGCTGCCAGTTACGGCCATCAGAGGAAAGATAGTAGCTGCCGTCATCGGCAACCGTAATCCAGCCAGCAGCACTTCCGGCAACTGCCGTCAGTCGTGAGGTTGTGTCGAGATGATTTAGTCTGGTTTCGCCATCACGGGTGATCTCCAGAATTATGCCCTGATCGCCGACCAGCATGATGGTACCTTCATAAGCAGCAGCATCATGGAGCACCACATCAGTCGGCATCTCCGCCGGCACAAGGATCTGCCTGAAATTCAAGAGTTGACCGGCGGAAAAATTTGTAATCCTAGCCTCATGGCGCAGCTCAAATCTATCCTGCGACTGGCTATAGATTCGGATATCGGCCCCTTCATAATAGTCTTTGCTGCTGCGAACGGTATCGCCGATCGCAACCGAGGGGATGACAAAGCTATTTTCCGTACCGGCCGTAACTGTGAACTGATTTTGCAACACTTCAGGTTCAAAGCCACCATAACGGATAATATTACCGGAACTTACAGTTTCAAGATTGATGCCAAAAGCAGCTACCGGATCGCCGGCAAAATTGCGGCTCAGTTCAAACACTCTGGCTTTGTCTTCGGTATAGAATAGCAGAACACTGCGGATAATCAGGAAAGCAGTTAAAATAATCAGCAGCAAGCTGATTACAGTGGTAATCAAAATTCTTTTACGCCATCTGTAATCAATCTCCGCAAACATGCTTACACCTGTTTCCGTCGATAGCGATACTCCCCAATCAGCCTGATCAACATAAAGAGGCCAATGAAGATGAAGACTATCTCAATCCAGAACAAGGTCAGATTATCCTCAGGCAAGCCGAATAATCTGGCAAAGATGCCGCTGCCGAAAAAGTTATATACCATATGCATAAAGATTGGGATTAGCAGGTTGCGGGTTAGCTCGTAGACTAGGGCTAGAACCAGCCCGGGCAAGATCACGAAAGCAATCTGAAAAGGCATGAGATGAAAGAGAGCAAAAGCAACAGCAGAAAGCAAAACCGCTAACCAGGCAGGGGCAACCCGGCGGATTTCGCCTTGCAAAATACCCCTGAACAGCAATTCTTCGGCAATGGGAATCATAATCACCACAGCCAGAATCTCCAGCCAGAGATATCCCTCCGGCTGGATCAGAGTTTGAATTGCCGTGATATAGGTATCGTATTGTGTCTGCAGCCAGGCATTCGACTGTGCCAAATGGATCAAAATGCCGATCCAGATCATGGTCAGGCCGAGAGAGCCCATAATAGCGGAGAAAGCGGCCAGCCAATATCTCCGCGGCACCCGCTCCAGCAAAACTACTTCAGGATACTTGCGCCCCCGATATTTCAGATAGAGACTATAGACTGGCACCATAACCAGCCCCAACAGTACTGACGCCCAGTTCTGCGCCTGGGCATCAAGAAATAAGCGCTCGATGGCCTCCTGACTGGAAAGAAGAGAAAAGGGAATACCTTGGACGAAAGTATAGATTACCACGATCCCCATTGCCGCCAGATTTAGAAATAAGGCATGTAGCAGCATAAAGAGTAATGGTGCCGCTACAGTTAAGACATCAGCACGGGGGTATTTTGATTTGAGGACGGTATCCCCGTCCTCAAGCGGTGTTTTATTCAGATCGATCAAAGACAAAGAATCACCTCAGCCACTAAGAAACGGCAATAATTTCCGGCCACTAAAACATCTGACATATTTAAACGGCAGTCGAACCGGTAATTACAACCTTGCCGCTACAGTCAGGCCCTTACAGCGATTGCTCATAACGGCTGAAAAACTCGTCAAAGGCTTCATCTAATTCCTTGCGACTGCGGATGGAAACATAGACCGGATCGCCGTTTTTATCTTGATAATTGCGCATGATGACTAATTCAGGCTCCGGATGCGTGCCAACATCCGGCTCAAAATTATACATGACGGTATAAGAGCGACCTCTGATCTGAAACGAATCAATCATCGACACATAGTATTCCCGGCCACGTTTATCATCGACTAAAACTGCCAGTACTTCATCATGGCCAGCTTCAACAGCTGTCGCATCGGCTGCCGCAGAGTGCTCGCTTTTAGTCCTAGTCGTCTGTTTCGCAGCTCTCGTCTTCTTCGTAGTCTTCTTCCGTCTCAGCATATTCATCCAGAAGTCGATCGTATTCCTCATAGACCCGATCATTTTCATCATCATCAAGGCTCATCAGAGAGACCTCGCCGGTATCGGGATCCTCGACGATCTGGGTAATGACCCACTCACCGTAGTCATCCTCCTCATCATCGTCGGTCGTAGTCACCAAAACACAATAGACTTTATCTTCAAACTCAAACTGGTCAACCATCTCGAAGTAATATTCTTCGCCGGTTTCAGTATCTTCCATCACAACAATCGCACCGTCATCAGAAAATAGCTCATCGCCAAGTCCCGGCTCAAAACCATCTTCGTCAGCTGCTGCATAATAAATATTTTTAGTAGAGAGCATAGTTAACCTCCAAAAAATCTGTTTTATTCAACATAGCAAGTATATCACATGTCAGATTGTAAATAGACAATAATAACTAATAGAGCCCTTATGTGACACCGTGGAAATTTACACCCTGATTTGCTATAAATTTTGCTTTTTACGCTTCTGATCCAGCCAGTCCTGTAAAATAATTTCGGCAGCTATCTGATCGACAAGCTCGCGTCTCTTCCCACGCTTAATTCCTGCTTCCTGCATAATGCGACCGGCCATAACTGTGGTATAACGCTCATCGGCAAAGATCACTTCCAGTCCGGTCGCCTCGGCCAGTCCGGCAGCAAAATCACGGGCACTTTGTTCGGCCTCCCCACTCTTACCGTCCGTCCGTCGCGGCAAGCCCAGAATAATTTGTTTAACCTCATGAGCCGCGCAGAGCTCCACTATACGGCGGATTACAGCCAAATCATCTTCTCCCCGGCGCTGAATGGTTTCCAAACCGCTGGCCAAGATACCCAGGGGGTCACTGAGGGCGATGCCAACTCGCCTGCTACCATAATCTATACCCATGCTTCTGCCCATATCGTTCATTGCCATCTCCCCTGCTCCGGCTGTCACCAAATCTTAATCGCATAATAAGGACAACTGGCAGCACAATAGCTGCACAAGATGCATTTGCTATGATCAACCTCTGCCCTGCCCCTCTGCAGATATAATGCCCCACTCCTGCAGCGCGATACACAATTACCACAGCCAACACACCAGTCCTCAATCACCAGGCGACGCGGCTGGGACGCTGTCAATTCAAGACTTTTCTGATCCGGCTCTCTGCCGCAAAACCAGTCCAGATTGATATCTATCTCTGTCTTGGTACCCATACCCACAGACCAAGAGGTGACGAAATCTAAACTCAATGCTGCCTGCACCGCCTGTACACGCTGTGACAGCAGATGGCCGCCGGCAAAAAGCTTCATGCCCAAGACACCAAGACCCGAGCGCTCCGCAGCCCGGGCAGCCCGCTCCATTTCCTGCCAACTTCCGTCCAAAAGACCAATTCCGGTCTGATTCAGTAAGGCGAAGACAAAATCCGCCTCCCGATAGATCTCAGGAATAGAAAGATCAGACGAATCGGACCGCACCCGGACTAAGCTCTCGACAACTGAGACCGAATGTGTAGAAATCCCCACCGCCTGAATCAGCCCGCGCTCCCGTAGCTGCAACAACGCCTCAAAGGCCTCCACATGACCGGCCAGAGTAAGCGGACTCTCCTGCTCATGCAGCATAAGTGCTGTCAGCTCGTCCAATCCCAGCTCCCTACGAGCATAGTTAAAATCACGACTGACCTGCTCGGCCTCATAGGCATATGTCTTCGTCATAATCAAAGGGGGAACGGACAGCCTGTCCAAGGCCGCCCGGATCTGTGCATAATTATTATAAAGATGAGCCGTGTCCAGCCAGTTGATTCCTCGTCTTACTGCATACGCCAGAATCTCACCCGCCGCTGCCGGTGACAAATTATTCTGCGCCGGCGAAACAGTCAGAGTACCCATACCCAGCACAGACAACAGGAGCCCGGTTCCACCCAAGCGCTTCAGTTCCAAGGAAGTTGCCGACATTAAGTCAGATTGCCGATTGATATCCGCTACAGGCGTTCGACATAATCGCGCAAAATAACCTCCAGCAGTTCATCGCGCTCCATCCGCCTGATTACGCCTCTGGCGCCATTGTGATTTGTAATATAAGTAGGATCACCGGACAGGAAATAGCCGACCATCTGATTGATCGGATTATAACCTTTCTCTTCCAGCGCAGTCATCACCTCAGACATAATCTCATAAGCTGTGTGACGTCTGTCTTGACCGATTTCAAATTGATTCGTCTCTGAACTGATCATGGGCCCCACCTCCAGTCCTTTAAGCATAACATTTTCTGAGCAAATTGGCGCCCTTTTTCAATTTATTAATGCCGTATCTTACCCGTCAGAATGCAAACCCACACCGGATAAAATGCCTCCATCACATTTTCCCAACCTAACCAAGAACAGATCGCCCGCCTGAGCTTTCTGACCTGAATTGGGCAGCCGGAAAATACAGGGCAGATACGTCCTGGTATAGCCCTCGCCGATGCCGGGCGCAACCTTGCGCTCTAAGAGAACACTGGCATCGGTACCGATTCTAAGGCTGCATTGCTCGGCAGCCATTTCCTCCGACAACTCCAGCAATTTCACGCTGCGCTGCTTCTTGATCGGAAAAGGAACCTGATTGGGCAGTGAAGCGGCCTTTGTTCCCGGTCTTCTCGAATAGGGGAAGACATGCAATTTCTGAAAACCGACTGTCTGGCAGAAGTCGTAGGTCTCCTCAAATTCTGGTTCAGTTTCTCCCGGAAAGCCACAGATAATATCGGTAGTGAAACCGGCATCCGGCCAAATCGCCCGCAAGTCCCGGACAACCTTTAGATACTGACTTGTATTGTACTTCCTGCCCATCCGCTGCAGAACCGCATCACTGCCGCTCTGCAAGGACAGATGGAAATGAGCACATAGCTTCTCCAAATGCGCGATCGTCTCGATAAATTTGCGATCAATCCGGGCCGGATCAAGCGAAGACAGACGGATCCGGTATAAACCGTCAATTTTATTTAGCTCCTTCAGAACAACAGTCAGATCGGGACTCCCCGGCGGGAAGTCATCACCATAGGAGCAGATCTCAATACCGGTCAGAACAATTTCTCTGATCCCCTGCTGTACATAATCTGCGGCCTCTTGCAGAATGCTCTCTAAGTTACGGCTGCGCACCTGACTTCTGGCCAGACGGATTGCACAATAAGCACAGCGGTTATTGCAACCGTCGCAGATCTTAAGCTGCGCTCTGGTTTCAGACGGTATCACACTGGCGAAAGGTTCCTCGAAACTGCAATTGTCTTGATCAACTGCAGCCTGCCGGGCTAGCTTTTCAGCATAGGCTCTGCTCTCCTGACTGAATAGGTTGGCCTTACCATTCGCATCCAGCAGATCGATCAGCCGTTGGCAGATACTGTTGCGCCCCGCAGTACCGACACAGATATCGGCCCAAGGCGTCAGATCAAATAGCTCGCTTTCACAACCCATGGCAATCGCAACGGCCTGTGGATTATACTTTCTCAGCTGCCTGAGAATTTGACGCGATTTTCGACTGGCTTCTGCGGTCACCGCACAGGTATTGAGGATAAAAACATCCGCTCCCCCCTCCTCGACCTGCTCCAGACCAATTTTCCGCATCTGAGCAGCTATAACATCCTTTTCGTATTGATTGGTTTTACAGCCCAGTGAACGCACCATAAATGTAAGTTTCTTGTGATCAGCCATATACAGCTTCCTAATTTAGTACCTTTCCTTACCTTTTAGATTGTCTATTATACTACTTCTCTGTGAATACAGGTAATTTAGTATCTTTCTTTCTTCAGACTGTCCTTTATTCTCTGACGCTCTGCCCTTTGCCTTTCGCGCCTGGCTATTTTTGCTCTCTGACTCCTGGTCAGACCTGAGCCGGATCCTCTGCTTTGCCTGTCCCTGCGACTACTGCACTTCTTACTTTTGGTTCCTGCTGTACGGCGATTTTTACGTCTTTTAGCCGTCCTAGCGGCAGAGGGCTGGGCAGTTTTTGTTCTCTGCTTGCCTACCGCAGCATCGCCCTTTCCGCCAGCAACACCGGTACCGCTGTCATGACGCAAAAGCTCAAAGGTAATTTGCAGCAGATTGAGGTCAACCTCCACCAGCTTCACTCGTACCTTATCTCCCAATCGCACCATCTCACCGGTTCGTTCATTGCGTGCGGCCAGCTCCTGCTCCAGATAACTGTAATAATCAGGCAGTGAGCGATACATAATAGCACCTTCAGCCGTATTTTCCAACTGAACATATAGGGCTGAGGAACTGATAGAAGAAATGACACCCTCATATTCAGTACCGATCTGATCGGATAGATAAAGAGCAATCAGATAGGTCCGATTGTCTCGCTCGGCAGCCTCGGCATTTCTCTCGGTGGCGGAGATATGCTTAGCAATCTCGATCAACCTATAGCGGCTGACCTTGGTCTTTCTCTGTCCCAGCATCTTCAATGATCTATGTGTGACTAAATCGGCATAACGCCGGATCGGGGCGGTAAAGTGCAGATAATCCTTGGCCGCCAGAGCAAAATGGCCGCTATTATCGACCGAGTATTTAGCCTTGGCCATCGCGCGCAGCAGAACCGCAGACAGCGTCGGCTCATAAGTCTTACCCTTGAGTTCGGCCAAAATCTCAGCGATCTCCGCCGGCTCAGGTTCAGGGCTGATGCGGAAATTCAAACCCAAGAGGACGGACAGATGTTCAAACTGCTGTAATTTATCCGGATCCGGTGTCTCGTGTACCCGGTAGATAGCCGGCAATTGATGCTTATCAGTGAGGGCAGCAATATACTCATTGGCTGCAATCATAAATTCCTCAATGATTTGATTGGAAATGCCTATTTCCTCCCGACTGACCTCTATCGGCCTGCCTGTGTCATCAATCTCGATCTTTGTCTCAGGGAATTCAAACTCTAATGCTCCGCGCCGCTTTCTTTTGCAACGCAAGGCTAAAGCACATTCTCGCATTGCAAATAGCATTGTTTTCAGGCTTTCCGGTCTGTCGGCTTGAAGCTCAGCGTGACCCTTAAGCACAGGTTCGACTTCTTCGTAACTTAGTCTGGCACAGCTGTTAATGAGACTGGGGTAAACCTCGCCGTCTGTCACTTTGCCATCCCGCTCGATCCGCAGACGACAAGTGACTGTCAAACGGTCAACCCCCGGATGCAAGCTGGCAATCCCGTTGGAAATCTGTGGCGGCAACATCGGCAGCACCAGATTGGGCAGATAGACACTATTGCCTCTTTGCATAGCTTCGGTATCCAGAGCTGTCCCCGGCCTCACATAATGACTGACATCGGCAATATGTACCCATAGATGATACTGCCCGTCTCTTGTCTCCAAATAGATGGCATCATCTAGATCCTTGGCATCAAGGCCGTCAATTGTGATCACCTGCTGCTCTCGGTGGTCGATCCGCCCCTCTGCCAGCTCCCGCTCAATCGTCTCAGAATCAAGTTCATCGGGTATCGCCTTCGCAGCTTGCAGCACAGCCGGTGGGAAATTCTCTGCCAAACCATAGTGGCGGACAATGGCCAGAGTGGCCACATCGGGTTGTGCCGGATTGCCCAGCACCTCGATAATCTTGCCATAATAATTATCTTTTTGCCGATACAGATATTCGACAACCACCTTCAAACCAAAGGGAGCACCTTTGAGATAGCGTCTTTTAACAATAATCTCCTTGCCCAGCTCAGGATCACGGCGATCAAGAATAACAATGCCGTCAACACCATGTTCCCGCAGAACACCCACATAATATGAGCTATTATCTATATCCATAATTACTGCTTTCGCATTTTATATTCAATATCTTACACATAAAAAGAAGCGCTGGTGCGCTTCTTCTATAAATTGATGCAAACAGAAAATTAATACGATCGTCCTTAGCCGCCGCGGCCGGCCAGCAAATACAAAACCACAGTCAGAACTGCAAATAGGATTGCCACCCCGGTGGTCAGCTTCTTGAGCATAACTTCTTTGGTACGCCCTTTGGACTTGCTGAAGAAGGTATCCGAGCCACCGCCGCTAATTGTACCCAGGCCGCCTGTGTCTCCTTCCTGCATGATAACCAGCGCTACCAACGCAATGCAAACAAGTACGTCCACGACTGCTATTATAATGGTCAAAGTATACATTATCCAAACCTCCGGCTAAGCGTTCATTTTTGCCGCATTGACAATATTAACACATGCTTTCTGCCAGCGCAAATCTATTCGGCAATGCCTTTAAAATCCCTTAAAATAATGCACCCGTAGAGAATACCATTAATCATATTGAATGCTTTATAATACTGGTATAGCTTTTAATCTTACTGCGCTACTTAGGATACTAATTGTTTGTAAACGAAAACCGGAGGTAAATGAATTATGACCAATAATAAACTTCGTGCAGCTATCTTGCAGCTTGACCTGATTGAAAACAACATTGACTTCAATTTGGAAAAAATCCGAACTCAAGCCCTGACTTTAAAAGCAGAACAGCCTGACCTGATCATAATTCCTGAAATCGCCGTCGAAGGCTATAATTTTGATTATGTTAAAACTTTATCACAGGCTGACTTCGCTAGAATCAGAGCATTTTATTCTGATTTAGCCCGGGAGCTAAACACCGCCATCGTGGCCGGCTTTGTGGAGAAAGAGGCAGGGGTATACTACGATTCTGCCTTGTGCCTGGATAATGGGGGTCAAGAATTGCTTGTCTACAGAAAAATGCATCTCTGGGGCTCAGAATCCGAACTATTTACGCCGGGCACGGACTTGGACTTAATCACAATTAAGGACTGGCGCATCGGTATCGCTATTTGTGCTGATGCCGGTTTCCCGGAATTAGCACGCAGCTTAGTTCTTCAAGGTGCCGATGCCATTATCTATATCAGCGCTTGGGTCAAACCATATGATTATAGCTGGACCCTGATGTGCCGGGCCAGAGCCTGTGAGAATCAAATCTATGTGATCGGGGCGAATAGAATCGGCGCTACAAATAAAGCTGAATACTGCGGTAACTCATTGGTCGTACACCCGAGCGGTCTGGAAATTCATAATTATCTGGAGCAAGAGGGTGCTTTTATGACGGAGCTGTCCTTAGATGAAGTATCTAACAAGCGCAAAGAGATCCCTTGGTTGCAAATGAGGAAGCCGGAGCTATATATGAAAGGCTGATTTCTCTGCCCATCGTTTTACGCTAAATTTAAGAATAGATTATTAATTTTGAGTGAGGTGAATTATGGATAATAAGAAAACTGAAGACAGACATCTGCTTGACGTTCGGATCATGGCGGAAAGACTGGCCATGCTCTATTACCACATGGTAAAGAATATTATTGCTGAAGTCGGCGAAGAAAGAGCGGAGGAATTAGTTCATAAGATTATCCTGGAATATGGGACCGCATGCGGCTTAAACAACCGAGCAAATGTTGAAGCCTTGGGCCAAGAAGCCACATTGGAAAACTATAATCTGGGCAATGACCTGCCCTCAGTCGGTTGGGATATCAAAGATGGCAAGACATTATATTGCCCCTTCGCCGCCACCTGGAAAAAACTGGACTTTGAAAAATGGGGGCGTTTATACTGCTTCGTAGACCAAGCCAAATATGAAGGCTATAATGCGGATTTGCGCTGCTTCCACGATAAAAACCTCCTGGATGGTGACGAATGCTGCATTCTCCGCGTCGAAAATATCGGTCAGGGGAACCGGAAATAATCAATGAATGGTAAAAAGAATCTTTTTCTGGAGTACGGTAAAAAGCTGATCTGGGAAATGCTGGGTTTCTTTCTGGTCGCTCTCGGAAGTGTTCTGTTCCTATATTCGGATATGGGTTTAAACCCTTGGGGTGTACTGCACCAGGGAATCTCTATCCAAACCGGAATGACCTTGGGTCAAGCGACCCAGGCTTTCGGCCTGCTACTGATCGCAATCAGTTCTGCCTTCAAGGTTGTGCCCGGGCTGGCAACTATCTTAAATATGATCTTCATCGGGCTCTTTACTGATGTGATTATCGATCTGGGCCTAATCAGCACACCGGATTCGATAATCCTTAAATACGTATTGCTACTTTTAGGAACACTAGCCTTTGCCTATGGCATGTATTTCTATTTGACCCAACACTTAGGGGCCGGTCCCCGCGACGGCGTCATGCTGCTCCTACAGCGGGCAACCAAGCTGGACGTCGGTATCATCCGTGTGGCCATGGAAGTCTCCGCCGTAGTAATTGGCTATCTCATGGGCGGTCAAGTCGGCATCGGCACTGTGCTGTCCGCCCTCCTGCTCGGCCCTACCCTCAGCATAATCTTCAGGCTCCACAAATACGAATCCGGTCATGCGCCCCATGAGAACCTGCTCA
>JAAYQX010000003.1 GCA_012519085.1 Clostridiaceae bacterium
CAGGAACTATAGGCAGACCGGCTCAGAATCGATACTGGAATGTAAATGAGATGAAAGACGAACCGATAAAAAGCTCGGGATTGGACCAAAAATCGGCACAGCAAGCAGGACAACAAGCACAGGGCAACCGGCAAAACATTGCTGCTCCGGGATCTGATCGCCGGCAAAAGTCAAAACGTTTTGCTCAGTCCATGAAACCATCCGGGCGCCAAAATTCCGGCGCACAAAAATCTCTATCCGCCGCAGAGAAGGTTTTCTCGCGGCGAATGCGGGTTGCCAAAAAGGATTTGCGGCGCCGGGTTTCAGGTAAACCTACGCGCCATGCCGGCATGGTTTCTGTCTTTCAAGTGATTGGCAATGCTTTGAAGCATCTGCTGTTCTCAGCTCTGGTTATAATTGTTCTGATTGCTTTTCTCCTGGGCGGGATAGGTTTCGGCATGCTGAGCGGCTATATCGCTACGGTAACACCGGTCGAAGTTGTAAATCTGCGCAGCACAAATGAAGCCACTGTTGTTTATGACCGCAACGGTAAAGAACTGGCCCGCTTTACCGGCGCCAATAATTTTGAGCGTGAATATGTGCAGATGGCCAAGATTAAGCCGACTTGGCTGGATGATGCCTTCATCGCTATCGAGGACGAACGCTATGAAACCCATCGCGGCATCGATCCCAGGCGGATCGGCAGTGCTGTTCTCAGTATGATCGCCAATGCCGGAACGCCGACGCACGGCGGCTCGACTATAACGCAGCAAGTCGTCAAAATGCTGTCCGGCGCCCGCGAAGAATCAGCCCAGCGCAAAGTACAGGAATGGTACCGGGCGATTGAGCTCCAAAAAATCAAAACCAAAGATGAAATCATGGAGCTATATTGCAATCTGGTGCCGATGGCCAATAAATATGTGGGAGTTCAGGCCGCATCCAAGGCCTATTTCGGCAAGGATATCTCGCAGCTTTCGCTGGCAGAATCAGCTTTCCTGGCCGGTATCCCCAATCTGCCCTCCGTCTATAATCCCCGTACGGAATCAGGACGCCGCAATGCTCAAAGACGCATGCGCATTGTCTTGCAAAATATGTTTGATCTGGGCATGATCTCTAAAGCCGAGCACGAAAACGCTTTAAATGAAGAGCTCATTTTTGCCACAGTGGATCCGGAGCAAAAATCTAATCAAGTGAACAATTACTTTGTCGATGCAGTAGTCAGACAGGTGATAAAGGACTTGCAACTGCGCCGCGGTTATTCCGCTGAGCTGGCTAATCTGGCAGTTTATCAATATGGTCTGAGGATTAAGACTACAATGGATCCTTGGGTACAAGATGCGCTGACCAGATCCTTCTGCAAAGTCGAGTTGTTCTCTAACAATCCCGATGCTTTGCCCGACATTCCGGAACCGCCACAGGCAGCTATGACTGTCATCTCGAATATGCCGGCGCAGCGGGGACAGGTGCTGGGACTCTACGGCGGTTATGGTGAAAAGACTACTCATATGGGTTTTAACAGGGCGACTCAAGCTGTACGTCAACCGGGCTCCGCTATTAAACCGATCCTAATCTATGGACCTGCTATAGAGACCGGTGTCGTCACTGCCGGATCCGTCCTGATGGACGAACCGAAACATCTCGATCCGCAAAATCCTGATAAAGAATGGCCGCAGAACGTGACCAGAAAATATAGCGGTGCGACCACGGTACGCGAGGCCTTGAAGTACTCGGTAAATACTATTGCTGTGGATACTTATGTCAACTTGCTGACGCCGCAGGTCGGACTCTCTTTTCTCAGAGCTCTGGGGATAGACAGAAGAGAGGAAACCCAGCCTGCCGGTGCTCTGGGCGCCTTAAGCCAGGGGGTTACTACTTATGATATGGCCGGTGCTTTCAGCACTTTTGCCAATCAAGGTATTTATATTGAGCCCTATATGTATACGCAAGTCTTGGATGCGGACGGCCGTGTGCTGTTGGAGAATAAACCTGTGATCCGTCAGGTATTTTCCCCGGAAACGGCCTACATTATGACAGATATTATGCAAGATGCTGTCGAGAATGTCTTTTGGTTCAAAAACTCGCAGCTGGAGCATCAGGTCTCGGCGGGCAAAACCGGTACGACTGACAATATGATCGATACCTGGTTTTGCGGCTTTACGCCTTATTATACCGGGGCAATTTGGTACGGTTACGACAATAATAACGGCAGACGCACCTCTGTGCCCGATATTGATCATTACAATGGCATGGGCATCTGGAAAGATGTAATGGAACAGATCCACAGCAATAAAGCGCCTAAAGAGTTTGAAAAACCGGATAATGTCGTCTCACGCACTGTCTGTACTGACACCGGTTTGCTCAGCAGCCCTTATTGCCGTTCGACTGCGACTGAGCTTTTTGATCGGACTAAACCGAATTTCCCGAATTCAACCTGCACTTTACATAAAGCGCCTAAACCTACGCCGACACCGACACCGGAGATCCCGGCGCCTATTGTGCCGACGCCGACCCCGGCGCCGACTGCGGAACCGACTGCAGCCGCAACTGAGCCTGCTCCGGAGGGCTGAACGGGGCCGAAACGGATTTGGTAAGCGCCTTCGTTTGAACATTTTATAGTGTAGCTTGGCAATAGATTACTGAGGAGAATTGAGATGTTATTTAGTGATATCAGCGTGATTGATCATCTGGGGCAGTCTTGGGAGCATATGTATCTGGCCACCGCCGGCAATAGCATTGTCTGGCTGGATAGTCAGCCCCCGCCGGCCGAACTGGTGGAGGGCGGTGAGGTTTATGACGGTAAGGATAAGGTGCTCTTGCCCGGGCTGTACAATATGCATTGTCATGTGCCGATGACGCTGCTGCGCGGCTATGGCGAGGGTCTGCCGCTGCAACGCTGGCTGGAAGAGAAGATGTACCCCTTTGAGGCTTTGATGGATGCGGAGGATATGTACTGGGGGACTTTGCTCGGTGTGTACGAGATGCTGGCTTCAGGCGTGGTATCTTTCAGCGATATGTATATGCGTCTGGATGGTATCTTTCAGGCGGTACTGGAGTCGGGCATCAAGGCCAACCTGAATAATCCTCTGACCGGCGATGACAATACGGATATCCGCCGGGATATAGCCTATCTCGAGGTGGAGCAGCTGATCAAGGACTGTGCGACTACGGAAGGACGGATTATTGCCGAGGCGGGTCTGCATGCCGAATATACTTCGAGTGAGCGAGTAGTCCGTGATGTGGTGGCGTGGGCTAAGGAACAAAACCTGCAGTTGCAGGTTCATCTCTCTGAAACGCAAAAAGAACATGAGGAGTGCAAACAGAGGCATCAGGGTCTGACGCCGGCAGCATATCTGGATTCGTTCGGCTTCTTTGATCAACCGACCGTAGCGGCGCATGGTGTCTATCTGGAGGATCAGGATCTCGAGTTGCTGCGCGAACGAGAGGTAACTATCGCCCATTGTCCTTCTTCTAATCTGAAGCTCGGCAGTGGTATCGCTTCTGTGGCGAATTTCCTTCGCCACGGAGTGGCGGTTACGATTGGTACTGATGGGGCGGCTTCCAATAATAATCTAAATATGATCGAGGAAATCTCGCTGGCGATACTGCTGGCAAAAGGTGTAAACCGCGATCCCTCTTTGATGGTTGCGACGGATATTCTGCCCATAGTCAGCAGCAATGGTGCCAAGGCACAGGGGCGGTGCGATTGCGGCAGTCTTGAAGTCGGAGCCAGAGCCGATCTCTTCGTGCTTAATCTGGCTAGGCCGCATCTGCAGCCGGTCTATGATTTGGCAGCAAATGTATTTTGCAGCGGACAGAGTGCGGATGTTGTTCTGACCATGGTTGACGGGCAGGTATTGTACCGTGATGGCAGCGCGACCTTTATCGATCTGGAACGCGTCCTGTTTGAAGTCAATAGAATCAGGGCAGAAAAGCTGCGTCAATTGAGCTAATCTGCCCCGATCCGGTAATCAGGTATTTCGGGTATTTTTGTCGGCTCGCGGGTCAGCCTTTAGGCAGGCGCGGTAGTCTGCGGCAAGAGCTTAATCCCAAATTCGCAATGAATATCATTCCTCAACAGGTATAGTATCCGGGTCCAGATCCTGCACGCCTTCTACCAATTGCAGCAGCTCGGAAATACGTCCGTCTTTGGTATCGAGCTGTGAAAGCTCCGCAGCCACATCCTGCGGCCCGTAAGTACCGAAGTACTGGGATTGTCTTAATATGCCTGCGAAGGCAGCAACGCTGTAAGCCAAACGCATATTATCTGAGGGCTGATCTGAGAAAACGCTTGCGGTCACGGGTGTACTGATCAGTTGGCTGGTTTCGCCTTCAGGATCTTTATAACGTACATTGACTGTCAGCAATTCATCAGCATGTGGTGCGCTGGCGGGATCGGAATCGGAATCTGTCTGACCATAGCGGCCCGGATCGACTTTAGGCACGAATTCCTCTGCTCCGGGCAGATAGAGTTCATAGAGAGCCGTGACCGTATGGCCGGCGCCCATTTCACCGCCGTCCTTGGTGTCGTCGGCGAAGTCCTCGCGGTTTAGCTGCCTGGTTTCATATCCGATCTGCCGATAGCCGATCACTTGCTGAGGATTGAATTCCAGCTGCAGCTTGACATCCTTGGCCACCATCTCCAGAGTAGAACCGATTTCTTCGACCAGGACCTTGCGTGCTTCCAGAATCGAATCGATATAGTGATAACTGCCATTGCCATGGTCGGCCAGAATTTCCAATTTGCTGTCCTTGAGATTACCGCAGCCGAAGCCAAGTGTGGTGACGGAGATTCCTAACTTACGGTTTTCTTCCACCAATCGTTTCAGATCTCCATCCGAAGTAACACCGATATTGAAGTCGCCGTCTGTAGCTAAGATAATGCGGTTGTTTCCGTTGGGGATGAAATTTTCCTGCGCCAATTGATAAGCTGTATTGATCCCCTGAGAAGCAAAGGTAGCGCCGCCGGCTTCAAGATCCTCAATATAGCGGATGATCTTGGCTTTATCTTCTCCGCTGACGCCATTGCAAATAATTTTATCACTGCTGGCATAGATTACGATTGAGATGCGATCATTTTCCGTCAGATTTTCCGTCAACAAATGGAATGAGCGCTTAACCAGTTGCAGTTTGTCCGGGCTGTCCATGGAGCCGGAAACATCGATCAGGAACACCAGATTTGACGGCTTGCGTCCGGAATTGTCCAGCTCACGAGCTTTGAGGCCTACCAGCAATAGTTTGCTGTTTTTGTTCCAAGGTGTGTCGATCATCTCGGTAGTGATCGCTACCGGGTCAGTACCGGTCGGATAAGCATAATCGTAAGAAAAATAATTGACCATTTCTTCAACCCGCACTGAATCCAGATACGGCCACACCCGCTCGTTGAGGATCTGTCGTCTGACATTGGCGTATGAAGCGGTATCAACATCCGCCGCAAAGGTTGAAAATCTCTGCTCTTGCGTATTTATGATTCGATTCTCGGTAAAAACTTGGTATTCTTCCGTGTTCCACTGGGGTTCCGGATAGTACGGCGGCATGTCGTAATCAGCGATCATATAAGGTTCATCTATCAGGCCAGCCTCTCCTTCCCATTCTGTTCTTTCGGCTTTGGTGATATCAATATCAATCTCAGTCTGACCTGCCGGGCCGGTAGCCGTATGTTTTATTTCCATTACCGATTGACCACAAGAAACCAGGGTCAGGATTATAACTAGGATCAGGGCAATAATACTCATTCTTTTCATTTTTAATTCCCCCTTTAAGTACTGGATCGGTCACTGTTTGACGCTAGCTTGGCTTTATATTTATTTCTGTACCGGTTTTATGTAGCTTTGTATCGGTTTTGCGTAGCTTCTGTTTCCAGCTTTGCGTCTTTCACCATTTAGACGGCAGGAACGGGAAAAAGGTTCCTGACAATAATTATAGCAAGCAGTGTTGAATAATTGGGGGGAAAGATTTATTCTGATCCAGCGGCATCGGCCGTTTCCTTGATGTTGAATAATTGGGATAGAGGAAGAAAAGATGTGCTTCTTTGTGAAAAAAGGCTGCAAAGAGCGAAAAGAGCCCTGGTTGGAGGCTCTTTTCTGAGGAGACGTATGAAGAGGTGTTGTATGTAAGGTTTACTTACGGGCTCATTGTAGTAGTTTTTTGTGTACTTGATTTCGCAAAATAATGAACTATTGTGAAAAAACTTGAACTAGTTCACTTTTGTTCACTTTCGGTCAAGAAGCGATCAAGAGCCCAGATAAGCCTCTCGGATACGTTCGTCATGCAGCATTTCGCTGGCTACTCCCTCATGGACAATCCTGCCTGTTTCCAGAACATAAGCCCTGTCAGCAATACTTAAGGCCATCCTGGCATTTTGTTCCACCAAGAGAATCGTCGTACCCTCACTTCGCATCTCCTGAATCAGATCAAATACTTCCCGGACAAGTAGAGGAGCAAGTCCCATAGAGGGTTCGTCCATTAACAGCAACTTAGGCCTGGACATCATGGCTCTGGCAATGGCCAGCATCTGCTGTTCACCACCGGAGAGAGTGCCTGCCGGCTGGCGTCTTCTTTCTGCCAAGCGCGGGAAACGCTGAAAGATTTTTTCCATATCAGCTTTGATTTCAGACTTTTTGTGCCTGGTATAGGCTCCCATCTCCAGATTGTCCTCAACCGTCAGGCGGGTAAAAATACGGCGGCCTTCGGGCACTTGAGCCAAACCGGTCTCCAAGATATTCTCAGGCTTTACTTTCAGCAGGTCGTATTCCTTAAAGAGGATCTGACCTTGTCTAGGTCGGAGAAGACCGGAGATGCAATGCATAATCGTGGTTTTACCGGCACCGTTGGCACCGATCAAGGAAACCAATTCACCTTCTTCTTTAATTTCCAGGTTAATCCCCTTGACGGCATGGATCGAACCGTAAAAAATATGGAGATCTCTAATCGCAAATAATGTACTCATAATCAGACCTCATATCCCAGATAGGCGTTGATGACTTCTTCGTTATTCTTGATTTCTTCCGGTGTTCCCTCTGCAATGACACAGCCGTAGTTCAAGACCACAATCTTTTCACAAATACCCATCACCAATTTCATATCATGTTCAATCAGCAGGACCGCAATTTCAAAGTACTGTCTGATGCGGTCGATCGTACTCATCAGCTCTTCTGTTTCAGACGGATTCATGCCTGCGGCCGGCTCATCCAGCAACAGGACGCGTGGCTTGGTCGCCAGGGCACGGCAGATCTCCAACTTGCGCTGCTGACCATAAGGCAAACTCGCCGCATAATGATCGGCATAAGGTACCAAATCAAAGACATCCAGCAATTCAAGTGCTTTATTATGTGTTTCTTTTTCTTCTTTCCAATAGGAGGGGAGACGGAAAATTCCTGAGGCAACGGAATACTTACCTTGTTGTAGGCAACCCACCTTTACATTGTCTATGACCGGCATATTGCGGAAGAGACGGATATTTTGAAAGGTGCGCGTTAGACCCTGGGTTACAGCCTGATGAGGCTTCTTGCCTTTCATCTCCTTGCCATCCAGAAAAATCTGACCACTATTTGGTTGATAGACATAGGTCAACAGATTAAAGACTGTCGTCTTACCGGCACCGTTTTGACCGATCAGACCGGTAATGCTTTTGTCTTCCACGGAGAAACTAACATTGTCGACAGCAGTAAGTCCACCGAAGCGCAAGGTTAAATCTTTAATTTCCAGCAGTGCCATCTTATCTCCTCCCTTTCCATTTGCGCTCAAGAGCTTCTTCCGGAGCCCCGGTTGATGTACCTAATCTGTCACTGACTGCACTGTCAGCCTTGCGTTCAGCAGTACCGCTGACCGGTATATTTTCCTGCGGGCTGGCACTGCTGCCACCCACACCCGATTGTGGCGATGTTCTCAGCCCATTCCTGCCCAACAATCTGGCAAAGAGACGCTGCGACAATTCTTTCTGTCCCAGCAGACCTTCCGGACGATATAGCATCAGTAAGACCAGCACGACAGAATAAATCAATGTGCGGTAGACCGCCAGGCCCCTCAAAATCTCCGGTAACAAGGTCAGGAAGAAAGCTGAAATGACCGAACCGGTCAGGGAACCGATACCTCCCAGTACAACCATAACCATAAAGTTTATAGATTGATTGTAGTCAAAAAACTGAGGTTCCAGGACGCCCTGATAATGAGCGTACAGCCCGCCCGCAACACCGGCAAAAAAGGCGGATAGGGAGAACGCCAACAGTTTATAACGTGTAACCGCAACTCCTGAAGCCTCAGCAGCGATATCGTCTTCTCTGATCGAGAGGATCGCTCTGCCGTGGCGGGAACGAATCAGAGTATAAATGATGATAATGGTAATAATTAAAATCCAATAACTCAAAGTGTAATTTGTGGTCAGAGAGATACCGGTCATTGGCTGACCGCCGCCTGTGATTTTCAGGGCACGCACTATAACTTTGACAATCTCACCAAAAGCCAGAGTTGTAATGGCCAGATAATCACCGCGCAGGCGCAAGGCGGGAATACCGACGATAATGCCGGAAAGAGCGGCCAGCAAACCACCGATAACTAATGACAACAGCAGGATAGGCATGTCCCCGGGCTTATCGAAAGAAATAGTTATCAGGGCAGAGGTATAGGCCCCCACGGACATAAATCCGGCATGACCGAGGCAGAGTTCACCCAATAAGCCGGTTGAGAGGTTCAGTGATACGGCGGCGATGCTGTAGATGCAGCCAAGGGTAAAGAGATCGCGGTAACTGCGGCTGACAACTCCGCCACTGAACAGTAGATGGAAAGCTAGGAAAACTGCCGCTGCCGCTATCAGATTGACTACATAGGATAAGAATTTTGATTTTGTCATTTCCGCCCCCTACACTTTCTCACTCTCGCTCTTGCCTAAGAGACCAGCCGGTTTCAGCAGCAAGACCAGGATTAGAATTATAAAGACAACTCCCTCTGAAAGCTGTGTCAACTGTGATGGCATATAAGCTTTGGTCATGGTCTCGACCAGACCCAGCAGGAATCCTCCTAACATTGCTCCCGGTATCAGGCCAATGCCTCCCAGCACCGCAGCAATAAATGCTTTGATGCCCGGCAGTGACCCCATATAGGGAGTAATCTGCGGATAAGAAACTATGTAGAGTGCGGCGGCAATACCCGCCAGGGCAGAACCGATCGCAAAAGTCATAGCTACGATCCGGTTAACTTTGATCCCCATCAGATAGGAACCTTTAAGATCTTCTGATACTACCAGCATGGCTTTGCCTGCCTTATGTCGGGAAACAAAGAGTTGAAGCAGGATCATCACAATTACGGCAGTTACGATTGTGATCAAAGTCCAGGAACTGAAAATGATCTTGCCCAGTTTTAAGACCGGGAATCTGGTTGCAGTCATTGGGAAAGCTCGGGGGTCGGGGGTAAACAGTATCATATAGAGTGTCTGCAGAAATAGGCTGATAGCAATGGCCGTAATCAGTGCGGACAGCCGGGAAGCATTGCGCAGGCGTCTATAAGCAATTCTTTCGATTAGGACACCAATGACAACCGATAATAAGGTTGCCAAAACTGTAGATAGCAGAAAGGACAACTGCCATTTAGTCATAAAGAAATAGATAAAGTAGGCAGCTGTCATAATAATTTCACCATGGGCGAAATTAATTAGCTTGATGATACCGTAGACCATGGTATAGCCCAAAGCAATCAGGGCATAGATCGATCCTATTTGTAAACCGTTCAGGAACTGCATCATGAAATATGTCATATTGATCTCAGCTTTCAGCTTTACAGCTAACTTCCTCTAATTAAGGACAAAGTCATGAACCAAGAGGTTTGTCGCCTGCCTGGCTCATGACTTCGAAAAAACTAATTTTTAATTATGGTTCGTTATGAACCAGTCTTAACTTTACCCGTTCAGACTACTCGCCACTTTTCATCTTGGTGAAGAGCGTATAAGCTCCGTCCTTGATCAAGATGATCGACACAGTTTTAATCGGGTTATTGTTTTCATCAAAAGTAATATCGCCGGTAACGCCCTCATATTCTATATTTTTCAGGGCGTCTACTATGGCTGCGGAATCTGTCGATCCGGCTGTTTCAATAGCCTGGACCATCATCATAGCCGCATCATAACCAAGAGCGGAGAATGAAATCGCTTCCACACCATATTCTTCGCGATAAGCTGCGAGGAAATTCTGCAGTTTTTCTGCAGGATCGTCCGCCGCATAGTGATTGGTGAAATAAGATCCGTCAGCGTCATTCTTATCCGCGCCGATTACATTTTCACTCAGTATGCCATCCCAGCCATCGCCACCGAGGAAAGGAACATCCAGGCCGATCTGCTTAGCTTGACGGACAATCATAATATTATCGTTATAGTAGTTGGGGACATAGAGCGCTTCCGGCTCAGCTGCCAAAATCTTGGTCAACTGGGTCTTGAAATCGGTGTCGCCTGCGTTATAGATCTCGGTTGTAACAACTTCGATCCCCAGATCTTTGCACTTAGCAGTAAAAGCGTCATTCAAACCCTGAGCATAAGGATCTGAGACATCGTACAGCACGGCAGCTTTCTTCAGCTTTAGATTTTCAGCCATGAAAGTTCCCATCAAGGAGCCTTGGTTCTCATCAATAAAGCAAGCGCGGAAAACGTTCGGTCCTTGCGCAGTGATGTCGGCAGAGGTTCCTGTTGGTGTGATCATAGGCAGATTATCCAGTACCGCTCTTTGAGCCACTGCGATGGAGGGACCGGAGGTTACGTCACCAATCAGAGCAATAACTTTATCTTCGTTGACGAGACGGTTATAGGCATTGGTTGCTTCAACCGGCTCACCCTTCTCATCGTAGACGATGTATTCAATTTGTTTACCCAGCACACCGCCATTGGCGTTAACTTCTTTGATGGCCAGCTGTGCACCATTATCAGCAGCAATACCGTAAACCGATACCGGGCCGGTTAGCGGTGCCAGGCCGCCAATTTTAATCGTATCTCCCGCGGGCGTTTCACCATCTGTTTCAGCAGCACCATCTGTCTCAGCAGCAGCATCTGTCTCAGCAGCAGCATCTGTGGCAACGGCAGCATCTGCTTCCGTACCATCAGCCGCCGGCTCAGTAGTCTTCGTTTCGGTTTTCCCGCAGGATGTCAGCAGCATAATAATCGCCATTAACACCAGCAGAACTGATACGGATTTTTTAGTTTTAGACTTTCTCATACAATTGACCTCCTGTGTTATTGTACTGTTCGATAATAGCTAGTATCTTATTTAGGTGTATTTTTATTAAGTACAAGCTTTTATTATCGAATTCTTTCGATTTTATAAACATTTATTGCAAAGGTCAAACGAGTACCAAAAGACTGGCATTTTGCCATATTATTTAACTTATAAAGCATTGTTTATGTGCACATTGTGCGGTCAAAAATTGTGTCGAATCGTAGTTAAACCAGACTTAGTTATGTTATGCTTTTTAAGCAGATTCAGAAGTTGATCAGATTGAGAAGGGGTGAAATTGATTATTGCTTAAGACATTATTCGGCAAACAGGATATGACGATAGGAACGCCCTGGAAAAAAATTCTTTATTTCAGCGTGCCCCTGCTGATCGGTAATATCGCCCAGCAGATGTACAGTACTGTTGACAGTATCGTAGTCGGACAATTTGTTGGTGATAACGCCCTAAAAGCAATCGGCAGTTCAGCGCCGGTATTGCATCTGCTTATCATCTTTTTCACCATGATAGGAACCGGCAGTAGTATTATGGTTAGTCAGTACTATGGTGCTAAAGACCGAGTTAATCTATCGAAGTCGATCAATACAGCCCTCATCTGGACGGTAATCATCAGCACTGCTTTGCTAATTCTTGGTCTTTTTATTACTGAGCCTTTGCTAAAGCTGACCAGAACCCCTGATAGTTATATCAGTTGGAGCAAAGATTATCTAACGATCTACTTCTGGGGTGTTCATGGTTTGGCTTTTTATAATATTCTGGCCGGAATTCTGCGCGGTTTAGGTGATAGTATCAGCTCGCTGGTATTTGTGCTGATCGCCACAATGCTGAATATCGTGCTCGATCTCTACTTTGTCAGAGAGCTTGGTCTCGGAGTGGCGGGAGTTGCTATTGCAACTGTCATCAGCCAGTATGTCTCTGCCGCATTGACGCTTTTGAGACTGAGTCGTTACCAGGATTTTGACTTTTCTTTCCAAACTGCGAAGCCGGATTGGAAAACCAGTAAAGATCTGTTCCGCCTGGGCATTCCCTCCGGCATCATGCACGGTATATTTGCTCTCTCCATGCTCTTTGTGCAAAGCCTGACTAATCAGATCAATATTGCAGATATCTCGACGATGGTAATCCGGGTTGACGGATTCGCCATGCTGCCAAACTTCACCTTTGGCATCGCAATGGCCACATTCACAGGACAGAATGTAGGCGCCGGCAAGATGCATCGGCTAAAGCAGGGCGTTAAACAAGGATTGGCTGTTGCCCTCGTGACGACCATCACGCTGACCGGGCTTCTGGTCGTTTTCGGTAAGAATGTCATGCGTCTATTCACTAAGACAGAGGCTAATGTGGAACTGGCATATTCTATGATGCTGGTACTGACTGTCGGGTATATCGCTTTTGCCATTACTCAGGTTTTGAGTGGCGTGATGAGAGGGGCGGGCGATACTTTAACACCGATGTGGATTACAATTTTCAACAATATTGTTTTCCGTGTGCCGATGGCCTATCTGATTGCTCACCTGACCAAGTCGGCTGAATGGCCGCATGGCCGGCCGATCTCCACTTTTGGCTCATTGGTACTGACCTGGTTCATGGGCACGATACTGATTGCCATCTTTTTCAAGCGGGGCAGATGGAAAGACAAGGCTCTTGTCAAGACCAGTCCGGTAACCGACGAGGATATGAGCTTTCGGACCGACGAGTTCTAGTTTCCTCGTCAGCCGGACCTCAAATATGCTACAATTATAGTCTAACGCCGTAACTGGCCTGCAGTTGATCGCGGGTCCCGTGCGATGCGGCCCGTGAACCCCGTCAGGTCTGGAAGGAAGCAGCGGTAAGCGGTAAACCGTAGGTGCCGCGGGGGTGCCAGCCTCAACTGCAGCCCAGATGCGGCGTTTGTTCCAGAAGGGAGACTCATAATGGCCAGAATTGCATATTATCGGGAATGGAGACCCCAGAACTTTGATGAAGTCGTAGCCCAGGAACAGGTGGTATTTCCCTTACGGCAAAGCATAGTCAAAGGTGAGGTCGGACATGCTTATCTCTTCACAGGCACCAGAGGCACAGGCAAGACTTCCCTTGCCCGTATCTATGCTAAGGCGGTTAACTGCTTAGACATCCGGAACGGCAATCCCTGCAACCAATGCGCCATCTGTAACGCAATTAACGATGGCTCTCTGCTAGACGTTGTAGAGATGGATGCCGCGTCACACAATAGTGTCGACAATATCCGGCGCATGGCTGATGAAGTTCTTTTCGCTCCGGTCACAGCTCGCTACAAAGTGTATATTATCGACGAGGCTCATATGCTGTCCGGCGGTGCTTTCAACGCTCTGCTTAAAACGCTGGAAGAGCCGCCCGCACATGCCATCTTTATCCTTGCTACAACCGAGCCGCACCGTATCCCGGCTACCATTATCTCCCGCTGTCAACGCTATGATTTCCGCCGTATACCGCTAGATGAGGTAACAGAACGTCTGCGCTTAATCGCTGACAATTATCAGATCGATGTGACTGATGATGCGCTGAGAACAATGGCTCATCTGGCTGAAGGCACTCTGCGCGATGCCATTTCTCTGCTGGATCAGGCAAGCACAGGTATTGAGGGGCAGATTACGCGCGATGCTTTGCTTGATCTGGTCGGTCTGATGGATGATGAGTTCATGGCGGAGCTGGCGGAGGCCCTGCTCCTCAAGCGCGTTGATCGTCTCCTGCCCCTGATCTCTCAGCTCATGATGTCCGGGCGCGACTTGGTCCAGTCAGTTATTGATATCGCCCGCTACCTGCGCAATGTTCTGATCTGTCAGATCACCTCTCGACCGGAAGAAATGATCCAGGTTACCGGCCGCACAATGCGCGACTTGCGCCGCCTGGCCGGGCTGATCGACCGCAAATCACTGATCACCTTGATTCAGGGTTTATCTGCGCTGCTCGGTGAACTGCGTTGGAGCCCTGATCTGCGTATGAGTCTCGAAATCGGCCTGATGCGCCTGATGGGTGAGATTCCTCAGACAACTTGCGCAGAAGATCCTTTAACCGTTGACGAAGGCGTTCCAATAACATCCGGTGTCTCTGAACCGGATATCTCTGAGATCGAGCCGGCACAGACCGTACCTGAGCCTGAAGAAATACCCTCCGTCATTGATCCCGAGACAGTATCTGCAAAAGGTGAAACTCCGGGAACGGTCGACGAAGATCCGGCGATGCCGGTGGCAAAAGACAGTGTGGAGTTTGCGCCGACACCTAGCGAAGAACCGATACCTAGTCCAAGAGAGGAACCGGATAGAGAGCAGACAGTCCCGGCAACAAATGGCGAAGCTCATGCATACGATCCTGTAGACGATTCTGTAGATGAAGATTCTGCAGAAGATCTTATAGCCGAAGATCCTGCAGAAGATCTTATAGCCGAAGATCCGGCAGAAGACCCTATAGTAAGGGAAGGTGTAATGGAACACGATCAGCTAATCAACAGCTGGCAACATATCCTGGATCAGCTGATCGAACTGGGGCATATAGATATCCTGATTATGGCACGATCTTCACATGTCAGTTATGATGGAACAAATTGGTACCTGAGCTTTGACAGCAGTATGCAATCTCAGTACGAACGCTGCAGCATGCCGGATGCAGTCCGTATTCTCAGCAGACTGGTTTCGGAAGAGATGAAACAACCTGTCACGATCATTACCAGAATTAACAACGATAATACAGCAAAAACCGGTGCAACCGCAGAACCTGAGTGGCTGAGCCGCATCAGGAAAGTATGTCGAGAAACGGATGTACCCTTAGAAGTGGAGGAATAAGATGTCAAGAAGAGGAATGCCGCGGGGTAAAGGCGGCTTTGGTGCCGGCGGCAATATGAACCAACTGATGCAACAAGCACAAAAAATGCAGCGCGAGCTGGAAAAGGCCCAACAGGAAACTGCGGAGATGACAGGAGAAGCTACCGTAGGCGGCGGCTTCGTCACAGTAACTGTGGGAGCCGATCATCAGATCATCTCACTCGAACTGGCCCCGGAAGTCATTGATCCGGAAGATCCGGAAATGCTGCAAGACCTGGTCACCGCAGCCGTAAACGAGGCCATGAGAGATCTGGATAGCAAGATTGAAGCCAGAATGTCCCAGGTCACCGGCGGCGCAGGTCTTGGCTTCCCCGGTTTCTAGAATATGTCCAGACACTTTCCGCCAGCAATCAGTCGGCTGATTTCAGCCCTGGGCAAGCTCCCGGGCATCGGTCGCAAAGGTTCTCAGCGTCTCGCCTACTACATTTTGGGTCAGGACGACGAGTTTGCCCGCGAACTGTCCGCTGCCATCAGTAATGCCAGAGATCAGATTCATCTCTGTCCCATCTGCTGTGACCTAACAGAGACTGACCCTTGTGAGATATGCTCCTCAACTCAGCGTGACCGCACCAGAATCTGCGTAGTCGAAAGTCCTCGAGACATCGCCTCACTGGAAAGGATCCAGGAATATAACGGTCTATATCATGTGCTGCACGGCGCTATCTCGCCCATGCAGGACATCGGCCCGGAACAAATCAAACTCAAAGAGTTACTAATCAGACTACAGGAATCAGATCAGATCACAGAAGTGATCCTGGCAACCAATCCAACTGTAGAAGGCGAGGCCACAGCCCTCTATATTGCCAGACTTCTGAAGGGTACCGGCATCAAAACCACCCGCCTGGCTCACGGCATACCTATGGGCAGCGACCTGGAATACGCCGATGAAGTCACTCTAATGAGGGCTTTTATCGGCAGACAAGATATCTAACGCCTGTCTGTTATCGAAGGCGTTATCCCGGCAGTACCGGTCTAATGTCACCATCAGACCGGATATTTTGTTATTTGTCCTGGATAATAATATCTTCCGGAGCTACCATACCCAGATTATCCCGGGCAATGCGCTCAATATATTCCGGTGTGCCTGCAATACTAAGGAGCTGCTCCAGCTCATACTTCTGAGCCTCCAATTCGGCTTTAATAGCCTGCAGTTCCTCATGCTTGCGCTGCAATCTGCTATTTTCCCGTTCCTGTGAAACAAAAATCGTAAAACAAACCGCCAGAATAATGATCAATGCCCCCGCAAAAACCATCCTCATCAAGGCGGCTCTTGACATTTTGGCTTTTAGATTGTCAGTTGAACGCATGTTAGCCACTGACACAAGACCTCCTGCTGACATTACATCATTACTCTTGCTGTCGTGGGCTTTATTGTAAACGGAGTTTGTTCGGTTTGTCCAGTCAAATTTTAAAATTGTCTGAATAAAAACGCCAAAAAAGCTTGAAAAAACGGGCTTTTATGCCTAAGTAACTAAATTGTAATAATCGCTCTGAGGCAGTAGATATGGCCTTCCTCTTCAGTTAAGGAGCTCATAAAGTTGTTCCGCTTCTTCTTTCTTGACCGCAGGCCGTATATCTCTTACTCTTATTCTGGTTTGTCTTTCGCCAAAGCCGATCTCAATAATATCGCCGATGGCAATTTCCGTACTCGGCTTAGCTTTCCTACCGTTGACACTAACTCTGCCCGCAGCAGCCATCTCATTGGCAACTGTTCGTCTTTTTACTATCCGTGCCACTTTCAGATATTTATCTACTCTCATTTTTGTTTTCCTCTTTGTCATTTGATTTACTCTCTGTTCCGTCCGTCTGTCCCAGTATCTGTTTAGCCTGATTCCAGAGAGCGTCCAGCTCAGTCAGGGACAGTTCGTCCAGCTCAGTATCGCTAGCTGCAGCCAGCGCTTCCATTTGGGCAAATCTACGAATAAAATTGTCTGTACTAAGGTTAAGTGCCAACTCCGGTTCAACTTTAAGAGAGCGTAAATAATTCACTACCGCAAACAATAGGTCGCCGGCTTCTCGCTCAATTTCTCTTTGCTGCACGGTATTTCCGTCGATATTCTCCGCTTTAAGTCGTACCTGAGCAAGATCAATCTGTTCTTGGATCTCATCTAACTCCTCAAAGATTTTAGCTTTGGAACCACTACTGTCCGGCCAGTCAAAGCCTACCTGCGCCGCTTTTTTTTGTACCTTAAAAGCACGAGTCAAGGCCGGTAGAGTTCTGGGAACATCGCATAATACGTCTGTTTGACTGTGAAGACCTTTTTCAATCTTTTTATTCTCTTCCCAAGTCTGCAAGACTTGCTCAGGATTCGCAGCAGTATCATCACCGAAAATATGAGTATGTCTGGAGATCAGCTTCTGCGAAACCGCAGTAACAACATCATCAAAATCAAACTCGCCGCGCTCCTCAGCCATCCTGGCGTGGAACACTACCTGCATCAAGAGATCGCCCAGCTCGTCTTTCAGGCTGTCACTATTTCCGGACTGAATGGCATCAACGACTTCATAGGCTTCTTCAATCAAATTGTGCTTAATGCTATCGTGGGTTTGAATCCGATCCCAGGGACAGCCCTGCGGTGAGCGTAAAAAAGCCAATAAATTCCGCAGATCATTGATCTGATAACTATCTTTGATTTCCGGTTTCGTCCTGCTATCTATTTCATTTTGTTCCATCATTTCAAATCCTCTACTTTTTATAGTATAAACAATAAGTAACACATGGTTCAAAATAATATGCAGCGATTATACATACTAATTAGTAACTAATAATAATCCGGCAAGCTTTTACTTGCTATCTATGCCTTTTAGAGATGGAGGACAATATTATGAGCAAAAAAATATTAATTGTCGGCGGTGTAGCCGGCGGTATGTCTGCTGCGGCAAGGATCCGCAGGTTAGATGAAGATGCAGAAATTATTGTTTTTGAAAAAGGCTTTAATGTTTCTTTTTCTAATTGTTCGCTGCCCTATCACCTCAGCGGTCTAATCCCGCGCAGCGAGATGCTGGTCCTAATGGATCCGCCTTCGCTAAAAACTTCTTATAATATCGATGCTCGTGTACGGCATGAGGTTATTGGTATTGACCGCAACAATAAGGAGGTTGAAGTCAGGGTTTTGGAAACCGGTACGGTTTATCGGGAAACTTATGACAAACTGATCCTGTCTCCGGGAGCCAAAGTCTCAATTCCGCCCATCAAAGATCTGGATCAGATACCTTATTTCACAGTCCGCAATGTCGAGGATGTAGACTCACTGAATAAATATCTGATCGAAAAACAGGCCACAGATGTCGTGGTAATCGGGGGTGGATTCATTGGCGTAGAAGCTGCGGAAAATCTCAAAATGAGGGGACTCAATGTCTCGTTGGTCGAATTTGCACCCCAAATACTAACCACTCTGGACTTTGACATGGTCCAGATATTGCATAAGGAAATGGTTGACCACGGGGTAAAGCTGTATGTCAATGAAGCTGCTGATGCCTTTGCCGATGGACATGTAGTATTACGATCCGGCACCAAGTTACCCGCCGATGCCGTGGTATTGGCTGCCGGTGTGAGGCCACTATCCGATCTGGCTGAACAGGCCGGGCTTGAGCTGACGGATCGCAAAGCGATCAAGGTCGATGCCAATTATCTGACATCAGATGCAGATATTTATGCGATTGGTGATGTCATCGAGGTGCCCTATCATCTTACGGGATCAACCGGACCGCTAGCCCTGGCAGGACCGGCACTCAAGCAGGCTCGCGCCGCAGCTGATCATATCTACGGACGTGTGACAAATAACACCGGCTATATCGGCTCTTCCTGTATCAAAGTCTTTGACTATAATGCTGCCTCAACCGGTCTCACCGAGAACGCTATTCGAAGACAAAAGCTGGCTATCGACTATGACTTTGTATATCTGTTTATGAAAGATGCGGTCAGCTTGATGCCAAATGCTCAGGATCAGCATCTTAAAGTGCTCTATGAAGTACCAAGCGGCCGCATCCTGGGTGCTCAATGCATCGGTAAGGGAGATGTTGTCAAGCGCTGCGACGTGATCGCCGCTATGCTCAAGTTCAATCCGACACTGGAACATCTGAAAGACCTCGAACTCTGTTATGCACCTCCCTTTTCCACCGCCCGCGATTCAGTCAATTTCGCCGGTTATATCGGTCTAAACTCTCTCCAAGGCGACTACAAATTCGTACCTGTCAGTGCTGCCAGGGAACTGGTTGAATCAAATGCCTATATCATTGACGTTAGAGGACCGAGAGAATTTGCCGCCGGTCATCTCAAAAATGCGATCAATCTGCCTCTCTCTCAGCTGCGCGACCGCATGGACGAAGTACCAAAAGATCGACCCGTCTATTTGTACTGCCGTTCTTCACTCCGCGCCTACAATGCTATCAGAGCATTGCAGAACAAAGGTTGGGATAATATCTGGGGTCTGTCCGGCTCAATGATAGGAATCTCATGGTACGAATGGTTTGAAGATCAAAGAACCGGCAGAGAACCCATTGTGACTAAATACCTGTTTAGATGAGTATTTAGTATAATGAGATTAAAGACACTGATACTTAATTTGATGTAACTACAAAGGAGGATTAACAATGAATGAAACACTAGCTACAATACTGGATCGCAGCTCGACCCGTTCTTTTACAGATCAACCACTGGATTATGATCAGCTGGCTGCCCTTAAGAATGCCGCTCTGGCGGCGCCAACCGCTATGAACAGACAGGAAAACCGCTTTATCTTTGTTACCAATAAGGATGTGTTGGAAAAAATCAATCAAAAAGTTCTGGCTCTAATGCATGAAGAAAGTAGGCAGGACTTTATTAACCGCATGAAAGAGCGCGGAGCCAAAAGCGTTTTCTATGATGCCCCCTTGGTAGTCTTTATCTATTCCAAAGCCAGCAAATATGCCTACTTGAATGCCGGCATCGCAGTGCAAAATCTGGCCTTAGCTGCACATTCTCTCGGTCTCGGTTCCTGCATCATTGGCATCGGCACTAGTGCATTACAAACGGATATACCTGGTAATCTGGCCGCAGAGATGGGATTGGAGCCGGATGACATCTGCCATATTTCCATTGCCATCGGCCATATTGCCCAAGACAAAGAACCGCATAGCTTTGACTACTCACACTGCCGGGACATCGAATAAGAACATTGCCCAATATTGGTAGAGATCATATGAATAATTATCAACAGCAGCTGGAATGCTGCCGGACAGCGGCGGACTATATTCGCCCCCGTCTGAAAAAACCGCCGAAGATCGGCATTATACTGGGAACTGCATTAGGTAGCCTGGCAGATGAGATCACCGCTGCGGTTCAGTTTCCCTATCGGGAAATACCGAGCTTCCTGCAATCAACCGCTCCTGCCCATGCCGGACTGCTTATTAACGGCTGTCTGGCAGGGCAGGATGTCATATGTATGTCAGGACGTTTTCACTACTATGAGGGTTATTCTTTTGCGCAGCTCGCCGCACCGATCCAGTTATTCAAATTGCTGGGTGTGCAATTGGTAATTATCACCAATGCCGCCGGGGCAATCAACCTCTCTTATCAACCGGGAGATCTGATGTTGATTTCCGATCATCTGAACTTTATGGGTGCAGCGCCGACCAGGGGACCCAATCCTGAGGAGTTCGGCCCTCGTTTCTTCGATGTCTCGCGCGTCTACGCCCCTGATCTGCGCTTATTGGCTAAAGAATTAGCCGGCTCTATCAAGGCCAACCTCCACGAAGGAGTCTATGCTTATATGACAGGACCTCAGTTTGAAACACCCGCCGAAATCCGTGCCTTAAGAACTCTGGGCGCTGATGCCGTAGGCATGTCAACGGTACCTGAAGTGTTGGCAGCTGCTCATTGCGGTCTGCCCGTCTTAGGCATCTCGGTCCTAACCAATATGGCCTCCGGCATCCTGCCGGTAGACGCACCTATCTCCCAGGTCGAGCAAATCGGAAACATTGCCGCCGCAGACCTGGCCACTCTAATCAAGGGTGTGCTCGCCGCCTTGCCCTAAAGCAGTATCTCAATACATATAGTGCTTATTTAATTTCTACTGGAAACAGGGGATGATAGGCTCTACATTCTCTCTGCCGGAATACCTATCCTAGTATTAACTGTTGAAATTAAGGGGCTTTCAATATTATAACTGCATCCTTAAAGTCACGGAATACTTCTGCTACGTACTCATCATCAAACGCTTTTTTATTGATAGAACCATCATCATTACTTAAGCTGTTACACAAATCATTGAATGCTACCTCTAGTTCGCGCAAAAAATAATAATCCTCGTCCGTCAATGGGATTCCATCAGTCTGCTTTGAATATACAGACATAAGCTCTTCTTGAACATGCGCTACAGCAGCACTCATTTCCAAATTGGTTTCATCAGCGTACTCAGGATATCCACAACTAAATCCGCCGCAAAATACATCTGCAAGCTCATTCAGATACACTGTTGCGCAGCTCATCCCCGCGTCAATCCATTCCGCTTTTTCCAGCGCTTTACTTAAGTTTATGGATATGCCATATATTTTCTGACATACCGGGGTAAGGAACAGCTTTTTCCCTTCTTTCTCTGCCCGGTTTCTCTTATAAGCAGGAATAATCCATATGATAGAAACCACAAGCAAAGCAATGATGAGCCCATAAATCCACCGTGATCTTCTATTCATCAGCTTCATTTCCATTAGTAAATCTTCATCGCTGGTATTGATCGTCTAACGGCAACATTATAACCGCTCGTATAAGACAGTACATTAATTTATTTTTCTTACGTTCAAATCTTATCCAAATCATTCATCGGCTCGTCAAAAATCTGGATGTCAGGATCCTCCATGATAGCTTGGGATATATAATTTAAGATATATAATATGGTTTATATGGTTTTGGATTTATAAAAACTGATATTATCATTAGTGAACTAGTTCACTAATGAGAATATGGTGGCAAGCAAGATCGTCTTCCTTGCTTCTCCGCAATTGCGGTTTTTTCATTAAAAACTATTCAGATATTCTTCTAACGCAGCCATAGTATGCGCAAAACTTTGAATTTTCAAAAGTTTTACGCATAGTTACATTAATAATTTCCAGTCAAAGCATGATCTCTGTGCCTTGTTTCAAGGTGCTCTCATTTTGCTAGTAAATCTATGGCGTCGTAGAGCTTGTTCAAGTCTTTGCCTTACTTTTGGCAAGTTTAAGATCTTTCTTAAATTGATTGGTAAATTTTACTTCGTACGTCATTCTTCTAATGCTTGATTTTGCACTGACTACAAGGCAATGACTACTCCAGAGTCATATCAACTCCTGTTCCTTCTAATATGGAGCATGTTGCCGCCCTTTCGAGAAGTTCGACGAGACCGCTCAAAACCATGAGATCACTGAAGTCAAAGGACTCCGGCATTGTATCAACACCGGAGTCCTAATGGAGCCTTTTATCGGAATCGAACCGATGACCTCATCCTTACCATGGATGCGCTCTACCTACTGAGCTAAAAAGGCATCTGGAGCGGGTGAAGGGAATCGAACCCTCGTATTCA